>JALYTD010000008.1 GCA_030854475.1 Actinomycetota bacterium
GGCGATTCTGTTTTTGGTCCCCGCCGACAGGTACTACCTGTTCCTCCCCGACCGTGCGCACCCGCTCGATCCGATCGTCAAGATCGCCGGCGAGCGTCCGAACAAAGATGGCGGCGGGATCTACTTCGTCGACGTCCGCTTTCGCAAGGCGAGGTTGATCGAGCGCTTGTTCAGCGAGCTGCGGCCGGCCAACACGACGCTCGTCCCCGCCGACGCGGTGCTTGCACCAGGGGTCAGCGAGCACCAACAGGAGCAGCGGGACCTCGCCGAAATGGCGTCGTCGCAAAAGATCGCGGCCGGAGTCGCGCTCCAGGCCCTCGGTTACCGAGTGCCCGGCCTCACGGACGGCGTGCTCGTGGGGCGCACGCTCGACGGAGCCTCGGCGGCCCGGGTGCTGCGGAAGGGTGACCGAATCGTGCGCGCGGGCGGCCGCCCAGTTCGTACGACCCGCGACCTGCGCCGGATCCTCGACCGCATCTCCCCGGGCACCCCGCTGCGCATCGTCTTTCGGCGCGGCGGAGCCCTGCACGCGGCCACGATCAAAACGGTCCCCGACCCGCAGGATCCCCGCAGGGCCCTCGTCGGCATCGTCTCAGGCCTCAAGGTCAAGCTCCCACTCGCGGTGCACATCGAGACGAGCGGCATCGGTGGGCCCTCCGCGGGCCTCGCTTTCGCGCTGGACATCATGGAGGAACTGGGCCGAGACGTCGATCGCGGTTACAAGATCGCCGCGACCGGCGCGCTCGAGCCGGACGGCACCGTGGACGCAATCGGGGGCGTAAAGCAGAAAACGGTCGGCGCGCGCGAGGCAGGTGTGGACGTCTTCCTCGTCCCGGCGGGGGACAACGCACGGGTCGCACGGCGGTACGCGGGAAAGCTTCGCATCATCGCTGTGCAGAGCTTTCCACAGGCGTTGCGTGACTTGGCAACATTGCCTCGAAAACGCGTCGAGACGTCCTGAGTTGCCTGACTAGAGAACGCCCCAATTTGCGGGAATTTCGCGGCCTGAGTCCTTGATTCGCGCCGTGACCGGCGTATAGTTCCGCCTCGTCCGGTTGCGGTGGGGAGCACGAGCAAAGGAGAAGATGGGCAAGGCAAGTCAACCAACCTGCGATGACTGCTATTTCCGTCGCGCCGGTCTGTGTGCCCTCTCCCTCGAGGCACCATGTCCCACCTTCCGCGCACAGAGCCGGGGCGCGCTGGCACCTCCGCAGCAGCCCCGGCTCGTGCCGCGCCCGCTGGGATCGCTGCGTGCGGGCGCGGCGGCCTAGCCGCCGTTCCACCTCTTAGTATCTGGTCGATGCGGTTCTTCTCACGCCGTCTCGGCGACCCCGACGTCCAGCAGTGGCAGCCCCGGCTGTACCTGCACGTGATCGGCCTCGTCCTGATCGGCGCCTACGTGATCGCGTTCGTGCTCGAGAACCGGATGCGGGTGAGCGTGCACTTCGTCTTCCTGACCGCGCACGTGTCGCTGATCTGGCTGATCCTGCTCAGCCTGGCGATCGGCGTCCTGGGCGGCGTTCTGCTCTCCCAGGTCTACCGGCGGCGACGCGGGACCTAGCCCTCCCTTAGGGCGCGGCCTGGAGGAGCGTTGGGCTCTGCCCGGCGCTGCTGGCGCGGATCAGCGATGCCAGGCGCCCGACGCCCTCGTCGATCTCGGCCGGAGAGACGAAGCTGAAGGCCAGGCGCGCGGATGACGCGCTGCCCACTCCCGGCGGATAGAAGTCCGAGCCCTTCACGAACGTGACACCGGCGCGCTCCGCTTCGGTCAGCAATGCCGCGGCGTCGGTGCCCTCGGGCAGGTCGAGCCAGACGAAGTAGCCGCCCTCGGGCTTGCTCCAGCGCGACCCCGGCGGGAGCTCGCGCTCGAGCGCGACCAGCATCGCGTCACGCCTCGCTCCCAGCAGGCCACGCACGCGCTCCAGGTTCGACTCGAACTTGCCGCGGCGCAGGAACTCCCACACGATGGCCTGCGCGACCAGAACAGGCGTGATGTACGTCGAGACCGCAACCTGCTCGAGCTCCCGCGCCAGCTCCGGGGGCAGGAGGAAGTAGCCGACTCGGACCCCGGGAGCGATCGTCTTCGAGAAAGAAGACGAATACGCGATCCGCTCCCCACCGTCGAGCTCGAACAGCGTCGGCGGGGGCTCTCCCTCGAAGCGGACGAGCCCATACGGATCGTCCTCGAGCACGAGCAGGTTCCGCTCACGCGCGAGCTCGACGATGCGCCGCCGCCGCTCGGTGGACAGCGTCCGGCCGCTGGGGTTTTGAAAGGTCGGAATCGTGTACAGAAACGCCGGCGGGGGCCCACTCTCGAGCTCCTGCTCGAGCGCGTCGACCATGAGCCCGTCGTCGTCCTGGGCCACGGTGACGATCTCGGCGCCGAGACTCGCCAGGATCTTGAGCGGCCGGTCGTAGGTGGGAGCTTCCACGACCACCCGGCCACCGGAGCCGAGCAAGTGCGTCGCCAGGAAGACGAACCCCTGGAGCGAGCCGTTCGTCAGCAGGACACGCTCGGGCTCGACTCCGTGGCGTTCCGCGATCCAGGTGCGCAGCGGCCCATAACCGGCGGCCGATCCGTACGAGAGCGCAGTCGCCCCGTCGCGCTCGATCGCGCCTTTCGCGCAGTCGGCCAACTCTTCGATCGGCAGGCATTCAGGCGCTGGGACGCCGCGTGCGAACGAGATCGTGGACACCAAATCGAGTGTAGAGGAGCACCCGGACCCGGCCGATGGAGCCTGGAGACCGACGCTTCGGATGTCCATGCCGCCACGTCTCCTTGCCGCCGCCGCGCTTGGCGCGCTGGTTTGCTGCGTCCCCGCGCCGGCAGCCGCGTCCGCCGAGGCGCTTGGCTCGGCTTCCAGCGCGGCGCCTCCTCCGCCGCCCCCGCCACCGCCGGCTGCGGACACGCAGGCGCCCACACTCCGGGCGTTTCCGGTCTCGGTTCGGCGCCGAACGACGGGGAAGCTCCGGTACCGCGTACGGGACGATCGCGGCGAGACGGCCGAGCGGATCCTCGTCTACCGGGGAGGGCTGGTCGTGAAGAGATTCGCGCGTCCGCTCCGGCTCACCGACGACAGCGTCCCCTACTGGGTCGCCTGGCGCGCGCCCGCGCGGCGCGGCCTCTACCGGTTCTGCGTCCGCGCACAGGACGCCGCCGGCAACGAGAGCTCCTCCTGCGCCGGCGTCCGCGTTCGCTAGAGGCTTCGCTCGCCGCAAGGAACGGCTCACTCCAGCCGATCTTCGGCGTCCAGCTGGGGCGCTGGGGCGATTACGCGTCGCTCTCAACCGATCCGCTCGACGACTGCACGTTCTGGTTCACCGGCGAGTGCGTCCCGGCGGCGATGCCGGAAAGCGATTGGCGAACGCGAATCGGGGCCTTCCGGCTCCCAAACTGCCGCTGAGCCGCAGAAACCACGCCGCTCCGCCCTCTTGACAGACATGGCGAAAACGGCCACGATCAAGTTCGGGTAGCACGCGAGGGTTGCGTGACGGGGTCAAGTGGAGGGAGCGGTTCTTGAAGATTCGCGGCGCATGCTTCGGGGCTGTGCTCGTCTGCACGGCGCTGGTGCTCGTGGGGGCCCTGGGCGGCCACGCCCGTAACCCACGCGCGCAACCGAGCTCGGGGGCAAGCTCGCGAAACGCGGACGCAGCGAGCGCCGCAAGCGTCAGGGTCACAAGCGGCAGCGTCAGCCGTCTGAACGGCGGCTCGGTAGTCAGGGCGACTGCCGGCCCCTCGCGATTCAGCAAGCCGAGGCAGCTGAAGGGCAGCGTTCCAGCACCACGCAGGGTGGTCAGAACCGACGAGGTCGAGCAGCATGTCGTGCCTCGCATCCCGGTCGATCGCAACGCGCGGATCCGCCACGGAAAGCCGATCGTCGCGCCCATTCGCTTGCGCTCCTACCGCCCCGCGGCGGTCAACATCTTCAAGGCCACTGATCTGCGCCCGGTGGCCGACGCGGCCCTGGGCGAAGCCAGCCTCACCAACGAGCCCAGCATCGCGCAGAACGGCAACACCGTCCTCCAGACGTGGAACTGGGGCGCGGCGACCTCCAAGGACGCCGGTGCCACGTGGAGCTACATGGACCCGGTCGGCGACGACGCAGGCGACCCCTTGCCGGCGAGAGACGACGGCTTCTGCTGCGACCAGCTCGCGTATTACATCCCCGGCTCGGACCTGTACGTCTGGATCCTCCAGTACATCGAGGGCGCAACAACCGGTGAGAACGCGATCCGCGTCGCGGTCGCGAAGGGTGCGACGGCGCTCGAGAACAGGCAGTTCGCGTACTGGGACCTGACGCCGAAGCAGGTGAACGCGGCCTGGAGCGGAGTCATGTACGACCAGCCGAAGATCGCGGCGACCTCCTCGTATCTGCACATGGAGGTCAGCGCGTACCAGGGCACCCCGTTCGTGCAGAGCGTCGTTCTGCGCCTGCCGATCTCGACGCTCGTCTCGGGCGGCGCGCTGAACTACGGCGCGTACGCCGTTCCCCTGGACAGCTTCAGTCCTGCACTGGTCGAGGGCGCCGGCAGCACGATGTACTTCGCCTCGCACTACAACACCTCGACGCTGCGTGTCTACTCCTGGCCGGACGGCAGCGCGACGCCGACCGCTTTCAACGTCTCGCACAGCGCCGATCCGCCGGGAGGCTCGCTGTCGTGCCGGACCCAAGCATCGAACGCCAACTCCAACTGGTGCGGGCGCGGCGATCCACGCATCAACATGGGTTGGCTCGGAGGCGGCGTGATCGGCTTCGACTGGACGGCCCCGCAGGGCAGCGGCGGCCTCGGGACGTTCAATTACCCGTACGCCCACGTCGTTCGCATCCGCGAGTCGAACCGCACGCTGATCGACGAGCCCGTCATGTGGAGCCCGAGCTACGCCTTCGCCTACCCGATGATCGTGCCGAACTCGGCGGGCGTGCTCGGAGGCGTGGTCCAGTTCGGCGGCGGCTCGACGTACCAGAGCTGCGCGGCCATGACTCAGAAGAGCAACACGGCGAACGCTTTCTGGGATGTGAAGACCGTCGTCTCGGGCAACGTGCACACGAACGCACCAAAGGGCGGCGACTACACGACCGCACGACGGAATGCGGGCAGTCCCACGACCTGGACCGGCGCTTGCTACGCCCCGGTCAATGACAGTGCGCACAGCCATCCGTTCTTCGTCTCCTTCGGCGGAGGCTCGGGTGGTCCACCGCCGGGCGACACGACTCCTCCTTCAGCACGCGCGTTCGCGAGCGCGGGCAAGCACTCGACAAAGAAGAAGCGGAAGCTGATGCGGCTGCTGTTCACGGCTGACGATGACAGCGGCGAGGTGCGCCTGGCGCTCACGGTCGCCCGCGGAAAGAAGACCATCGGCCGGATCGGAATCCCCTTCACGAGCGTCGACGGTTCCGTCTACTTCGTACGTTGGAAGGCGCCGATCCAGAAGGGCAAGCTGAAGTTCTGCGTGCGCGCCTTCGACCGCGCGGGCCACGCTAGTGCCTCTAGCTGCGCGGGCCTGAAGATCCGCTAGGCGCGGGCGCCGGCGCCGATCGTCTCGGCCGCCAGCTGTGCAGCCTCGGTCGGCGTCGTGCCGACCCGGATCCCGCAGGCCTCGAGGACTTCCTTCTTGCCCTGGGCCGTGCCGGACGAGCCGGAGATGATCGCGCCGGCGTGGCCCATCGTCTTGCCCGGCGGCGCCGTGAAGCCCGCGATGTAGGCCACCACCGGCTTCGACATCTCGGCCTCGACGAACCGGGCGGCCTTCTCCTCCTCGTCGCCGCCGATCTCGCCGACCATCACGACCACCTCCGTCTCCACGTCGGCCTCGAAGCGTTCCAGCACGTCCACGAAAGACGAGCCGACGACGGGATCGCCGCCGATGCCGGCGATCGTGGAGTTGCCGAGCCCGAGCTGGGTCAGCTCGTGGCCGATCTGGTACGTGAGCGTCCCGGAACGGGAGACCAGACCGATCGGGCCTTCGCGGAAGATCTCGCCGGGGATGATCCCGACGTTCGCCTTGCCGGGAGAGAGCGCGCCCGGGCAGTTGGGGCCGAGCATGGTCACGCCGCGGGGCCGGATGTAGTTGTAGATCCGCAGCATCTCGTGCGCGGGCAGACCCTCGGCGATGCAGATCACCGTCCCGATGCCTGCGTCAACGGCTTCGTAGATTGCGTCCGCCGCAAAGCGCGCGGGGACGAAGACCATCGTCGTATTCGCACCGGTGGCCTCGACCGCGCCCGCGACGGTGTCGAAGACGGGGATCCCCTCGACGTCCTGGCCGCCCTTCCCGGGCGTGACGCCGGCGACCACGTTCGTGCCGTAGGCCTTATTGCGCAGCGTGTGAAACGAGCCCTCGCGCCCCGTGATGCCCTGGACGACGAGCCGCGTCTCGGTGTCGACGATGATCGCCATCAGCTATCGCTGTGATTTTCTCGCTTTGAGGACGAGCTTTCGGTCGCTCCAGGCGGTCCCGTCGGGGGTCATCCGGTCGCCGAGCAGCTCCTTCACACGCTCGGCGTCCTTGCCCTGGCAGCCGGTGCGCTCGAGCCAGTCCTGGAGCGGGTGGATCTTGTCGAAGTACTCGATCTGCTCCAGCTCGAGCCCCGCGTCGCCCAGGAAGCGGCGCCACTCGAGCTCGGTGTAGTTGCGCACGTGCGAGGGGTCGCGGATCGTCTCGGCCTGCTCATGCCGCTCGCTCGACCAGAGCGTGTCCTCGACTACGACGAGGCTGTTCGACACGCGCGCCATCTCATGCACCGCACGGCCAATGTCGGAGAAGTGGTGCGGCGCGATGCGAGAGGCGACGACGTCGAAGCTGCCGTCCGCGAACGGGAGATGCTCCGCGGCTGTCGTCACGTCGGGTCGCATGCCGGGCGATTGATCGACGGTCGTGACGTCGCAGCCCTCATCGCGCAGGCGCCGTGCGACATGGCCGCCGCCCGTTGCGACGTCGAGCGCCTTCACGCCCTCGCCCGGCTCGCACCATTCGACGAGCAGGTCGAGGTCCGCGCCCTCGGCATGGGTCTTGCTCTCCCGGTAGGCCTGCGCCCGGTCATCCCATACATCTGTCATGCCGCCTCCGCGAGCTCGACAGCTCTGCGCGCCGCATCGAGCATGGTCGGCTCGACATACAGGTTCTCAGGCGCCGCCTCGCGCAGGATCTCGCGGCCTTCCTCGGAGTTCGTGCCGTCGAGCCGCACCACGATCGGGTGCTCGATCGTCATCTGATCGAGCGCCTGCAGGATCCCGCGCGCGACCTCGTCGCAGCGAGTGATGCCGCCGAAGATGTTGAACAGGATCGACTTCACCTGCGGGTCGGCCGTGATCACCTCGAGCGCGTCGACCACGCCCTGCGCGTCGCCTCCACCCCCCAGGTCGCAAAAGTTCGCGGGCTTGCCGCCTGCCAGGGCGACCACGTCGAGCGTGGACATGACGAGCCCCGCGCCGTTGCCGAGGATCCCCACGTCGCCGTCGAGCTTGACGTAAGTGACGCCTTTCTCACGCGCCGCGCGCTCCTCGGGCGGGAACGCCTCGATGTCGCGCATCTCCTCGATCTCGGGGTGCTTGTAGAGCGCGTTGTCGTCCGCGGTGAACTTCGAGTCGAGTGCCTTCACCTCACCGTCCGGCGTGACAATTAGCGGGTTGATCTCGCACAGCATCGCGTCGGTCTCGACGTAGCACTCGTAGAGCTTCCCGATCATCGCCATCACCTGCTTCTGCTCGCCCGGGTCCTCGATGCCGGCGCCGTAGATCAGTCGCCGCGCCTGGTAGGGCTGGTAGCCCTCGAGCGGGTCGACGTGCAGGCGCGCGAGGGCGTCCGGGTTCTGCTCGGCGACCTCCTCGATCTCGATCCCGCCTTCGGTCGTGAGCATGAAGAGGGACTGTTTCGCGCCGCGGTCGAACGTGACCGAGAGGTAGTACTCCTTGGCGATGTCCGACGCGCGCTCGACCCAGAGCTTGCGCACGACGTGGCCGCGGATGTCGAGCCCGAGGATCTCCTCAGCCTTGCGCTCGGCGTCCTCCGGGTCGTCCGCGAGCTTGATTCCGCCGGCTTTGCCACGGCCGCCGGTCAGCACCTGAGCCTTGACGACGACGGGGCCGCCGAGCTCCTCCGCAGCCGCCCGCGCCTCCTGCGGCGTCGTGGCGAGCCGCCCTTCGGAGACCGGAATTCCGAAGCGCTTGAACAGCTCCTTGCCCTGGTATTCGTAGAGGTCCATCGGCGCAGGACTCTACCGAGGGGCATGTCCCTTCTGGAACCCGTGCTCCGACCCCGAACGTGGGTTCGCGCAGCCGATAACGCGACAAGAGCGGCCAAGCCCCTTTAAAACACGAGCCGAAAGTGCCATGATCCTCTCGATAGCAGGGGGGAACATACGGAGGGAGAGGAATGGACAAGCATCGATTTCGATGGATTTTGGGGTGGGCGACGCTCTTAGGCGCCGCTCTGCTCCTGGCCGGTGGGACGACCGTAGCGACCGGGGCTCCCGCGGCGAAGCAACTCAAGCAGCATGTTCTGCTGAACGCCTCACAGGTCGGCCCGAGCGACGGCACGATGAGCGCGCCCGCGGCCAGGGCCATGCAACAGGGTTACCTCGTCCCCAACCAGGCCGCGTACATGCAGGCCAAAGGCATCACGTCCAGCGGGACGAGCTCGGGCGCGAGCTTGCATGCGCCCATGACGCCACTCAGCTCGCTGGCACCGATCGCGACCGGTGGGTGGGACGGCCTCATCAATCCCAACAGCGCGCCCTCGGATTCGACCAGTTCCGTGGGGACTTCTCGGTTCATCGAGACAGTCAACAGCAACTACGCGATCTACAACAAGGGCGCCGCCGCTCCGATCAGCACAGGAACGCTGAACGCACTCGCCGGCATATCGGGCTCCGCGTTCGATCCCCAGATCATGTGGGATTCCCAGACCAATCGCTTCTACTACGCGATGGACGTGGTCGTCAGTTCAGCCACGCACGTACTCGGGGTGGGCTTCAGCAAGACCCCGTCGCCCAACACAAGCGCCGACTGGTGCAAGTACAGCGTCAACTACGGGGCGAACTTCCCGGATTATCCGAAGCTAGGCGACAGCGCGTTTTTCTGGATCATCGGGTCGAACGTCTTCAACTCGGCGGACGCCTTCATCGGCTCGGACGCCATTGGCATTTCGAAGCCGGCCAACGGTGCGATCACGATCTGCCCCTCGGCGACCACCTTCAAGTTCGGGGAGAAGTTCGATCTCCGCGATTCGACCAACGGCCCGGCCTTCACGCCGGTGCCTGTTAATCAGACCGATGTGGACGCCGGCCCCGGCTACATCGTGGCCCGCACGGGCTCGCTCCCGAGCACCCGCTTCTCGCTGCACCGGGTGAACAAGGCAGCCTCGGGCGTTCCGGTCTTCACGTCCCCCGGCTCGGCTGTCGTCGTACCGGGCTACACGGTTCCGCCGAACGCGGTGCAGAGGGCTAGCTTCCCGAACGGAAACAAGCGGCTCGACACGCTCGATAGCCGCCCAACTCAGGCGGTCTCGGGGTACGACCCGGCCCACCCGACAGTGAGCGGAGCCCCGCGGCTCGGGATCTGGGTCCAGCACACAACCAACACGATCCCTGCCGCCCGCTCTGAGGTGCGCTGGTACGAGATCAACCCGTTGGCGAACAATCTGTTCCAGCTCGGAAAGGTGAACAATCCGTCGTGGTTCGCCTTCAACGGCGCAATCGCGCCGGATCGTTCGGGCTACGTCGCGCTCGCGAATCGGCACGGGCAAAACATGGTGCTGGGGTTCGACACCTCCGGCACGGGCTCGGTCCCGGCGGTACGCATGGTCTCGAAACTCGGCCTCGCAGCTCAGTCGCTGCCCGTCATCGTCCGGGTCTCCCCGGGGAACTACGTCGGGTTCGACTGTGCCGGGACCGACAACGACTGCCGCTGGGGCGACTACGCCGGCGCCTCGCCCGATCCGTTCCCGTTCGGCGGAGCGTCGGGTCACCCCACTGGCAAGGTGTGGTTGACCAGCCAGTACGCCTCCGGCGGGATCTCGACCCTGCAGTCGAACTGGAAGACCTGGAACTGGGCCGCGACTCCGTAAATCGCGACACCTGTTCCACGTAGTGCTTAAAGGAGGGGCCGCCGCAAGGCGGCCCCTCCTTCTAACGGATGCCGGTGTCGTAGACGAGTGAGATCTTCGGCGGCCGCTCGCCTGCGCGAACGGTGAGCTTGGCCGGCGGCGGCTGGTTGATGATGCCCTTCACCGGTCGGCCTTCGACGACGTACGAGCCGGGGCCTAGCTTCAACTTGAAGCGGCCGTGCTTGTCCGTTTTGGCCCGCGCCACCTTGGCCCCTTGCGCGTCCCGCACCACGATGACCGCGCCTGTGACCGGCCGCGGCGGGCACGGCGTCGTCCTGCTGACAGCGCCGCAGGTGGGTGAGGCGACGGCGCGGCCGGTGACGAGCTGGCGGTCCGCCTTCGCCGCGGCCGAAGTCGACCCGCCGCAGGCCGAGCCGAGCAGGCTCAGGGCCGCCACCAGCACCCACGAGGAGCGAGGTACCGTCGCACGAGAGAAGGTCATTCGTTCACCTCCGTAGTTCCCCCGTTGCACGGTACGGTAGCTGGCAGGTTGCCGAGACGGGAGACGCTCTAGACTCGCGGGGCCCCACTCGATCAAGGAGGGATCATGGACGAGGAGCGCACGACGCTCACCGACGAGGAGATCACCACCACCGGCACGCCGGCGGCAAGCGAGACAATGCCCGGCGACGCGGACTCGACCGACGCCGACCAGGACGACACCGACGCTGATTCCGACGACTCAGACTCAGGCTCAGACTCGGACTCGGACGACCCCAGCTAGCGACCGGGCACTCGTCCGGTGCCTCGACCCCGTCGCGCCGGGCGAGTTCTTCGAGCGGTACTTCGAACAGGCCCCGCTTCATGTCGCCCGCCACGAGGCGGGGCGGTTCGACGAGCTGCTTTCGCTGGAAGACGTCGAGCGAGACGTCTGTTCGGGGCTGCTCCGCTACCCCGCTTTCCGGCTCGTCAAGGCAGGTGCCAAGCTCGAGCCACGCGAGTACACGACCGACGTGCCGTGGCGGCCGAGCGCGTTCACGGGCGTGGCGAACGTCGCGAACGTCGCGGCCGAGTTCGCCGCCGGCGCGACAATCGTCCTGCAGGCACTGCACCTGCGCCACCTCCCCCTCGCGCTCTTCTGCCGCGACCTCGAGGCGCGCCTCGGCCACCCGGTGCAGGCGAACGCGTACTACACGCCGCGCGAGGCGCAGGGGCTGCCGGTGCATCACGACACGCACGACGTGCTCGTCCTCCAACTCGCCGGCGAGAAACGCTGGCTCGTGTACGACCCGGTGCTCGAGTTGCCGCTCAAGGACCAGAAGTACTCAGCCGAGCTCGGCGAGCCGGGCCGGCCCGTCCTCGATCTGACGCTCCAAGCCGGAGACACGCTCTACCTGCCGCGAGGGTGGCTCCACGAGGCGCTGACCTCTGACCTTGACTCGCTGCACCTGACGGCGGGGATCAACGCGTACACGGCGCGCGATGCCCTACGCGCGGCCGTGGAGGCGGCGGAAGAGGATGTCGACCTGCGCCACGTCGTCCCGCACGACGGAGAGCTGGCCGGCGACCTGCTCGAGGCTGTCGGAGAGCGGCTCGACCCGGAGACCGTCGCCGCCCGGATGCGAGAGCGGTTGGTCTCCACGCGGAACCCGATCCTGGACGGCCAGCTCGAGCAGCTCCGACGGCTCGATGCCCTCACGGCCGACACGGCGCTCGAGCGCCGCCCCAGCGTGATCGCAGATCTGCACGCGATCGACGACGGCGTTGTGCTCGCCTTCGAGGGAAAGCGAATCTCGCTGCCCGCGCACGCGGCAGAGGAGGTTGCCTTCGTCGTGACGACTACTGATCGCTTCACTGCCCAGGCGCTGCCGGGCGCGCTCGACGAGGCGGGTCGCCTCGTGTTCGTTCGGCGGTTGATCCGCGAGGGCTTCCTGCGCGCGATTTAGGAGACCGCGCAGAACCGCAGGGGGCGGCCTGGCGCTTTCGCATCGCACGTGAGCAAGGCAGGCTCTCCCCGCTCGGCGCCGATGGTCTTCTCGTGCAGCTCGCCGTTGCGCGTGCGGAACGAGACCAGCCAGCGATCGGTTCGGGGCTCTGTATGGACGAGCGTGAAATCGTCGATTCCGTCCAGGCCGAGCTCCTCCCGCAAGGCCCGTTCGGCCGCCTGCTCCGGGAACGAGTAGCAGCAGCGGCCGCGGTAGTGCTCGAGCGGCACGCGGCCGGCGACGGTCGCGGCGAGCAGCACTGAAACATCCGCCGGGCCGACGCGCCCGAAGTAGAGGCCGTGCGGAAACGAGACGATGTTGCCGGCGAACCGGTCCCCGCCGACATGCGTCGACTGCCAGACCCAGTCGTCGTCCACCTGGTCGCGGAGTGCCTCGTACAGCGGTCGCCCGTAGACGGCGCAGCAGCGGTCGCGTTTGCCGTGTGTGCAGACGACGAATAGCGGGTGGTCGAGTGGCTCTGCCGCCGTATCTCCGAGCACGACGTCGACGAGGTCGTCGTACGATGCGAGCTCGCGGCAGAAGAAGCGGGCGTCCTGTTCGAGCGTGCTGCCGTAGAACACGCGGATCACGTCACGCTGCCGCCGGCGCTCAGGCCGCTTGATGAACAGCAGGCGCGCGGGACCCAGCCGCCTCAACTCGGACCGGAGGTGCGCCTTCACCTCCTCGCCGAGGATCCCGGCGGCGAGCGGCTGCCTTCCCCAGAGGCCGGGATACTCGACCAGCAGCCAGTGGTCGATCCGGCTGGCCGTGGCCGCGAGCGGCTCTGAGTTTTCGCGGCTGAGGTCCGCACAGAGCGGCCTACGTCGAACCGCCATCGGGCTCCTGGGAGACGACACAGATGATCTGGCCGGTCTTGACCGGGTCGCCCGGCGCGACCGAGAGCTCGGTGACAGTCCCGGCCCGGTGGGCCGTGATCTCGTTCTCCATCTTCATCGCCTCGACCACGCAGACCACCTGGCCGGCCTGCACGGCTTCGCCCTCGGCGACCTCGACTGCGAGCACGGTTCCCTGCATGGGCGTGACGACTGCGTCGCGGGCGGCTCCGCCATGGGCGCCTGCCCGGACGCGCTCCCGGCGGCGACGCGCGAGCTCGGCATGCGGTGGCTCCTGGACGAGAGCCTTGACCTCGAAGCGCCGGCCGTCGAGCTCGACCGTGGAAGCCCGCTCGCGCAGCGCAGCCGCACCGTCCGACTCCACCGGTACCGTCGTTGTCTCATGAGACAACTGCTCCGCACGCTCTGCCAGAAGCTCCGACTCGACGATCCCCTCGCACGTCGCCGCCTGGACGAAACAGGGGTGGTCGAGCAGCGCTCGGTGGAAGCCGATCAGCGTTTCCACGCCGCCGATCTCGTACTCGCCGAGGGCTCGGAGCATGCGTCGGCGCGCGTGCTCGCGGTCGACGCCGTGAACGACGAGCTTGGCGATCAGGGGGTCGTAGAGGCCGACCACCTCGGAGCCTGCCGTGACCCCGGAGTCGACCCGGACCCCCGGCCCCGCCGGCTCCCGGTAGCTCGTGATCCTCCCCGGGCTGGGCAGAAAGCCGTTGGACGGGCTCTCCGCGTTGATGCGGCACTCGATCGCGTGCCCGGTCAGCCGGACGTCCTCCTGGCGCAGCGATAGCGGCTCTCCGGCCGCGATGAGAACCTGCTCGCGCACGAGATCAAGACCGGTGACGAGCTCCGTGACCGTGTGCTCGACCTGGATGCGGGTGTTCATCTCGAGGAAGAAGTAGTTACCCTCGCGATCGAGCAGCCCCTCGATCGTCCCTGCGCTGCGGTAGCCGACGGCGCGGGCGGCCTCGACGGCGATTCCGCCGATCCTGTCGCGCAGCTCGGTGCCGACGGCGGGAGACGGCGTCTCCTCGACGAGCTTCTGGTGGCGGCGCTGGATCGTGCAATCGCGCTCCCCGAGGTGGATCACGGTGCCGTGAGCGTCAGCGAGCACCTGCACCTCGATGTGGCGCGGGTCCTCGAGATACCGCTCGACGTAGACAGCCGGGTCCGAGAAGTACGCCTCGCCCTCTCGACGGGCCGACTCGAAGGCGCGCTCTACCTCGTCGGCGCTCCTGACGACCTTGAGCCCCTTGCCGCCACCCCCGGCAGCGGCCTTGATCGCGATCGGCCAGCCGATCTCGTCGCCGAGACGTGCCGCCTCTCCGGCGCTCTCCACGGCCTCGGTCGTCCCCGGGATGATCGGAACCCCGGCGCGCGCCATCGCGGCGCGGGCGGAGGTCTTGTCGCCCATCGTCTCCATGGCCTCGGGCGGCGGGCCGATCCACGTCAGCCCTGCCTCCGTGACCGCCCGGGCGAAGGAAGCGTTCTCGGCGAGGAATCCGTACCCCGGGTGGACGGCCTGGGCGCCCGCCCGGCGAGCGGTGTCGAGGAGCCGGTCCTGGTTGAGGTAGCTCTCGGCCGGGGAGCCGGGCCCGATCAGGTAGGCCTCGTCGGCGAACGCCGCGTGCAGAGAGCTGCGGTCCGCGTCGGAGTACACGCCCACGGCGGCGATGCCGAGCTCCCGAAGCGTCCTGAAGACCCGGATCGCAATTTCGCCACGGTTGGCGACGAGCACCTTCGTAAAGAGCGGCACGACGCGCGTATTCTCCCAGCGGTATGGGTCTTGCCGACCAGCTGACCGTCGCCCGCGCGCTTGCCGTCCCGCTCGTCGTGACGTTGTACGTCTGGGACTTCGCCAACCACGACTACTGGGCGACGGGGCTCTTCTGTCTGGCCATGAGCACCGACTGGTTCGACGGCCGGATCGCGCGCTCACGCGGGCACAGCTCGGAGCTGGGGTCGCTGCTCGACCCGGTCGCGGACAAGCTGCTCGTGATGGCGGTGCTCATCGTCCTCGTCGGGCGCGGAGTGTTCGACGGCTGGATGGTCGCGGCGATCGTCGCGCGCGAGTTCCTCGTGTCGGGCCTTCGGCTTGCGGCGCTCGAACGCGGCGTCGTGATCCAGGCGCGCGATCTCGGCAAGCTGAAGACGTGGTCGCAGGCGGTCGCAGCCGGTGTCGGAGGCTTCGCCGCGGCCGGCGCGTGGAGCGAATCAGCCGCCTGGTGGGCACTGCTCGTGGCGCTCGTCCTGACGTGGGTGTCCGGGCTCGACTATGCCCGGGTCGCGCCGGGGTTGTTGCGCAGGCGCGTCGCGGCCTGATCGTCCTCTTCGTCCTCGACGTTTTCGCGCACGCCGAGGTCTCGCCAGGCGCTGCGATAGGGCCCGGGCGCCTCTCCGCGAGCGAGTAGCCGCTCCAGAGCGGTCTCGAGGGCCTCCCGCTCGGCAGGCTCAGGCTCCGGCGCGATCTGAAAGTCCACGGGTTGCAGCCTAAAGGCGCCGGCACGACGTCCCGATAGGAACCTTTGGATGAGCCGCGTCCTTGCGCTTGCCGCTGCTTTCGCCCTGCTCGCCGCTCCTGCCGCGGGTGGGCGCAGCCTGCCTCCGGGCGCCAAGCCGACGAAGACGCAGCGACCCACGTCGAGCGGTGCCACGTCGTGGGCCGCGCGCGAGATCCGCGTCGTCGTCGCCCGTGGGCTGATGGCGAAGAGCGTCGCGACCTTCCGCCCCAACGACCCGCTCACGCAAGGCGAGTTGAGCGCACTCGTGGCCGGTCTCACCGACCAGCCTCTTCAGCGCGCGGCCAACCCAGCCGCTCCGGTGGCAATGGCGCAGCTCGATGCACGGCTCGTACGGGCTCTCGGGGTGAGCGCCGCCGCAACGAGCTTCAGGGCCGGCGCAGCCGACGCGGGGCTGACGGTGCCCACTCGGTTCGGCACCGAGGTTGCGGCCCGCCTGCTCGGCCTCCGCACGAACCACCCGGCAAAGCTCGACGACCTCGAGCTTCGCCCGACGGACCCCGCCACGCGCGCCGAGGCCGCCTACTCCGCGGCACAGATCCTGCGCTTTCGCGGCTGGGAAGTGAACTCGCTCACCTCCGCCGCCGACTCGTTCGTGCTCCCGCAGCCGTCGCCCTGGCAGAAACGGGTGCTCAACGTGGCTACTCGCTTCATCGGCTTTCCCTACGTCTGGGGTGGAACCAGCGAGGGCCCGGGGACAACCCTCGGCACCCCGACGCGTGGCGGGTTCGACTGCTCCGGCTTCGCCTGGCGCGTCTACAAGCTGCAGGCGTATCCCGGTGGCGCCGCTCTCGCGCAGACGCTCCGCGGACGGACGACCTACGCGATGAGCGGCGAGGTGCCGCGCTCGAAAAGAGTTCCCTTCGCGAAGCTCCGCCCGGGAGACTTGCTCTTCTTCGGCGCCCGCGGCCCGCGCTCCAAGCCGGCCGAGGTCGACCACATGGGCCTCTACCTCGGCAACCGGTGGCTGATCCATTCGTCGAGCTACGGGGTTGCGGTGGCCCAGCTCCGCGGTTGGTACCGCGAGCGCTTCGCGTGGGGCCGGCGCCCGCTCGCCGAAGCCGGTCTTACCAGTTGAGATAGGTAAAGCCTTCGTTCACCCGAACGGGTGATGGAACGGCCCCCTCCGCAGGTCAGGATGGCCAGGTTCCTACGGCTCCTGAGGAGGACGCAAATGCTGCAGTGGAAACCGCGCTTGACGATGCTGCTTGTGATCGCGGCGCTTGTCGTAGCCGCAGTCCTAGGCGGCTTCGGACAGTGGGGCTACAACTTTCTCGAGTGGTAGCGCGGCTTCGTGAGCGCCGCCCTCAGTCCTCGTAGGCGGCTGCTCGCGGTTGTGGGCCCGGTGTGCGGCGCCGGGTTCGCGGTCGTCGGAGCCGCCGCCGTCTCGTTCGCCACCCACGCCCACGAGACCAGCACCTTCGTGGGCCTCGCCGCGTTCCTCGCGGCATCCCTGCTCGCCGACCGGTTCCCGGTTCCCGTCGAAGATCTGGACGCCAACGGCGTCTCGCTCGCATTCGTGTTCGGCGTCTCGGCGATCGTGCTGTTCGGCTGGTCGACGGGCGTGCTGGTCGTCTTCGCGACGCCGGCGATCATGCAGCTGGTCGAGCACAGGCCTCCGATGCGGATCGCCTACAACGCTTCGGCGTTTGCGATCACGGCCGGCCTCGCCGGGTGGGCAGTCAGCCCGCTGCACGCCCAAGGGGGGCCGGCGGGCATCCTCGAGCGAGTCGGCGTCGCGGCTTCGGCGTGCTACGTCGTGAATCTCCTGCTGATCACTGCAGTCGTCGCTTACGGGTCACGCCGCTCCTGGCTGCGCGTGATCCGGTCGAGCGTTCGCAGGACGATCCTTCCCTTCACGCTGATGGCTTCGGCGGTGCTGATGCTCGTGGTGCTGTGGGAGGAGTCGCCCTTCCTCTCGGTCGCACTGGTGGGCCCACTGCTCGCGATTCAGCTCTACCAGCGTGCGCTGATGCGCGCCCTGCGGGCCATGCGGCTGGCCCTGACCGACCCGCTGACCGGCCTCGGCAACCACCGGCACTTCCATGAGCGGCTGGAACGTGAGCTGGCAGAGGCCCGGGAGCAGGGCCTTCCTCTCTCCCTCTGCTTCGTAGACGTCGACGATTTCAAGCGCATCAACGACAGGTTTGGACACCCGGCCGGGGACCGCGTTCTCTCGCAGCTCGCCACCAGGCTGCGGCAGAGCGGCGAGGCTTTCCGCCTCGGGGGCGACGAGTTCGCCCTCCTCCTACCGGGTCGGGATGAAAACATGGCGATCGCCGCGGCGGAGTCGATCGTCAACCGGATCCGCGCGTCAGAGCTCGACCAGGTCGGCCACGTCACGGTCAGTGCCGGCGTCTCGGCGGCCCCTCCGCAGGCGCAGCGAGACGAGGTGATCAGCCTGGCCGACAGCGCGCTGTACTGGGCGAAGGAGTACGGCAAGGACCGCGTCAGGGCGTACCGGCCTGACGTCGTCGAGCTCGCGGAGCTTCGGCGACTAGCCAGCGGCCCCGACCGCGCAGCGCGCTTCCGGGCGGCCGCGAGCCTTGCGAAGGCGGTCGACGCGCGCGACGCCTACACGGGCAGTCATTCAACTCGGGTCGCTTCCCTGGCGGCCCGCGTCGCGACGAGACTCGGGCTCGACCAGGAGGAAGTCGAGCTGACGCGGCTGGCGGCGCGCCTGCACGATCTCGGCAAGCTCGCCCTGCCGGAGGAGCTCCTGCGCAAACCCGGTCCGCTCACCGAGCCCGAGCGCCTGATCCTGGAACGCCATCCGCAGATCGGCTTCCGGATGCTGGAGAGCCTCGGGATCGACCCTGTGGCCGATTGGGTCCTGCACCATCACGAGCGCTGGGACGGCACGGGCTACCCGGACCGCCTGCTGGGAGAGCGGATCCCGCTCGGGGCCAGGATCATCTTCGTCGCGGACGCGTACGACGCCATGACATCCGAGCGTGTCTATCGCCGGCCCCTCTCGCCGGCCTCCGCGCTCGAGGAACTGGAGCACTGCGCAGGGACGCAGTTCGATCCAGAGGTCGTCGCAGCGTTCACCGAGGAGCTCGGCGTCGCTCGCAATCCCGGCGCGGTCGCCGCGCTTGCGGCTGTTTAGTCCTTGAAAACTGTATAAATAGCAGGAGTTTCGGCGGCACGACCCTCCTTTCGAGTGATACCCGTTCGCGCGACCGAGGCGGATAATTCGTGGGACGGATTGTCGGAGGGGAAGGAGCACGATTTGATCTACGCGCGGGCGAAGAATGCGCTCGTTGTTCTGGCAGTACTCGGCGCTGCGGCGATGGCCGGCGGTTTCTTCCATCGCATCGCCGGGTTCTTCTGGTAGCGCGGTGAGGAGAATGCGATTCGGCTCCATTCGCTCCTGGGAAGGTGCGACGGACGGGCCTGAGCGCGGAAGCTCGCGGGTCTGGCCCCTGCTCGTGCCCGTCGTCGCCGGCGGGCTCGCCGTCGTCTCGCTTGCGGCCCTGAACTATGCGTCGTCGAGCCCCGGCTGGCGCGAGGCCGGCGGTCTCGGCCTGCTGCTCGTCGCGGCCGTGCTCGCCGAGGCGTATCCCGTTCCGGTGGAGAGCCTGCCCGGCGGCTACGTCTCCCTCGCCGCCGTGTTCGTCGTCGGCACGGCGCTGATCTACGGCTGGGACGCCGCGGTGCTCGTGGCGTTTCCCACCCGGGCGCTGCTCGAGCTCTTTCACCGGCGCCCGCGAGTCCGGCTTGCCTACAACAGCTGCGTCTACGCCCTGGGAGCGGCAGCGGCAGGGGCGGCCGCATCCCTGGTCGGCGATCGTCCCTTCGCGGTCGGCACGCTCTTCGTCGCCGCATTCCTGGCGGCCCTCGCCGACTACGTCGTCAATCTGGGCCTCGTCGCCGCGGTGATCGCACGCTGGGCCGACGAGCCGTTCGTCCCCTTCCTGACCAAAAGCCTCCGCTCGACGGTGATCCCGTTCGCGCTGATGGCGCCGATCAGCCTGATGCTGTACATCCTCTGGGATCGCTCACCGCTGCTCTCCGCAGCCCTGGTCGGGCCTCTGATTGCGGTCGTGCTGTACGAGCGGTCGGTGCACAACGCACTCGCCGCGATGCGGCTCGCGTTGACGGATCCACTGACCGGCCTCGGCAACCGACGTCACTTCCTGGAGCGGCTGGAGCGCGCGCTCGGTGACGCCGAGACGGCGGACACCCCACTCAGCCTCTGCCTGATCGACGTGGACGACTTCAAGCAGATCAACGACAGCTTCGGCCATCCGGTCGGCGACCGAGTTCTCGTCGGCGTCGGCTCCTGCCTGCGCCGCGGCGGGGAGGCCTTCCGGGTCGGAGGGGACGAGTTCGCGCTGCTCCTCCCCGGCCGTGACGAGCAGGAGGCGCTCGCCATCGCGGCGAGCGTAGTGGAGCGCTTCGTTGAGGCCTCGTGGGAGACGATTGGGCCCGTCACCGGTTCCGCGGGAGTCGCAACTTTCTCGTCCACGGCGGTCGATCGCAGCGGACTGGTGCGCGCGGCCGACGACGCCCTTTACAGGGCAAAGCTCGCGGGCAAGGATCAGGTGCGTGGGTACCTGACTGATCCGGACCTGGTCGCTCACGCACGAATGAGCGCGCGCCCGGAATCCGGCGACTCGCACTAGGTCTACCCGCGGGAGATACTTGCGGGGTGGGAACCGAGCTCGGGCGCGGTAGACACCCGCGGTCCGCGCTGCGGATCTTCCTCAGCTACCGGCGAGACGACGCGAGCGGGCACGCCGGCCGTCTCTACGACGCCCTTGCCTCGGAGTTCGGCGAGTCGAACGTCTTCATGGACATCGACACGATCGAGTTCGGTGTCGACTTCGCTGAGGTCGTGCAGGAAGGCGTGGGGTCTTGCGACGCCCTGATCGCGCTGATCGGCCGGCAGTGGCTGACGGCGACCGACAGCCAGGGTCGGCGGCGGCTCGACGATCCCAACGATTTCGTCCGGCTAGAGCTCGAGACCGCACTCGAACGCGGCGTCCCGGTCATCCCCGCCCGCGTCCAGGGCGGCGAGCACCCACGGGCCGACGAGCTGCCGGATTCGCTCACGCGGCTCTCGACGCGGCAGGGCCTGGAGCTGCACGACATCGGGTGGCACGACGACGTGCGCAGACTGGTCGCCCGCCTCAAGCGGTTGGGCGAGGAGAAACCGGAGCAGCCGCGACCAGCTCGCGGCCTCACCGCGATGCCCCGCCGACCGAGCCGGCGCGTGCTCCTGGCAGCGGCCGTCCTCGTCGCGCTCGCCGCAGCGGCAATCGCGGTTGCGCTGATTAGCCGGTCCGGCGGCAAAGCCGACAAGAACGCGAGCTTCCCCACAGCGGCTGAGCGGCGGCTCCTGGGGTTCATCCCGCCAGTGGTTCGCGCCACCTGTAAACGCGCTGCGGCCCGGGACGCGAGCGCAAGCGCAAGCGTCGACTGCAGCGCGGCCCGGACCTCTCTGACCTATCGCATGTTCGGCGGCGCCGACGTGCTGGCTGCGTGGTACGCCCAGTGGCGAGAGGAGGCCCAGCAGACTCCCGGCAGCGGCAGCTGCACCCCGACCAGCTTTTCCGGGGAAAAGCCGTACGGGCAACTGCCTGCCGCGCGCGGGCGCGTCCTCTGCTTCGTCGACACGGACCGGGAGCCCAACCTGATCTGGACCGACGATCGCGTCCCGGTCGGGGGCCATGCGCTGGTCTACGACGGGCAGCAGAAAGAGGCGAGCATCCTCAGGCAGTGGCACTGCTGCCTGAAGGTTCAGCCCTAGAGCGCAGAGGCGTCGCTTGCGATGCCGTCCAAACAGCGCCCGTACGACATCTGGCGCTCAGTATTGCCCGTCCCCTAGAGGGGGATATTGCCGTGCTTGCGCGGGGGTCGGCGCTCGCGCTTGGTCAGCGACGTCTCGAGCGCGTCGATCAGGACGGGCCTCGTCCGGCGCGGCTCGATCACGTCGTCGACGTAGCCGCGCTCGGCGGCGGTGTACGGGTTCGCGAACTGGTGCCGGTACTCGTCGATCAGCTCCGCGCGGCGGGCCTCAGGGTCGGAGGCTTCCTCGAGCTCCTTGCGAAAGACGATGTTCACTGCGCCCTCCGGGCCCATCACGGCCACCTCGGCGGTGGGCCAGGCGAAGTTGAAGTCCGCGCGGATGTGCTTTGAGCTCATGACGTCGTAGGCGCCGCCGTAGGCCTTGCGTGTGATCACCGCGAGCTTTGGAACGGTGGCCTCCGAGTACGAGTAGAGGAGCTTCGCGCCGTGGCGGATGATCCCGCCCCACTCCTGGGCGGTTCCCGGTAGGAACCCGGGCACGTCCACGAACGTGACGAGCGGGATGTTGAATGCGTCGCAGGTGCGGACGAAGCGGGCCCCCTTGACGGAGGAGTCGATGTCCAGGACGCCGGCGAGCGAGCGCGGCTGGTTGCCGACGACGCCGATCGGATAGCCGTTCAGCCGCGCGAAGCCGCAGACGAGATTCTCGGCCCAGCGCTCGTGCACCTCGAGGAACTCGCCGTCGTCGACCACGCGCGAGATCACGTCCTTCATCTCGTACGGCTTGGCGGGATCGTCGGGGATCAGGGTGTCGAGGTCGGCGTCCTCGCGGCCGGCAGGATCGGACGGTTCGTTGTACGGCGGCGGGTCGACGTTGTTCTGCGGCAGGAACGAGAGCAGGTAGCGCGCGTCCTCGAGGCAGGCATCCTCGTCGGGGGCCGTGAAGTGCGCGACGCCCGATTTCGACGCATGCGTGGCCGCTCCGCCGAGCTCCTCGAACGTGACTTCCTCGCCGGTCACGGTCTTCACCACGTCGGGGCCGGTGATGAACATGTACGACGAGCCTTCGACCATGAAGACGAAGTCCGTCATCACGGGCGAGTAGACGGCGCCGCCCGCACACGGTCCCATGACCAGGCTGATCTGCGGGATCACGCCTGAGCACTGGACGTTGCGCCAGAAGATCTCGGCATAGCCGGCCAGCGAGACGACCCCCTCCTGGATCCGCGCGCCGCCCGAGTCGTTGATCCCGATCACAGGACAACCGAACTTGGCCGCCATGTCCATCACCTTGCAGATCTTCTCGGCGAAGACCTCCGAGAGACTGCCGCCGAAGACGGTGAAGTCCTGTGAGAAGACGAAGACCTTGCGGCCGAAGATCGTCCCGTAACCGGTCACGACCGCGTCGCCGTACGGCCGGCGCTCGAGCATCCCGAAGTTCGACTCGCGGTGTCGGACGTAGCGGTCGAGCTCGAAGAACGAGCCTGGATCGAGCAGCTTCTCGGCTCGCTCGCGGGCGAGCAGCTTGCCCTGTTCGCGCTGCCTGGCCACGGATTTGTCGCTGCCGGCGTGGAGCGCCTGGTCCCGCAGCTCTTGGAGCTCGCGGAGCTTCTGCTCGGTCGAATCGTCCGTGGCGGCCACGGCCGGAGCCTATCGCCGTGCGAAGATTCATCGCTTTCGGCAACGGAATCGCCAACCTGCAGCCTCCGTGAACGCCCATAACCGCAGAGCCTGAACGCGGCGGCGGAGAGTCCACTGAACGGCGCATTGCAGAACTTGCAACGCATCGAGCCGGGCATGATCGAGAACGCGCGCCGCCCAGCGCGTTGGGCAAAGCGAAGCGGGTGTTCACCGCGGAGAATCGCGGCCCAACGCTCGCTCATCGGCGGGAAGGGGTGGCCGCCTTCGGCGCTCTCTTCGTCAATGCCATGAGGTACCTGCGACATGCTCGAACCCGGATTACAGGATTTGAGCGTGTAGCCAGACGTTCCTGATTACTCGCGCGCGCACCCCCGCCCTTCATTGGGTGGGGTCGCTTCCCTCCGCCCTCGGCGATCGACGCTACCCGAGGACCGCGCACGTGTCTGTCACAGAACCGTGCCGAAAGCGTGACTTTTGCTCAGCTGCGGTCGTAGACCGTCTCGCGGCTCGGCCGGGCCGCGGCCGCCCCGAAGACGAGGACCCCTGCGACGACCACCGCACCGAAGGCAATTGAAATCTTTCTCATAGGTTTTCCCTCATTTGTCCAGTGACTCGCTGGACAATCGGGAAAGCACCCGGACGGCGTCTAGCGAGGTACGGTTCGCGCGTTGGCACGGACTCTCCGCAGGGCACTCGGAGTCGCTGCAGTCGGGGCGGCGCTCCTTCTCGACTCGGGTTCCGCCTCACCTTTGATCCGAACCGGGCCGGGGAGCCTCGACCGGGGCTTCGGCGCCGCCGGGACGCTGACGACGAGCATCGGGCCGAGCGCGTTTGCGAACGCCGTGGCTCTCGACTCGCTCGGCCGGATCGTCGCCGCGGGGCCGGCTGCCTCGCTGGGCGGCAGCGCATTTGCACTCGCGCGCTACCGCGCCGACGGAACCCCTGATCCGGGCTTCGGCTCGGCCGGCGCCGCGACGACCTCGTTCGGCGCGCAGGCTGCGTACGCCAACGCCGTCGCCGCGCAGCCGGACGGGAAGGTGATCGCGGCCGGCTTCGTCGCCCCTGCCGGTGCGACCAGCGGGCGCTTTGCGCTCGTGAGGTACCGGACCGACGGATCCCTCGACAGCGGATTCGGCCGGGCTGGTCTCCTCACCGCCGCTGTCGCCCCGGGAACAGCGGTCGCGAACGCGGTCGCGGTCCAGGCGGACGGGAAGATCCTGGCCGGCGGGGTGGCGACCGGCGACCGCGATCGGTTCGCGCTCGCCCGTTTCGAGCGCGACGGGCGGCTCGACACGAGCTTCGGGCACGGCGGTTTCGTCACCTCCGCCATCGACGCCGGCTCGGGCGTGACGGCCTTCGCGCTCCAGCCTGACGGCAAGATCGTCGCCGCGGGCTGGAGCCTCACCGCGACGACGGTGCGGTTCGCGCTGGCGCGCTACCTCGCGGACGGCAACCTCGACGCGAGCTTCGGCACGGACGGCGTGGTGACGACCCGGATCGACGACGGCAGCGCCGCCGACGACGTGCTCGTTCAGGCCGACGGCAAGGTCGTCGTGGCCGGTGGAAGCTTCCGCTCCGGGCACGACCGCTTCGCGCTCGCTCGGTACGACCGGCAGGGCAGGCTCGACCCCAGCTTCGGCAGCGGCGGCCGAGTGGCGACCTCCGTCGGCTCGGGGAACGTCGCCTCCCCGGTTTCGATCGCCGTGCAGCCCAGCGGGAAGCTGATCGCCGCCGGCTCCTCCGAGGCCAACTGGATGGTTTCGTTCGCGGTCGCGCGCTACGACTCGCGCGGCCGGCTCGACTCCGGCTTCGGCGACCACGGAGGCGTGGTCACGACTGCGTTCGAGCTGGATCGCGTGTTCGCGCGCGGATCCGTGCTCCAACCGGACGGCAAGATCGTCGTGGCCGGCTACGGCGACCACGGTGGCTACTACCGCTTCGCGCTCGCACGCTACGTGGTCGTCGGCTGCGTCGTGCCGGACGTCCGAGGGTCTCGCCTGGTCGCCGCGAGGAAGGCACTCGCGCGGGCGGACTGCGGCGTCGGCAGAGTCTCCTCGGCGTACTCGCGCACCGTGCGCCGGGGGCACGTGGCCGGCGTACGCCCGGGCGCGGGAGCGCGGTTGCTCGAGAGCGCGAAGGTGAACCTTGTCGTCAGCCGCGGGCGGAGGCGCTAGGAGTGTCGCGCGAGACGAAGCTCGTTCACGGCGGGGGCGGCTCGCTGGACCGGTCGACCCTCTGGCCCTACCGCGACGGCGAGCCCACCGACTTCCATTACCAGCGCTACGCCCACCCGGCCGGAGCGGAAGCAGAGGCACTCCTCGGGGAGCTCGACGGCGGCGACGCTGTTCTGTACCCCTCCGGCGCGGGCGCGATCACGGGGCTCGTGCTCGGCCTGCTCGAGCCCGGCCAGACGATCGCGCTCGCCCAGGACGCCTACTACGGCACCGGCGTCCTCTTCCGCGAGCTCGAGCGCTGGGGGCTGCGCTTCGTCGAGTACGACCAGACCGGTCCGCCACCTGACGACGTCGACCTGGCGTGGATCGAGGCGCCCGCGAACCCCCTGCTCTCGTTCCCGGACATCGCGGCCACGGTCGAGGCGGCCAAGGGAGCAACGGTGGTCGTGGATGCCACGGCGTCGACTCCGGTGCTGCTGAGGCCACTCGAGCACGGAGCGGACCTGGTGCTGCACAGCGCGACGAAGTTTCTCGGCGGCCATTCGGACGTGCTGCTCGGCGCGGTGGTCGCGAAGTCGCCGGACGACGCGGCGCGGCTGCGCGAATTCCGCGGCCGCACCGGGATCGTGCCGGCGCCCGATCCCGCGTGGCTGCTCCTCCGCAGCCTGAAGACGCTCACGATGCGCGTGCACCGCCAGTCCGAGAGCGCACTCGAGTTGGCCCGCCGGCTGTCGGACCACGAGGCGGTGGAGCGGGTTCGCTACCCCGGTCTGGACGACGAGATCGCGGCGCGCTACATGGAGGGCGGTTTCGGCGGGTTGATGTCGTTCGACGTGCGCGGCGGCGCCGAAGCCGCCCGGCGTGTCGAGACGTCGGTCCGCCTGATCACGAACGCGACCAGCCTGGGCGGTGTCGAGAGTCTGATCGAGACGCGCCACCGCTGGGAGGGCGACCGCGTCCCCGAGAATCTCCTGCGCCTGAGCGTCGGCCTCGAGGACGTGGACGAGCTCTGGGCCGACCTCGAGCAAGCGCTGGCTACCTAGAGCCGGAGGCCGGACTCGAACCGGCGACCCACGGTTTACAAAACCGTTGCTCTGCCAACTGAGCTACTCCGGCGCTTCGACCATCGTAGCTAGGCGTCCGGCGAGTTCGGGTTGTCCTCGTAGACGACGACCGGTACCTGCTGGACGCCGTTGTTCGAGTACCCGCCGACATTCCAGACACCCGCGACCGGTTGCTCGTTGCCGGCCTCATCCGTCGCCCGCGAGCACAGCGAGTACGAGCCCGGCTCCGCGGCGTCCCAGTCGAAGTCCCAACGCCGCCAGGCCCAGCTTCCGGGCCCGTGCTCGAGCTTTGCCTCGGCCCAGCTCTCGCCTCCGTCGGCGCTGACCTCCACGCGACTAACGGGCGCCCAACCCGACCAGGCGCGGCCCTCCAGCCGGCACGGCCCAACCGGGACGTGCCGGACGCGCGTGTGGAAGTCCGGGATGCCGGGGGGAACCATCAGGGACCGCGGCTGCATCCGCGTCACCTGCACGCCCGCATCGTCCTCGTGCTCGCGGAACAGGTAGGCGCGCTCGTGCTGATAGCCATCGAACGGCTGCGCCACCGCTGTGATCCGCGCCAGCCACTTCACGTTCGTCATGCCGTACCAGCCCGGAACGACGAGGCGAAGCGGGAAACCGTGCTGCGGTAGCAGCGGCTCGCCGTTCATCTCGTATGCGAGCAGCACCTCCTCGCCTCGCGCCTCGTCCACGGACAGGCTGCGCTCGTAGTTCTGGACGACGCCGCCTTCGGTGCCGCGGTCGAGGCCGGTGAAGACGACCTCGATTGCGCCCTGGCGCAGCCCGGCCTCCTCCAGCAAGACCCCGAGCGGCACTCCGCCCCAGCGCGCGGTTCCAACCGCCTCGAGCAGCCACGGCTGGCTGATCGCGCGCGGTGAGAGCCGCGCCCGTCCGTTGCCGGCGCACTCCATCGTCGCCACCACCTCCGCAGCAGGCCGCGCGCGCAAGTCGGCGAGCGACAGCGACAACGGTCGCTCGACCTCCCCGCCCAGCTTCAGCCGCCAGGAACCGGCGTCCACGTCCGGGATGTCGTAGTGGATCAGGAGGTAGTGGAGCCCGGCCGGCGTTAGGTCGTAGCGCAACGCCTCGAGCGGCATCCCGTGGTTACGGGCGGCCAGCTGAAGCTCGTCGAGGCTGATGCCCTCGGGCGCGGCCATGTGCCGCGCGAGCCTAACTCAGGACCTGACGTTCTTTCTGATGCTGGAGCACCTTGCGCTTCACGCGCTGGAGGGCGTTGTCGATCGTCTTGGTGTCGCACCCCAGCAGCTCGGCCATCTCCTCGTACGAGTTGCCCTCGAGGTAGTACCGCAGCGCGTCGGCTTCGAGCCGCGACAACCCCGTGCCGAGCGTGAAGACGAGACTCTGGAGCTCCTCGGTCGAGATCACGCAGACCGAAGGCTCGTCGACGCCGGGGCCGGGCAGCGCGTCCCCGAGCGTGCAGTCGCTGTCCGACTCCTGACCCGCAGGCGTGTTCGAGAACGAGACGTACGTGTTCAGCGGAGAGTGCTTGAACCGCGTCGCGGTCTTGATCGCCGTGATGATCTGCCGCGTCACGCACAGCTCCGCGAAGCTGCGGAAAGACGTCTCCTTGTCGGCGCGGAAGTCCCGAACCGCCTTGTACAGGCCGATCATGCCTTCCTGAATCAGATCCTCCGAGTCGCCCCCGGCCAGGAAGTACGAGCTCGCCTTCAGGCGCACGAAGCCCGTGTAGCGGCGCATCAGCGCGTCGAGCGCGGTGCCGTCGCCGTTGCGCGCTTTCATCACGAGCTGCAGGTCTGCCAGCTCGCGCTGAGACCGTTGCTGCTGGGTGTGCGCTGGGGCTGGGCGAGGCGGCATCGCGATCCCCCTCGTGTCGGGATGACTGTCCGGCTGGACCGAACCTCACCCTGAGGTTGAGGATCAAGATAGCAAGGTCCCAACAAAGATACAAGTGCTTGCGGACCTTGCTGCTTAACCGGACCCCTGGCCCCTGCGCAACCTTTCCATGCGGTTTCGGGTCTCCTCGTCGAGCCGATCCCCCACGCGATGCGGGGGCTCCCGGCCCTGTTCGGCCGGCTCGAGGTCGGCGAGAAAGGTCGCCGAGCTGATCTTTTGCACCGCCTGGCCAGACGTGCCGCGGACGGCCGAGTCGGACGAAACCAGGCACACGAGCTCGTCTTCGCGGTGCTCTGCGGAGAGGCGCTCGAGCAGGGCGTCGGCGTTCGGCGCGTACCTGACCTCGAGCGGTCCGTGAGCGGTCTCGGTGCCGCCGCCGTCGAAAACGACCACCCCGCGCGCCCCCCGAAGCGCGACGAAGCTCGCCAGCGCGTCGACCAGCTCCTGCGGCTCCTCGAAGGACCCGGCGTGCAAGAGGTTGTAGCCGTCGAACAAGTACAGCGTCGGATCAGACATGAACTTTTGCCCGTTGCCGCCGAGCCTCATAGACGAGCAACCCGGCCGCGACACTCACGTTGAGCGACTCGATCTTCCCGTACATCGGGATCCGCACCGCGTCGTCGCAGGTGCGCCGGACGAGCGGCCGCAGGCCCTTCCCCTCCGCGCCGAGCACGAGCGCGACACCCCCCGAGAGATCGGCTTCCCACATCGCTGTCTCGGCGTCCCCGGTCGCTGCCCAGGCCCAGAGCGTCGGGCTCTTGACCTCCTCCAGATAGCGCGCGAGGTTCTTCACCACTGCGACCGCGAGGTGCTCGACCGCCCCGGCCGATGCGCGGCAGACCGCGGGCGTGACGCGCGCGGAGTTGTGCGCCGGGATCACGACCCCGCTCGCCCCCGCCCCCTCCGCCGTCCGGCACACGGCGCCGAGGTTATGCGGGTCGGTGACTGAATCGAGGCAGACGAGCAGCGGTGAGTCCCCCGCCGCGATCTCGTGAGCATCCGCATAGCGGTACGGCTCCACGTAGGCGAGCACGCCCTGGTGATCCTGAGTCTGCGCGGCAGCGCTGAGCTCGCGTTCCGGCTTCACCTGCACCCGCAGACCGGTGTCCTCCAGCCACGGCTCGGCGCGCAAGGCGCGCTCCGTCGCCCAGAGCTCGTGGACCTGGCGCCGGCCCCGCAGCGCCTCGCGCACCGGGCGCCTGCCGTAGACGAGCTCGGTGGTCATTTCGGAACGAGTTGGAAGCCGTCAGCCACGTCACGCACTTCCCAGCCGTCGGCTTCGATCTCGGCTCGCAAGCGATCAGCCTCGTCGAAATCGCGCCGCTTCCTCGCGTCGTCCCGCTGCTCGGCGAGCTCTACGAGCCTGTCCGGCGCAACTGCCGCCTCGGCCAGGGACTCGAGCCCGAACAGGCCCAGTCCCCAGCGCAGCGACGCCGCGTCTCCCCCCGAGCGCCATTCGTGGAAGAGCGCCAGAGCTTCCGGCGTGTTCAGGTCGTCGTTCAGCACGCGCGCCAGCGCGTCACGGTCCGGCTGCTGAGAGTCGGCCTCGGCGCGCATGAAGAAGTTGCGGAACGTGTCGGCCTGCGCGGCCGCTTGCTCGAGGATCTCGTCGTCGAAGTCCATCGGCTTCCGCCACTGGGCCGTCATGAAGTAGAGGAGCAACGTCTCCTTGCCCCAGCGGTCGATCGCGTCCTTGAGCGAGACGATGTTCCCGACCGACTTCGACATCTTCTCTCCGGTCAGAGTCAGCATCCCGTTGTGCATCCAGATGCGCGCGAACTCGCGGCCTGCGCCGCGGGACTGCGCGATTTCGTTCTCGTGATGCGGGAAGATTAGGTCGATCCCGCCCCCGTGGATCTCGAAGGCCGGGCCGAGGAACTTCTCCGCCATCGCCGAGCACTCGATGTGCCAACCCGGACGGCCGCTGCCCCAAGGAGAGTCCCACGACGTGTCCTCGCCCTCCTTATGCGCCTTCCAGAGCGCGAAGTCGCGCGGGTCCTCCTTCAGCTCGGCGCGGTCGTCCTCTTCGGACGGATTGTGCAGCGCCTCGTCGTCGCCCTCGCGGCCGGAGAGACGGCCGTACTCCGGGAATCGCTCGACCCGAAAGTAGACGTCGCCGCCGGCGGGATAGGCAAGCTCACGGTCGACGAGCTCCCCGATCAGCGCGACGATCTCGGCGATCGACTCCGTGGCTTTGGGCTCGTGGTCGGGCCGGCCGAGACCAAGCGCGCTCGTGTCGTCGATGTACCACTGCGCCGCCTCGGCCGCGAGCTCGGCGCTCCGCCCTGGCGCCGCGGTGTAGATCTTGTCGTTGATGTCCGTGATGTTCTCGACCAGGTTCACGTCGTAGCCGGTCTTCTCCAGCCAGCGCTTGAGCCACATCGACAAAACGAAGGGGCGCGCGTTGCCCACGTGGATGCGCTGGTAGACGGTCGGACCGCAGACGTACACACGGATCGGCCCCGGAGGCGGCGGCAGCTCCTGGAACTCCCGGGTGTAGGTGTCAAAGAGCCGCATCGACCCTCCGCAGCGCCTCGTCCTTCGGCAGCGCCGCCACGACCGCCCACAGCTCGGGACCGCGCTCGCGGCCGGTCAGAGCCAGACGGAGCGCTTTCAGGTCGCCGCCGACGGCCTTGAGCTCACGCACGACCGCGCGTGCGGCATCGGCGTCGAGCCCGTTGTTCGCGCGTGCGCGCAGCTCCCTGAAGCGCTCGAGCGTCTCCGGTGCCGCTGTCTTCGCCGGGTCGGGCGAGGCAAGGACGTCGTCCGCATAGGCCTTCGCCTCGGCCAGGTCGCGAGCGCCGCGCATCACGGGAACGACATGCGAGGGCGCGCCGACCCGCGCCGCCAGCTCGTCGTCCGCCAACTCCCCGATCACGTCCACGGCGAGGCGCCGAATCCGCGGCAGGTCGTAGTGGACGTCGTGCTTGGGAACGCCCAGCTCGTCGAGGTAGCGGCGCACCGCCTCCGCCGGGATGCCGGCCTCGCGCAGCGAGGCGACCGTGGCGCCCGGCGCCCGCTTCGCGAGCTTCTTGCCGTCCTCGCCGAGGATCAGCCCGTGGTGGACGAACTCCGGCACCGGCGCACCGATCGCCTCGAACAGCGCGCGATGAAGATCCTCGTTCGGCCGGTGATCGTTGCCGCGCACGACATGCGTGATCCCGAACTCGGCGTCGTCGACGACGCTGGCGAGGTGGTACGTCGCCGTGCCGTCCTCGCGCAAGAGCGTCGTGTGCCCGAAGCGCGAGCCGAGCGGCTCCGCGGCCTCGCGGTAACGATCCTGCCGCTCACTCTGGCGCACCGGCCCTTCGTCCCAGTCGATGCCGAGCCAGGTCAGATCCTCGAGGATCGCCTCCTCCCCGCCGGCGACGTTCCGCTGCGGATCGGTGTCGTCGATCCGAAGCAGCATCCAGTCGCCGAGAGCACGGTTGGCGACCGCGCTGAGCGCGTTCCCGACGTGCAGCGACCCGGTAGGGCTGGGAGCGAAACGGACGCGACTCATCTCGCACGCAACGGTACCGTCCTACGATCGATGGAACTGCGCGAGCACAAAACCGTCCGGTCGTTCCTGGACGCCGCGTCGCCTCTGCTCCTCGAGGACGAGCCGCGTCACAACCTGGCGTTCGGCATCTGCGCAACTCTCGACAAGTCTCCCGAGACCTACACCGTGTTCCACCTCTGGACGGTGGAGGACAACGACGAGGTGGTAGGGGCTGCCCTGATGACGCCCCCGCACAACCTGCTCGTCAACCGTCCGCGTGGCGGGTCGGTGCTCGAGCTCCTGGCGGCCGAGCTTCGAGGCCGGGAGCTCGAGCTGCCGGGCGTGACGGGCGCGCTGCCGGAGGTGGACGAGTTCGCGGCAGAGTGGGAGCGGGTCGCGGAAGTGCAGCGGCGTTTGCGCATCGGACAGGGGATCTACAAGATCACTGCGGTCCGAGTGCCGGCCGGCGTTGCGGGCCGAATGCGGCCGGCGGCCCAGGAGGATCGGGACTTGCTGGTCGACTGGTACCACGCCTTCGAGGAAGAGGCTCTGGCGGAGGACGCGCGGCGAGGACAGCTCGAGGAGGCCGTCGACCGGGGGCTGGCAGGCAAAACCGGCGGGATCGCGATCTGGGAGGACGACGGCAAGCCGGTCTCGTGCTCGGGCTTCGGCGGCGAGACGCCGACCGGGGTCCGGATCGGTCCCGTCTACACGCCGCCCGAGTTTCGGCGGCGAGGCTACGGGAGCGCGGTCACCGCGCAGCTGAGCCAGCAGCAGCTCGACGGCGGCCGCCGGCACTGCTTCCTCTACACCGACCTGGCGAACCCGACGTCGAACCGCATCTACCAGGACATCGGCTATGAGCTTGTGTGCGAGTCGGCCGATTACGCGTTCGAGCAAACGCCCTAAAACGCTTCGCGACTAGCAAACGCCGCGCAGAGCCGTCAACCCTTGGTCTGACACCGTTTGGAACAAAAGTGCGGCGGAAGTGTGAAAACTTCGTCGCGGCTCCGTGCTTGGCCTCTCGTAGGGTTCGCCCGTGGAAGAAGCGCTGCTCCGGTGGTTCGGCCGGCACGGCCGCGACCTGCCGTGGCGCCAGACGAAGGATCCATACACGATCCTCGTCTCGGAGGTGATGCTGCAGCAGACGCAGGTCGAGCGCGTCGTTCCGCGGTACGAGGCGTGGCTGGAGCGCTGGCCGACTGTGGAGGCGCTCGCGGCGGCGCCGGCGGCCGCGGTGATCCGCGAGTGGCAGGGGCTCGGCTATAACCGGCGCGCCCTGAACCTGCACCGAGCCGCGCGCTTCGTCGCAGAGCACGGCTGGCCGGACGACCTGACCGAGCTGCCGGGGGTCGGGCGTTACACAGCCGATGCCGTTGCGCGCTTCGCGCTGGAACACGACGTGCTGCCGGTGGACACGAACGTGCGCCGAGTCCAGGAGCGAACCGGGCTCGCGTTCAGCGCGGCAGCCGCTCAGGCGTTGATGGATCTCGGCGCGACGATCTGCCTCGCGCGCGTGCCGCGTTGCGGCGTCTGCCCGCTGGCGAGCGCGTGCCCCTCACGCGGACGCCGGTACGAGCCGCTGCGGAGGCAGGGCCGGTTCGAAGGATCGTTCAGGCAGCGCCGGGCCGAGACGCTGTGGCTGGTCGCCGCCGAGCCGCGCCGGCTCGAGGAGCTCGACGCCGCGGTTGTCTCCGCTCTCGAAGCGGACGGGCTCGTCTCCGTTACGGGCGGCTCGGTGGCGCTGCCCTCCTGATCAGAAACCGAAGCGGACCTCGGTGAAGTACCAGAGGCTCCCGGTCCCCCAGAGCGTCGCGATCGCGGCGAACAGGGTTCCGCCCACGACCGGCAGCACCCAGCGTGGGTGCAAGGGGTCGTGCACGAAGAAGAGCTTGACCGCGACGATCCCGTAGAGGAGCGAGCCAACGATCGAGTGAGCCAGGACGCGCGCGCTCGTCGTCTGGAAGCCGAGCAGAAAGATGCAGTGGAAGGCGACCGGCAGCGTGAAGAAAACGGCGAGCCTGCCCGACCAACGGTGGATCCGCCCGACCCAAGGCTGCCGCAGGGGGATCACGCCCTGGAGCTTCCCGAAGATCCGCGCTCCGGTGCTCACCTGGATCACCGCGAGCAACCCGGCCGCGGACGCGAGCCAGGCTTTCCCGGCGATCGTCGACGAGAAGACCGAGGTCATGACGTCGGTGTACGTCGAGTTGGCGCTCGCGAGCACGGGTTCGAGGCGACGCTACCCGTTACGATCGGCGCGTGCCAAGCGGCGAGCCGGGCTCAAAGCACCTGATCCGCCTGGTCGTGCTCCCAGGCTGTCTGTTCCTCACCTTCGCCGGAGGCGCGTTCGCGCTCGCGAAGCTCCACCCGGCGAAGCCGGGCACCCCGAAGGCCGGGCCGGTCCAACTCGGAGATTCCTATCGCGGCGAAGTCGTCTTCACGAAGAACTGTGCCGCGTGCCACGGGCAGGCCGGCGAGGGCGGAAGCGGACCGAAGCTGGCTGGGAGCTCGGTCACGCTCACCCGCGCGAAGGCGCAGATCGAGTCCGGCGGCAGCACCATGCCTCCGAAGCTCGTCAGCGGCCAGGACGAGCGCGACGTGCTCGCCTATCTGGCCACGATCGTCAAGCAGTAACAGCCGTTACCCGGCGCGAAGGAGTGCGACAGCCTGGGCCGCGAGGCCCTCGCCGCGGCCGGTGAAGCCAAGGCGATCCGTCGTCGTCGCACGCACAGTGACGCGCGCCGCGTCCACGCCCATCGCTCCCGCGAGTCGCGCGCTCATCTGATCGCGCAGCCCCGCGATCCGCGGTTCCTCGCCGATCAGAACACAGTCGGCGTTCACCAGCTCGAAGCCCGCCTCCCGCACGCGCTCGTACGCGCGGGCGAGCAAATCCAGCGACGAGGCTCCCTCCCACTCCCCCTCCCCCTCGCCGGAAGGGAACAGCGAGCCGATGTCCCCGCTACCTGCCGCCCCCAGCACCGCGTCGATCACCGCGTGCGCGATCACGTCGCCGTCCGAGTGACCCGCGAGCCCGCGCGAGGACGGCACCTCGACCCCGCCCAGCACCAGAGGCACGCCGTCGGCGAACGCGTGCGCGTCCACGCCCAGGCCGACCCGGAGCTCGTTCACCCGAGCGGCTCCTGCCGCCGCTGGCGACCCTCGAACACCGTCAGCGTCTCGTAGCCCGCCGCCCGCGCATGCTCGATCGCGCGGTCGAGATTGAGGCCAACCTCCTGCGGCGCGTGTGCGTCCGACGCCACGGTGATCGGCACGCCGCGCTCGCGGCACGCCTCGAGCAACTCGGCATCCGGGTAGACCTCGCCCACCGGCTTGCGCAAACCGGCCGCGGAGACCTCCACGCAGACGCCGGCGGCCTCGATCGCGTCCGCCGTTTCCTCGTGCAGCCATTGCACCGCCTCCGCGTCGGGCCGGGGGCCGTGGTGCTTCGCCAGATCCGGGTGCGCAAGCGAATCGAACAGCCCACTCCGGGCCGCGTTCCGCAGCCACACGAAATATCGCCGCCACGCCTCAGCGGGCCCGAGCTTATCCACGAGCCCGGGCTCGGAATCAACCGGGAAGCCGTCCACGAAGTGCACCGAGCCGAGCAGGTAGTCGAACGGGTAACGCGCCAGCAGCTCCGCCAGGCCGGGCTCCGTGCCGGGGAAGTAGTCGACCTCGAGCCCGAGCTTGACCGGGAGACCGCGGTCCTTGGCCGCCACGACCGCATCGATGTACGCGTCGAGGTCGTTGACGCAGTACTCGAGCATGTACGGCTCCGTCCAGAACGGCCGCGTCTGCTCGAAGTAGTAGATGTGTTCGGTGAACCCGATCTCGTCCACGCCTCGCTCGGACGCCGTCTCGACGAAGCGCTCGATCGCCGCGACGCTGTGGTCGACCTGCTCCTCGGGATCCCGCAGGTGCATGTGGTAGTCGACGATCACGACGGCGCCGCTTCGAGCAACCCGGAGACGAGGGCAAGATCGCTCTCGTCGGTCACCTTCAGCAGCCGCGCGTCGCCCTCCACGGCTCGGACCCGGCCCCCACGCGCTTCGACGAGCGAGGAGCAATCCGTGGCACCGCCGAGATCCCCCGCCAGCGCCTCGCGCAGCACCGGCGCAACGAACGCCTGCGGAGTTTGAACCGCCGCGAGCTCGCTGCGGTCGAGCGTCTCGACGATCTCGTTCCCGCGCACGCGCTTGACCGTGTCGGCGAGGCGGAGCACGGGCACCGCCCCCTGCCACTCGGCATCGAGAGCGGTGATCACCCGCTCCAGCACGTCCTCGACCAGGAACGGACGGGCAGCGTCGTGCACGACGATCACCGCGGCATCCTCCGGAACGGCAGCGACGCCGTTACGAACTGACTCGGCCCGCGTCTCTCCCCCGGTCACCGACTCCGAGACCTTGTCGCAGGCCAGCTCCTCGGAGACGAGGATCGACGGCTCCTCCCAGCCGGCCGCGGCCACGATCACGATCGCATCGACCCACTCGGAGGAGTCGAGCCGCGCCAGCGGCTCGGCGATCAACGGCCTACCGCGCAGCGGCGCGAAGGCCTTGGGCCGGTCCGCGCCAAGCCGTTCGCCGCGGCCCGCGGCGACCAGAACTGCCCACACGCTCACGACCGGCTAGGCCGGGGCGGCGACTTTGGTCTTCTTCTTCGAGCCGTTTTCGGAGAGGACGTCATCGAGCCACTCGGCCGCCTCGTCCTCGTCCATGTCCTTGGCGTACATCAGCTCGCTGGCGAGGATCTTCTTCGCCTTGACGAACATCTGCTTCTCGCCGGTCGAAAGGCCCTTCTCGTGATCGCGCAGCGAGAGGTTCCGGACGACTTCGGAGAGCTCGAAGATGTCACCGGTCTTCATCTTGTCCCGGTTGTGCTTGAAGCGCCGGTTCCAGTTCTTCGGCATCTGCGTGCCACCACCGGTCAGCGCCTTCATCACCTTCGTGACCATCTGCTCGTCGATCACTTTCCTGAGCCCGACTTGGTCGGCGTTCTCGGACGGCACGTTCACCGTCATGTCGTTGTGAAGGATCTTGATCGTGAGGTACTCGCGCTTCTCACCAAGGATCTCGCGCGATTCCCGCTTCACGACGGTGCCTGCTCCGTGGTGTGGATACACCACCTTGTCGCCGACCTTGTACAAGCCGACCTCCCCTTTCGTCGTTTTACACGCCACAACGCCGACGGCGGAAAAACCGTCGGCGGGTAATCAAAGTGTAGCGAAAACCGCTTAAAAACGCCATTTTTCCAGGTATTTCGCGCGGCCCCCCCAAAAACCCCTGCTCAGACGGTCAAGGAGAAGCCAAAGGCGTCGCTTGCGATGCCGGCTGGAGGCCGTGCCGGCTTTGCAGGCGCGGCCGGGCTAAACAACGGCCGTCAGCGATCTTCCGAGTGGCACCTGGGGCTAGAGCTGAAGGTACCGATCGACCAGATTGTGCTCCTGAAGGCGGCGCAAGCCCTCGCGGATCTCGCGCGCCCGCACGCCTCCCACGCCCTCGACAGCCTCGAGCTCACGCTGCGAGGCACGCACGATCCCGTCGAGGCCTTCCAGTTCGGTGACGAGCCGCTTGATCACGTTCTCCGGCAGCCGCGGGATGTGCGAGAGGACCCTGTAGCCGCGCGGCGAGACCCCGTGGTCGAGCGGGCTCGTCGAGGCGGGGAACCCGAGCACCGAGAGGAGCTCGAACTCGAGCAGGTGCTGGTACGGGATCTCGGCCAGCACGTCGAGGCCTTCGCGCGTCCGCTCGACCCCACCTTCCGCGTGGTAGTCGTAGACGACAGCGGCCTTGTCGCTCGGCACCTCGCTCACGAGCTCCGCCAGCTGCATGCGGAGGAGCCGGCCGTCGGAGCCCAGCTCGACGCAAGCGCGCTCGATCCAGTCCGCCATGCGCGTCGTCAGCTCCGCCCGCTGCAGCACCACGAGCACGTCGTCGAGCATGACCGCGTTCTGGAACTCGAGCGCCGTCAGCCGGGTCAGCACCTGGTCGAGACGCGTGCGGTAGGTCTCCAACGTGGAGAGCGCCTGGTTCGTCTTCGCCAGCACGTCGGCGATCGGCTCGAGCTGATAGCGGCTCTGCCCCACGAAGAGCGTCACCGTCTCCCGCTGCTGCGAGATCGAGATCACCAGCGCGCTCGTCTGCTTGGCGACACGCTCGGCGGTGCGATGCCGCGTGCCTGTCTCGGCGGACGGGATCGTCGGGTCCGGCATCAGCTGGACGTTCGCGTGCGCCAGCTTCGAGATGCCGGTGTTGACGATGATCGCGCCGTCCATCTTCGCCAGCTCGTAGAGGAGCTGAGGCGTGAACGGCTGCTCGAGCCGGATCCCACCCGAGAACAGAAACGAGAGCTCGGAAGGCTCGCCGATCACGACCAGGGCGCCCTCGCGCGAGCGGATGATGTCGTCGATCCCCTGCCGAAGCTCGGTGCCGGGCGCTATCCGTGCGATCGCCGCGAGCAGGGCCGAATCGAGGCGCGCGTCGCGGTCTGCGGCGCCGCGCGGGAACCCCAGCGGTGCCGCTTGCCTCCGTTCGCCTCTATCCGTCGGATCCGTCTGCATCGAGCCCCGCGCCGATTGCCTGCCTCACGGTCTCTGCCGTGAGCATGCGTAGTTTGCCACGACCACGGGTCCCAGCCGGGGCTACTACGGCACCGAGGCCGAGCTTCTCGCACTCCTCCAGTCGACGGTCCTCCTGGGTCGCGCTGCGGAGCCGGCCGGTCAGTCCGATCTCGCCGAAGGCTGCCGTGCTCGAGTGAACCGGAACACCCCGGGCCGCCGACGCGATCGCCAGTGCGACGGCGAGGTCGGCGCCGGGCTCGTCGATCCGGACGCCGCCGGCGACGTTCACGAACACGTCCGCCTGGCCGAGCGCAACCCGCGCGTGACGGGAGAGCACGGCGACGATCATCGCGAGGCGCTTGGGATCGATCCCGGTCGCCACGCGACGCGGCATGGCGAGGTCGGTCGGCGCGACGAGCGCCTGTACCTCGAGCAGGATCGGGCGAGTGCCCTCGAGGGCGCAGGCGACGGCGGCGCCGATCTCCTGGTCCGCAGTCCTCCCGAAGAGCTCGGAGGGCTCCGGCACGCCCACGAGGCCCGTTCCCGTCATCTCGAAGATGCCGATCTCGTTCGTCGAGCCGAAACGGTTCTTCGTCGCGCGCAGCACACGATGGGCGTGGTAGCGGTCGCCCTCGAACTGGAGCACGCAGTCGACCAGGTGCTCGAGCACGCGCGGGCCCGCGACGGCGCCGTCCTTGGTCACGTGGCCGACGAGGAACGTCGCTACGCCGGATTCCTTGGCCACGCGCAGCAGCCGCGACGCGGCCTCGCGCACCTGCACCACCGATCCCGGAGCGGAACCGAGCTCGGCCGAGTACAACGTCTGGACGGAGTCGATCACGCAGACGTCCGGCCGCTCGCTCTCCAGGGTCGCACAGACGGCCTCGAGCTCGGTCTCGGCGAGGATCTCCACTTTCTCCGCGCCGCCGAGCCGGGCAGCGCGCAGCTTCACCTGCGCCGTCGACTCTTCGCCCGTGACGAGCAGAGCTCGACGCTCACGGGAGATCGCCGCAAGCGCGGCCAGCAGCAGCGTCGACTTGCCGACGCCGGGCTCCCCGCCCACGAGCACCAGCGACGCCGGGACGAGACCGCCGCCGAGCACGCGGTCGAGCTCGTCCACGCCCGTTCCGATCCGCGTCGCCTCCTCGGCCTCGACGTCGACGAGGCGCAACAGGGGCTTGGCCGCCGCAGCAGCCGCCGCCTTGCGGTCCGCGGGCGCCTCCTCCACGAGCGTCCCGAACGCGCCACAGCCCGGACACTTTCCGAACCACCGCCCGGAGCTGTAGCCGCATTCGGTGCACGCGTGCTGGACGGCTAGCTTCGCCACCCGATCCAGTCTAGGAACCGCGCCCGACGGCTCATCGGCGCAAGTGCGCCGAAGGTGCGTCTTTAGAGAGGGTTGCCGTTCTCGTCCACGCGCAGGTACTTGATCTTCATCACCCAGTCGTAGGTCACCGTTGTCTTGTAGCCGCCGCCCTCGTCCTTCTCGAACTTCTTGCTCCCCGAAAAGGCGATCGTCTGTTCAGTAGTGCCGGTGAACTGCGTGAGCGGAACGTTCGCGACGCTCTCCTCGGGCGGGAACGAGAAGTAGAGGTACGGGAAGATGCAGTTGGTTACGTAGCTCCCGCTCGCGACGCCGATCTCGGCAGGGGGCACGTCCCACGATCCCTTCAGCTGGGCGGTGGATTTCGTCCACGGCTGGTAATCGACGTCGAAGCGGACGTTCCCGGCATACGACTGCTCGGGCGCATTGAACGAGCACGACGCGATACCGGTCGGCGTGAACTGGCAGCTGGTGACGCTGTCCTTGTAGAAGATCTTGATCGAGGCCTCGATCTTCCCGCTGACGTAGCGCGTGCCGTTCACCGTCTTCGACTCGAGCTTGCTCACGAGCGGCGTCGGTTGGGTCACCGGCTGACTGGTCAGCTGGCGCGTCTCGGTCGTCGTAAACCCCCCGAGTGCGCAGGGGTCGTTCCCCGGCGAGCCTGTCGCATGCGTCGTCAGTGACGCGCTGAGAATCTTGTAGGTGTAGCTCTCACAGGCATCGCGGATCTCGAATTCCCCTTCCCCGCTAACGCGCGCCTGCTGCCACGACGACTTCGGGTGGAGGCTGTTCCCGTACCAGGTGACGATCCGCTTCACGTTCTCGGACGGATCATCGCGGCAGAACGTCACCTTGTCCCTGTGCAGCCAGTCGGGCCGGCTCCAATGCCCGTCTGCGAACTGGACGAGGACGAGCAGTGACAGACCCTTCGGGGCGCCGTAGCCCGGGTTCTTGAACTTGATGTAGCGCACGTTCGGGTCCTCGAAGCGATAGTCGCTGAGATCGTTTTTCTCCATCCCGCCCATGTCGAGGATCAGCCTCATCTTGTGCGCGTGAGTGCCGGGGTACAGCGCCGTGTTGGCGTCCTCGACACACGCGTAGCCGCACGGCTTGTCGTCGATCACGTCCCACTTCCAGAACGAGCTGTCGAGTAGAGGCGCCTGGTTCCAGCTGTCCGCGATGAACACGGGCCAGAAGTGGTCGATCCCGCCGGGGACGGTGTGGTCGATCGCGTCGATGTCGTCAAAGGACTCAGTGTTCGCGTAGAGCTTGCGCATCGACGCGTTCCCGTAGTGCTGGGTCATCGAGTAGAAGAACGTCCAGTCGTTGTAGCCCACGAACCCGAACGAGCCGTAGAGGCCGTTGATTCGGCTGAGCAGGCCCAGGTACTCGTGCTCGAGGTCGTCGCTCGGGTAGACGTAGTTGCCCGCCCAGGTCGCCGTCGCCTCGTCCATCGCCTCGTAGTCCTTGCAGCTCGAGTGGTAGGTGTAAGCGAACTGGATCGCGTGGAAGAGCTCGTGCGCGATCTCCCAGCGCGTCGTCCGCTGGCGGACGTCGACGACCGTGAACGCCGGGGTGTGCGTGCAACGGGCCGGGTCGTACGCGATCGTCAGCGCGCTCGCGCCGCCCTTGAGATCCTTGTCGAAGTAGAGATAGATGTCGTAGCGCCCGTCCTCGCCGTGGTAGCACTTGACCCCGGCATCGGAGAGCGGCGCGCGGCCCATCAGAGCCGTCAGCTTGGGCCAGATCGAATTGTTGACCTCCTTCGCGATCCGGCTCGCGGCCGTGCCCAGTTTCGCGGAATAGGGCGTGCCGTTCCGCCACCAGATCCGCACCTTCCCGTTCGCGGTCGGGACGTTGACGTAGAACTTGTCGCGTAGCTCCTCGTCGGAGTCGCAGCGCGCGGCGCCGGCTTGCGGGGCGGCGAGGGCCGCCCCGCGCCCGGCCCAGCTGCCCTTGTACAGCGGCGGACGGTAGAAGGGCCTCAGGGCAGCCCGGATCTTTCTGGGGAGCGTCGGCCACGCGGCCGTCACGGCGCGCAGCGCCGCGTCGTCGCCCACCGCGCCGATGTCGTCGCCGTCGAGCCTGGCCGGTAGCCGCGGGTCACCGAACGCTGCGTAGACGCGATACGCAAGACCGGTTGCGGGGGTGATCTGACCGCGCTCGACGGCCGCGTCGATCAACCGCCGGCTCGTCATTGTGTCCGCGGTCAGCTGGATGCCGGCCTTCGAAGAACGGCAGTTGTTCGTCTCGTTGGTCTCCGCCACGACGCTCAGGTCGTCGGCGCAGGCGATCAGGTAGTAGGTCGCCACCTTCGCCGTCTGCGGAACCGAGACGATCACGGCGGCGCGGGAGCTTCGGCGGGCGCGGAGGCGGCCGACGCGCACGCTCTCGGAGACGAGGAGATCCGCGGAATCGCGGACTTGGTCGCTTGACAGGTAGAAGCGCAGCGTCGACGCCTTGCGGACGCGTGTTCTCGCCTTGACGGTTGCTCGCGCGACGATTCGCCCGCCCGCGTGGCCGTAGCTCTGGGTCGAGGTCTTGACGGTCGTGAGATCAGCGGCAGACGCGACGGCGGGGGCAGCAAGCAGAGCAGCCAGAACCGCGCAGAAAACAATCAGCGAACGGTACCCCACCCTCACCACGCCTTTGATCGTGACAGGTTGTGCGTTTTCGTTCAAGCCGCCCGGCGAGCGGCCTTCCGGGGTGCCGGCGGCCGGCGCTTAGGCCGGGGTCGAGCGGCGCCTGCGGGCGGCCCACCACACGCACCCGGCTGCGGTCGCGCCGAGCGCGGCGAGCAAGGCCAGCATGTGCGTATTTCCGCTGCCCAGGGCACCCGTAGCTGCCTTGATGCCTCTGCCGAGCGAGGCCGCGCTCGCGTCCTGTTCTCCCACCGGATGCAAGCGCTTGCTGGGCGCGCCGAGCTTTGGCGAGGTCGCGATGCGCTTCAGCGTCGGAGAGTTCCGAAGGCCCTTCTGGGCCTTCGGCGAGAGCGGCAGGCCTCGACCACTGCCATCTCCGACCCCGCGCGAACCATCGGCCGTCGGGACGCTCTCACGATAGGCGTCGACCGCACCCGGAGGCGGTTTCTTCGTGGCAGAGGCCGCGCCAACGGGCACGAAAAGGCCGACCAAACACGCGGCCAGAGCGACCTCTCGCTTGCGCCGTCCGACGCGGAACGTTTTCCTGTACCCCATCTTCACCCTTCTCCCTACGCGAATCCTAGTACGCCTGGCGATAAGCGCAACCGTGCTGGGCCTTGCGTACGACGGCGGCGCTTACGACGTCGTGGTGCGACATGCGCTCGCCGTCGCGGTGTGGTGGACGATCGCCTGGCTCGTCCTGCTGCGCCTCGCGCCCCGTGAACGGTTCAGCGGCTGGGGGCTCGTCTCCTGTGGGCTCCTCGCGGCATTCGTTCTCTTCTCGGGCCTGTCGATCATCTGGGCCGACAGCGCCGAACGTGCATTCCTGGCCTTCGACCGGGGAGGGCTCTACCTCGGCGTGTTCCTGCTCGTGTATCTGCTCGCCCGAGTGGAGGACGCGCCCGTGTGGTGTGACGGGCTCGCGATCGGGATCTCGGCCGTCTGCGGGCTCGCGCTGTTCAGCCGTCTCTTCCCCGGCCACCTCAGCCATCCCGCTCTTGTCGAGGGGCTCCCGGGAGCAGCTGCTCGACTCACGTACCCGGTCGACTACTGGAACGGGCTCGGCATCCTGCTCGCGCTCGGCTTTCCGCTGCTCTTCCGCGCTGCGACTGCGGGGCGCTCGCCGCTCGCCCGTGGGGTCGCGCTCGTCCCGGCGCCGGCCATCACGGCCGCGATCTACCTCACCTCCTCACGCGGGGCGGTTGGAGCTGCGCTGATCGGGACCCTGACGTTCCTCGTCCTGACGGGACGACGCTGGCAAGCCGCGGTGGCTGTAGTCACCGCGGCTGCCGGCTCGGCCGGGGCGCTTGCGGTGCTGGCTAACCGGGACACCCTCGTCGACGGCCCGTTGGGGTCTGCAGCCGCCGCGAGCCAGGGCCATAGCGCCGCCGCATGGATCGCTGTCTCGTGCCTGGCCACGGGTGCGGCGTTCGCAGGACTGACCTGGTCTCCACCGCGGTTGCGGATCCCCGCCGCGGTCGGATGGGGAGTTGTCGTGCTGACCGCCGCGGCAGTCCTGGTCGCGCTCATCGCCGTGCACCCGATTCGCCGGTTCGAGGAGTTCAAGCAGCCGCCTGGACGCTATGCCCAGAAGAACTTCACCTCTGCTCATCTGCTGAGCGGGCGCGGGAACGGGCGCTGGCAGTTCTGGTCCGCCTCCGTCGACGAGTTCCGAACCCGGCCACTCGTCGGCCGAGGCGCCGGCTCCTGGGAGGCCTGGTGGGCCCAGCACCAGAGCTTCCCGTACTTCACGCGCTACGCCCACTCGGTGTATCTCGGCACCCTCGGGGAGCTCGGCCTCATCGGGCTCGTGCTGCTCGTCAGCGCGTTCCTGGCTGCGTTCATAGGCGCCGTGGTGGCCGCCCGGCGCGCTCCCCCCGATGGACGCACGGCGTTGGCGGGCGCCGGCGGCGCCTTCGCGGCCTATGCCGTGGCGGCGGGAATCGACTGGATGTGGGAGGTCACGATCGTCTCGGTCGTGGCCTTCGCCTGCCTGGGCCTGCTCGCGAGATTTGCCTCGGCACGAGGGCCTCGCGTGTCGGTAACGGGAAACGTTCGGTTGGTCACCGCCGTGGCCGGCCTGGTCGTCCCGCTGATCGTCTTCGCGGAGGCCGTGCCCATGCTGACCGAGCTCAGGCTGCGTACCAGCCAGTCGGCCGCCTTGCGTGGCGATACGGCGGCGGCCCGAGACGCAGCGCTCGAGGCCCACGACCTGGAGCCCTGGGCGGCGAGCCCCTACCTCCAGCTCGCCCTGATCTATGAGCAGGGTGGCCGTCTAGGCGCGGCCCGGCGCGCTATCGACGCCGCGACCGAGCGTGATGCCGCCGACTGGCGGCTTTGGCTCGTTGCCGCGCGCGTTGCCGCTGAGCAAGGCGACGCTCGCGCGGCGAGAGAACGCCTACGACGCGCACGTGAACTGAACCCGCGATCGCCGATCTTTTCTGCTTCGGCGCAATGACCGGAGGCGGCGGACTGGGCGGAGGCGGGGGCACAGGTGGAGGCGGTGGAGACGGAGGGTCCGGAGGCGGCGGAGGCGGGTTCGCGAGGAACGCCTTGAGAGCGGTGTACGCCGGCTTTTCCGAGAGGTCTCGCTTGAGCAGACCGAGGTTGTCTTCCCAGTCGTTGCCCATCGCGGTATTGCGGTCGTTGTACCAGAACATGGCAGAAATGAAGGGGTAGCGCCTGCGTACGAGCTGGATCGTCCGGACGAGGTAATCAGCCTGCTGCTGCTCGGTAACGCCGGTTGTTCCCGTAGACCACCCGAATTCGGTGAACCAGATTGGTTTGCGGCCGTCGCCGTTCGCGACCATCAAGTCGCGGATTACCTGAATGTGCGTCAGCCAGTGGGCATGCCCGTCGTCGGGAGATTCGGGCGCCCGCGCGCCGGCAACGTACGGGTGCGTGGCCATAACGTCGAAGAAGCCTCGCGCGCCTGCGGCGTAGGCCTGTCGAATCCAAACGTCATCGTTTTCGGAGGTTCCTCCGAACACCACCGGTACATCCGGATCGCTCGTCTTGATCGCCGGGTAGGCGGCCTTGAGCAGCTGCACGTACTGGGCAGCCGATCCGGTCCAGAACCGTGAGATGTTCTCTTCGTTCCAAACTTCCCACGCAGATACGCGGCCCTTGAAATGGTCGGCGGCCCACTCGGCAAAGCGAGCGTAGTCGTACACGTCGGTAGGCGGTGTGTTTGGGCCGCGTCCTCCGTTCGCCCAGGCCGGAGTGTTTTGCAGAACGCCCAGGACCCCTAGTCCTCGCGCTGTAGCCTGGTTCACGGCTCGATCGACGAGAGCCAGGTATGGGCCGTTGTAGGTATTCGGCCCGTCCGGCTGAAAACGAGTCCAGTACAGGTCCAGGCGTACCCATCGCGCACCGGAAGCTGCGATCTTGTCGAACGCAGCCCCGCGCGCCGCATCGGATCCGTACTCGCCGATGTGGGAGTTCATGCCGATCGGCGGAACGACCGGGATCAGCTTCACCGATGCGGCCGTCTGGCCGGCGGCGAACGTTGTCGCGAGTACCGTCGACAACGCAGCGACAGCGGACCAACGCAAGAAGAGGTGCTGCATCAACTACCTTCCTTGGGGGGCCAGGGGCGTGGGTCAGCGCGGAGGGCGCGCTACGCAAGGATCGGCCCGCGGATAAGGGATGGAAATCCCTTGAATCAGCTATTTCACGAACTTGGAGCGCTCTAGTCACAAAGCGGGGCAACGAGCCCTAGAGCACACCGAACGGTGAAACGGGCTCTTTAGGCCCGAATGCCGTCGAAAAGGAAGTGCTGGAGCACTGGATGCCGCACGCTGCCGGCCTTCTTGAACGTGCTCGTCGACAGCGATCGAAAGAATTCCGCGTACCGGGCGCTGACGTCGGCTTCGCTCTCGAAGTGCCTCACGTGGCTCTCCCACGGAAAGTCCGGCACTGTGCAGAGACACCGCACACCGGACGTCCACGAGGCAATGAGCTCGCCGTCCCGCTCGACATGCTCGAGCACTTCGGTACAGACGTAGGCGTCATAGGGATCGGCGTACCACTGCTTGTCCATGATGTCGCCGACGTGGAATTCCGCCGCAGGCGCGGCCTGGCGCGCGAGCTCGATCGCCTTGGGACTGAAGTCGATCCCCGTGACGGACATCCCCAGCTCGCTGAGGTAGGCCGCGAACTGGCCCGGCCCACAACCGATATCCAAGATCCGCCGCGCACCGGCGGTGACGAGACGATCGGCCATCACTGCCCAGATGGGAAAGTATTCGGACTTGTAATAAGGCTCCCAGTAGTCGGTCGCCTTGTCGTAGGCACTGTCGTACCACGCTGGGGAATCCGTCTTCAGCCCGCGGGCGGGCCTCCCCAGGAGGCGGCGCTTGAGTGACGTCAGCGGCCTCAGCATTTAGCGCCTGGTCGCCTCTGCTTTTTGACCGTACGAGTCAGGCGCCGGCGCTTGAGCCTTACTCGGCGGCGCCAACCTTTGGGCAACCTCCATCCACGAGGAGACGAGCTGCTGCAGCTCAGCGCGTCCGTCGAACGCCCGGCTGGCGTCCAGCGCTCGGGCAATCGAGTCTGGGTCCCCCGGCTCGTAGCAGAACAGGTTCGGACGATCGCTCCGGAGAAACGTGGGCGCGATGATCGGCAGGCGGCAATAGGTGTACTGCTGCACTTTCAGGCTGTCGCTGAGCGTTTCGGCGCCGACCGTCCATCGCCTCGTCTGGAGTCCCGCATCGGCGTGAACGATGAACGGCACCGTCTCTCGAAAGGGCATCTCCCCGTAGTAGGTGATGTTCTGAGCCTGCGGGCCGCTCACCGGGCCGATGACATGGAAAGACCACTCTGGCCGCAGCTCAGACGCGATCTTCAAGAACTCCTCGTCCAGGAGTGACACGCCGACGAAGATCGCATTGAGGGTTCCGGGAACGTAGGGGGAAACACTGGGGCGGTCGAACACGTCCCGGTCGATGCCGTGCGGCTGTAGCTCAGCCGTCCCAAGGTGCTGAAAACGGGCCTGAAAGGTGCTGTTCAGGGTGCTCACGATGTCGAATTTCTCGGCCAGAGCAAGCTCGCGGTCATGAAGAGCGGGAGGCGCATTGACGGTGCGGAGATCGTCGGACACGCGATAGACGAGCCTCGCCGAGGGATTGAGCTCTCGCAGCCGATCGACGAGCACCAGCGCAGCCGTGCTCTCGACGATGATGAGGTCTGCCGCTTTGAGCACGTCCTCGAGCGCGCCGAAACGGACGTGTCGATAGGCGAAGAGGAGCCAGCCTCCAAGGCGGTTCAGCAAGCGATTCCGGAAATCGACCGGGTGAATCAGGGAGTACAGGACGTAGCTCCAGTACCGGTCGTCGATCTGGATCAGCCGATTGCGCTCGCGCAATGTGTCGTAGCCGAGCCGATGGTCCCGTCTCAGACGAGAGATTCTGCTGATCGGCGCGGTCACGAAAACGACGTTCCAGCCCAGTCGCCGGTAGCTGTCGGCCAGGGCGTGGAAACCACCCCTGCGCTTGGACTTCGCATAGTGATACGAGATGAGAACTACCGTCGGCGCTTCAGGCATCACAGATCCGGTACGACAGGTGGGCGTCGGCGCCGGCGCAGAGCCGAGCCAAGGTCACTGACGAGTAGCGTGGGCGAGATGAGCTTCCAGGCGGAGGAGCCCGTCAGCCGGCAGTAGATCACCATGGTCATCAGGCAGGCGAGACCGTACGAGATCGAGCTCGACCAAGCAGCGCCCGCGATCCCATAGGCGGGAATCAGCAGTAGATTCGCGCCGATGTTGACCGCGAGACACGTATAGCTCACGTAGGCGTTGACGATCGGCCGGCCTCGGGCGGCAAGATCGTTGACCAGGATCCGCGACACGCTGAACAGGACGATCCCGAGCAGCAGCCCGTTCAGCGCCGTTGCAGACCGGGCGAACTCGCTGGAGAACAGGAGCGAGATGAGCTCGCGGCCGAACGCAAAGAGGAACAGGGCGATTGCGCTCGACAGCCAAAAAGTTGCCCGAGTCGCCTGAGCCGTCGTGCGCTGCCGCACGCGCTCGCTCGTCTCACCGGCGATCCGAGGGAGCAGCACGGTGCTGATCGCCAGCGAAAGCAGCCAGACTCGCTCGGCGATCACGACCGAGACCGAGTAGTACCCGACGGCAACCGAGCTGGCGAGGGCGGCTACGAGCACCATGTCGATGCGATAGGTGAGGAACGCTGCGATGTAGTTGAACTGGACTTGGAGACCGTATTTCACGGCTCGTTTGATGTAGTCCCACGGAGGTCGGAATTGGATTCCCCCGGCCCGGGCGGCCAGGCCCACGGCCACGCTCGCGGTCGCCAGCACCGCGGCGCCATAGGCATAGACCGCTCCGCCCAGGTGCAGGCCAAGTCCCAGGAGGGCTACAGAGCTGAATGCGAGTGGAAATGCGGTCTGCAGAACCGACAACGCGTTCATCGTTCGAAAGTGGTTCTCGCCCTGGTAGACGGCCTGGAGGCTGGTGAAGATCAGCATCAGAGGGATGCACGCGAGGGCGACGACGATCAGCCACCTGCTCGTGTGGATCCAACCGGCGGGAGCGAGGAAGACCGCGGTCGTGCCGACCAGGAAAATGGCCGCGCCGACGGCGACGCTGATGAAGAGGTTTCCGTCGACGATCGCGCGACGCGAATGCGTCCGTCTCGCGGTGAAGAACACCGTCGCAGGCGGAAGGCCGACGCTGCCGACCGTGGCACCGATGACCGTGACCAGCGTGATCAGCACGTACTGGCCGCGGCCGGCCGGGCCGAGTACCCGCGCGGTGATGATCTGAGTGCCGACTGCCAGGAGCCCGGCGCAGACGTTAGTGACGAGAACCGAGAACGATGCGCTGAAGAAACCGGCCCTCTGGCCGGGCGAGCGGAGCTCCGCAGCGTTCGCTAAGTCGCTAGCCGGGCTCGACGCGCTCACTGGCAGTTGGGTCGTCGGGAAGCCTCAGCGCCACGACAGCAGCAAGCGCGATCACGGTCCACACCTTCAGGTCCCACATGAACGAAACAACGAGCCCGTTGAGCGTTACGAACATGAGGGCTCCAAGGGCAAGCGCCCGCGCCTCGACGGACCGTGCCCGCACAAGCATCCAGGCCATTCCAGCGATGATCATCGCGATGCACGGGATCGTGGCGAGCCCACCCTCGCCTGCCGCTTCGAGCCAGATGTTGTTCGCGGTCACGCTGTGGCCCTGCGTGAAGACGATGTGACGCCGGGCGAGCGCAGGCCCCAGGTTGCCCGGGCCGACGCCGTGGACCGGGTGTTCGCGCGCGATCGCCTTTGCCGCCCGGTAGAGCTGTAGCCGCGGCGCGTTCGAGGCCTTCTCGTTCGGGTTGAAGATGCTTGCCGCGCGAGCCGTGGCGAAGGTTGTGGCGTGGAATCCCGCGGCGCTCAGCACGATGCCGACTAGCACTGCTCCGACAACGATCGGCACCAGGGCCCGAGCCCGGCGGGCCGCTTGCGCAAAGCGGCGAGAATTCGAGAGATAGAGAAACCCGAGCAGCGAAACAGGTAGCGACACGAACGTCGCTCGGCTGTTGGCGAGGATGGCTGCCCCCAGGACGATCAGCAAGAGCGCCCTTGGCGACAAGCTTGTCCGCCAGGTGTTTCGGGCGGCATCGATCATCAAGAGCGGCAGCCCAGCGACGAGGTAAACCGCGAAGAAGTTCGGCTCGAAGGAGAAGCCGCTGATCCGGTGGAGCCCGCCTGCGACACCTTCGTACTCGAAACCCTGAGGCAGCCCGAGGTAGCCTGCGGCGAACTGGTACAGGCCGTAGCTCGCGGTCACTACGAGCCCAACGGCGAACGCCCGTAATGCCGTGCGGATGGCGGCCGGCGTATCGAGCAAGCGGACGATCGCTGCGGCGGGCACGAGCGCGCCGACGACGATCACCAGCAGCTTCTTCGCCCCCGCACCCAGGTCGCCCGACAAGAGTGCAGCCAATACGTAGACGCCGAGGAAACCGGCGATGCCCAGGACGATCAGCCGTACGCCCGGAACGGCGGTCAGCGTTTGCCTGTGAGGACGCGGGATCAGGAGCGAACCGAGGAGCGCATACCCGAAGCACACGTAGCCCGGTTTGACCGTCAGTCCGGCGAAATCAGCGGCAAACAGCCGATCCGATGAGGCGAACAAGAGCCCGCCGTACAGGAACCAATGCGGCCGGGTTACCGCCAAAGGAAGTGCCAGCAAGCCCGCAAAAGCGACCACGACGAGGGGCGTCTGCGCGGGGGGAACGGCAGCCAGGCTGGCGCCCGCGGCCGCAGCGGTCATAACGGCGACCGCGAGCCAGGAGGGAGTCTCCAGGGACACGGAGCCGAGCACTGGCGCGACGCGCCTCACGGGGCGCTCCCAAACGCCAGTTCGAGAAAATCTCGCGCGAATTCCTCGACGCCGCGCTCATCCTGGGCTGGGCGGGTGAAGCGCGCCGGCTCGTCGGCAACGGCGTCGACTGCTCTTTGCACGCCGGCGATGTCGGTCATCGGAAAACAAGGGACCGAGCCGGCAACCTCCGGCAGTGCGCCGGCCGAGCTCGCACAAACCGGGACTCCTGCACACAATGCCTCCCAGACGGGCAGCCCGAACCCTTCCTCAAGGGAGGGCATGACCAGGAAGCGGGAGCCTGCGAACAAGTGCACCAGCTGCTCGTCTGAGCAAACCGGCCGGATGTCGACGCAGGTGAGCTCCAACTCGCGAACGAGCTCCTGAAGCGCTGCCGTCTCACGAGGCGAGCCCCCGACAGCAACCAGCTGCCCGCCGGAGCGCGCGAAACTCGTGCCGGGAAATGCTCGGACCAGGAGCTCGACGTTCTTGTGGCGCGCGAATCGCCCCACGTACAAAGCCGTCTTGGACGACGCGTAGGAGGAGCCCTGCTCACGAACCGCCACCGCGAGGGGCGTGTCGGTGGGGTACGTGATCACGTGAATCTTGGCGCGGTCGATGTCAAGATCCGTGGCGATGCTGTCCGCGGAATATCGAGACCCGGTGATGATCCGCGCAGCCCGTCGCGCACTCCAGCCGAGGTAAGCGCGCTTGATTCGCCGCTCGAGACTGTTGGCGCCCCACCGAACTGGGATCGTGTCGTGAATCACCGCGATCGCTTTCTTCGCCCGCAACGGGCGGATCTGGTGCATGAAAATCGCCGTGTCGTGAGGGGGGAGGCGAAACGCGCGCTGGCCGAAGAAGGAGCGCGGAGAGGTTTCGTCCGGGAAGAACTGAGCCGTAGGCCACAGATAGTCCTCCAGCTCGGCAGGCCCCCAGACGGACCATTGTCCTGCGGGCTCGAGTTTCTGAAGCCCCCGCAACAGTAGCTCGGTGGCTCGACCGGCTCCGCCGCGGCTTAGCCAGCGTGCGTCCAGCAGGACGCGGAGCCCAGACGGAACGACGCTCGGAATCTGTGTTTCGCGCACGAGACTGACAGTCAAGGTCGCCCTCCACGTGGTTCCACCCGGCCGCCTCGCCCCACTGGCTCTGCGTCCGCTGTTAGCCGACCCGGAAGGTCGTCGCCGGGCGGGCGGGTGGCGACATAGACGCACTCATTGCGTGACGCCCGCCTGCTCTTCAACCGTTTCCTCTTGCGCGTGGTAGTACCCGCCGCCGTAGCCGTAGCCCTCGTCGGCCTCTGCGCCGGTTACAACGAAGCCGAGCGGGCGCGCCGGGGTCACCTCGAGCAAGCGATGGAGCTCCGTGAGCATCGCCCGGCGCATGACGTCCAACCGGGTCACGACGACGATGCCGTCGACCTTGCTCGCAATCGAGACCGAGTCGCCTAGATGGAGCAACGGGGGCGAGTCGATCAGGACGATGTCTGCCCTGTCGTAGAGTGTCCGCAGGATCTCCTCGAGCTGTGGCGTCTCCAGAAAGTCGCCGGGGCTCGGCGGCGGCGGGCCGGCAGGGAGAACCTGAAGAAAGGCCTCCACCTTGGCCGCGCCGTTCCCGCTTGCCCGCCCGTTTTCGGTGGGCGCCGCGGTCGAGATCGTCGCGATCGCAGAGTCGAGATCGTGAGTCCCTACAGCTACATCTGTTACTCCCGGACACCCGCCCAGGCCGAAGAACTTGCTCAGGGTCGGCCGCCGGAGATCAAGGTCGACGAGGATCACCCGCCGGCCCTTGCGAGCGAGCGCGACTGCGAGGTTGGAGACAGTCGTCGACTTCCCTTCGCCCTGGACTGCGCTAGTGATCAAGATCGACTTACAACCGTGTCCGAGGTTCGCGAAGTCCAGATTCGTACGCAGCATCCGGAAGGGCTCTGAAGCCATGCCGGTGTTGTCCTCGAGCATCGCCAGCTTGAAGGACTCACGTAGCTCCTTCGGAGGTTCGGGGAGACGTGCCAGCAGAGGCAACTCGAGACGGTCGGCGATCTCCTCGCTCGAGCGAACGCGGGTGTCGATCGCTTCCCACAGGAAGGCCAGTCCGAGCCCGAGCAGGAGCCCGAGCCCTAGACCAAGGAACCCGTTCCGCATCGGCTTTGGCTGCACCAGTTCGGTCTTGTCGGCGTTCTCGACCACAGAGGCGTTCGACGTCTGCAGAGCTTCCAACGTCGCAAGCTGCTGGTCCTTTTCGACCAGGCCCTGATAGAGCGGCCCCTTCTTGAGCGGCAATGCCTCGAGCCTCCTCTGAAGCTCTGCCCTGGCCCGGTGGATCGAGGCCGCGTCGAGCTGCTGCCGGTAGCTGACGAAGCTCCCTGCATACGCGGTGGCCAACCGCCTGGCGAGGGCTCGATCATGGTCGTTAACCGAAAACTTGAGTAGGTCGGCGTTCTGGTTGACCGTGACGCTCGAGTGAGCGATCAGGTCTGCCGGCTGCCGGTCGACGAGACCAACTGACTTAAGCGCTCGTCTGGCGACCTCGGGAACGCGCGCCAGGTCCGCCTGGGTCTGCGCGACACGATCGGCCGGCACGCTCACGCCGGTCGACTGCTGTGTTCCCGTCAGCGCATTCGCGAGGTTCTGGTTCCCGAGCAGCACCTGCGACGTGGCCCTGTACATGTGCTCCTGCCGGAGCGACAAGAGGACGGCCGTGAGCGGCACGAGCACGACGACCACCAGGATGAGCCACTTCCGGTGACGGACGACCTGCAGGTAATCCCGCAGTGTTCCTCGCTCGTCATGGGCGCTGTGTGTTCGCATTAGTCCCCTCTACATCCCCTTAGCCCACGCGCATTCGAGGTCCCCGTCCGACAGGTGGGCGTCGGTCTCATAGTTACTTGCGATTGCAGACTAGTCAACAGCTCGGGGCCTCGACGTATTTTGACCGGTGTTAGTTCGCATTGCGGCGGCTGTCCATCTGATCTCGTATGTGAGAGCTCAACTTCTGGATGAAGCGTGCGCGAGAGAACGATCCTGCGCGCCGATTGAGGTCTTCGGCGCTCCAGGCCGTATTCCTCACACTGCGAACCGCGTCACGTAGCGCGGAGACATCAGTTGCGCCGATCAAGGCCCCGTCCACCCGGTCCCGGACGATGTCCCGTGCGCCCCCGGCATTGAGGGCGATCACCGGCGTTCCCGCCGCGAGGGCCTCGACCATTGTGATCCCGAAGTCCTCTTCACCGACATGGACGAAGCCGCCGGCCTGCTGGTACAGCTGGATGAGCTCTTCGCGGGACACCCACGAGCGCAACTCGACGTTCGGCGGCAGGTTCTTTCTCAGCTCCGCCTCCATCGGGCCGACTCCGACCATCGTCAGGCGATAGGGCAGATCTCGAAACGCCTCAGCCACGAGATCGGGGCGCTTGTACCGGACGAGTCTGTGCACCCAGAGAAAGTGATCCGGATCGCCCTGCGTCGGGGTGAAGTCCTCGACGTCAACCGGCGGATGGACGACGGCGGCGTCGCGGCCGTAGAAGCGCTGGACGCGCTCCCGGACGGCCGACGAGATCGCCATGTAGAGGTCGGGTCGCCGGGACGCCTCGAGATCGGAGCGGCGGAGCCGGCTTGCAGCCGCGCGTAGGGCTGCCCCCTTGATTCCACCGACGCGGTCGCGATCGTCACCCGCCAGCCACGCGTAGCGAATCGGCGTGTAGCAGTAGCAGACGTAAACCACGTCCTCACGCGGGCGTGCCTGCACCGCGCACGCGTGCGAGGAGGCGATCACGAGGTCGTAGTCGTCGAGTGGCAAGCGGCGGAAGTACCTCGGCATGAGCGGGAGCAGGTAGCGCCACCGGCCCGGATCGTGGCCCTGCTGCCGGATCCCCGGGAGGCGGGCGACGCGCGACTCGCGCACGATCGCAGCCGCCAGTCCCTCCGGGAGCAGCTCGCGTGCAGCGTGAAACGTGTACACGTCGGGCTCGTTGCCCGCGGCGAACAGCCCGGTCCGCATCGCGTCGACGACGCGCTCCGAGCCGTGGAAGCCCTGGAACCAGTCGTGCACGATCGCGGTGCGCAGGATGAGCGGTTGAGGCGCAGCCTCGATCGCTTCGTCACTGACGGCAATTTGCTCGGTCATCTCTACGCGCCCCGGTCAGATTGAAGCGCAAAAAGATCCGTTGTGAGTGCCGGCAACCGAGAAGCCGCTCCCGTGGAGGCTGCGGGCCGGCCGTGAGACCGGCCCGCAGCGAAGTGTCTATTTCGTAGGCAAGGTCGAGCTGAACGACCCGTCGGTGTCGTTGTCCTCGACGACGTTGCCCCCGTGAGAGATGAGTTGACCCCCCGTGAAACTCAGTCCGAGCACGTTGTCCGTCACCGTGCAGAAAGCAGCGCGCAACTTCCCGCCGCTCTCCGCGACTAGTCCGATTCCATTGCCCTCGACGAGAGCACCTCGGACGTTGAGCGTCCCGCCGTTCCGCGCCGCCAACGCCGTCCCGTTATCTGCAAACTCGCCGCCGGAAACGCTCATGCGGCCTACCGCGCCGGAATAGATGCCCCAGGTGGCCCCGAAGACATCCGTGTTGATGATCGAGGCCTTGACCGTGCCGGTCGCCGGCCCGGCGAGGATCCCGTAGGTGCCCTCGTTGATCTGGCTGTTGCGGACGGTCAGCTTGCCCGGCCCGTTCATCCAGATCCCGTTCGTAAAGCCGGAGATGTTCGTGTTCGAGACGCTCAGTGACTTGCCCTTGATGAACTGGATGCCCGAGATCCCCGTGCCGACGCCCTCGATGTCGAGGTTGCGGAGGATCACTCGGTCGTTGGGCCCAGGCGGGTTCGGGTTTGCAGAATCAATGTTGATCCTGACGCCGGTAGTCCCAGCCGCCAGGATGCCGGCCATCGCCCCGCGGCCGTTGATCGTGATCGGCTTGTAGATCGTGACAGCGCCGAAGCCGCCGGGGTCAAGAGCATTGATGGTGCCCCGCGCTGCGGTCTTCGAGATCGCCCCTGCGAACGTCTTACATGGCGCCGTTCGGCTACAGGGATTCGCGTCGTCGCCGACTCCTGAGACCCAGGTCCGAGTCGCCTCGGCGAGAGCGAGTGGTGCGGCGGCTAGCGCTGCAAGCGACAGGGCCACCGTCGCGACGGCGAGTCTGGCCTTATGCATGAACCTCCCCCTCCTCTAGAGAAACGAACATCCATCTTTCGCTATTTGCTGCTCCACTTCAAGGGGCATCGGTCCCTCATCCACAACGCCTGTGAAGATCGCTGTGGAAAGTTAGTCGCGAGCGCAATTTGCGAGGGGATTGTCAAAACGAGCGCATCTCGTTATAGTCCGGCAGCGCCAGCAAAAAAGCCGCTGGTAGCGGGATTCGGGGGATGGGGGTGAGTAATGCGGCTCGCACTGCGAGTGCTGTCCACAACCTGTGGATTTTTTATGCACAAGCGCAGCCGCATGACCACGTGGCCTACCAAGAACTAACAGTTGCACCTGAGGCGATCGAGGTCGCCGAAGAGCGTTCGCCTGGCCACGCCTGGATCACCGGGGCGGCCCGCGAGCCCCTGCTTCGCCGCATGCTCGCGACCGGCGATGCGCTGGCGGTTTGCCTGACGATTTCCGCGCTCGCGTTCCTCGAGCGCGGGAGTCTGGTAGCAGCGGCGCCGCTGCTCGCGGTGTTCCCGCTCTGGATCCTGCTCGCGAAGCTCCACGGCCTGTACGACCGCGACCGGCACGCGCTTCGTCACCTCTCCGTCGACGAGGTGCCCGAGATCTTCGGGTGGGCGATGAGCGGCACGGTCGCGACGATGCTCCTGCTGATCGTACTGCCCGTCCGTGAGGTGACCTTGAAAACCGCCCTGGTCGCCTGGCTCCTGACGGGTGCCTTTGCCTTCTGCTTCCGCAGCACGTTCCGGTGGCTCTGGCGCGCCCTGACGGCGACCGACCGCGTGTTCGTGCTCGGCGAGGATCCATTGGCAGAGGCGGTCACGCGCAAGCTCGCGCTGTTCCCGGACATCCACGCCGAGCTCGTGGGTCTGCGGTCCGCCTGGGAGGTCGAGCCGAGCGACTACGCGGAAGCATTCGAGGGCGTCGACCGCATCATTCTTGCGTCGAGGGTCACCGACGAATCGATGATCGCGCCGCTGCTCGCGTACTGCCGGCAGCAAGACGTGAGGCTGACCGTCGTGCCGCCCACCCGGGCGATGTTCGGGACGGCCGCACAGCTCAGCCACGTGGCGGACCTGCCCGTCGTCGAGTTCAACACCGGCGACGCCTCGCGCTCGACGCTGCTGCTCAAGCGGGGGTTCGACGTCGCGGCATCTGGCCTCGCACTGCTCATCCTCTCACCGCTCTTCCTCGTGATCGCGATCGCGATCCGGCTGAATACACGTGGCCCGGCGATGTTCACTCAGGCCCGCGGAGGACGCGATGGCGTCCCCTTCACCATGTACAAATTCCGAACAATGGTCGTGCAAGCTGAGGACATGCTCGCCGACCTCGTTTCCTTCGACCACCTGAAGGAACCGGTCTTCAAGATCCGGGACGACCCGCGCGTGACGCGCGTGGGCCGCTTGCTGCGGAGAACCAGCCTTGACGAGCTGCCGCAGCTGATCAACATCTTCAAGGGAGACATGAGCATCGTGGGGCCCCGGCCGGAGCAGTTCGACCTCGTCGAGCGCTACTCGGAGACGGAGCGCTTCCGTCTGTCCGTGAAGCCCGGCTTGACCGGTCCGATGCAGGTGTACGGGAGGGGTCATCTGTCGCTCGAGGAGCGTCTCGCGGTTGAGCGCGAGTACATCGAGAACCTGTCGCTCGGCCGTGATCTGAGGATTATCGCCATGACGTTCTCGCCCCTCGTCAGCGGCAAGGGCGCTTTTTAAGGTGAGCCAGCGCCGCCGCGCGGCGACAGCCGTGCTCACCGCAGCCGTCCTGCTCGCGTTCGCGGGATCGCAAGTCGAGGCCCGGAGCGGGCAGTCGGCCGGCCCTCGGCCGCTGGCGTCTTCGCCGCAGGGACGGCTGGACACCGTGCTCGGGGACTTCAACGTCTGGGCATCGCCAGATCCGGCACGAGTGCTCGGTCGAATTCGGGGACTCGGAGCTGTCGGCCTCCGCATCGAGCTCTCGTGGCGGTCCGTCGCGCCTGCGGGAAAGGAACGCCCGCCCGGCTTTCGCGCCTCCGATCCCGCGGATCCGCGCTACCGCTGGGGGCGGTTCGACAACAAGATCGAGCAGCTTGCAGCGAGTGGCCTCCAGCCGATCGTCGTCATCCTTTGGTCCCCGCTGTGGGCCGAGGGCAAGAACGAGGGCCCGCAAGGGACACGTCGTCCCGATCCAGGCGAGCTGGCGGCCTTTGCCAAGGCCGCTTCCGCCCGGTACAGCGGTTCGTTCGGCGGGCTTCCGCGCGTGCGCTACTGGCAGATCTGGAACGAGCCCAACCTCTACTCGTTCCTCACGCCTCAGATCGCGGGCGGGTCGCTCGTCTCGGGCAACTGGTACCGCCGCATGGTGAACGCTGCCGCTCCGGCAATCCATCGGGTACACGCGGACAATGTCGTGGTCGCCGGCGGCACCTCGCCGTTCGGGAGACGGGGTTGGTACTGGGCCACGTCGCCGCTCGAGTTCACGCGGCAGATGCTGTGCATGAAGGGGCGCTCGAGCCCGAGGGCCGATTGCGCGGGCCGAACGACCTTCGACGTCTGGGCGCATCACCCGTACACCGCGGGCGGGCCCTCCCACCACGCGCTGCTGCCCGACGATGTCTCCCTGCCGGACATCCCGAAGCTCCAACGGCTGCTGAGCGCCGCCTGGCGGGCGAAGCACGTGACGGCCAAGCGGCGACCACCCCTCTGGGTGACCGAGTTCAGCTGGGACACGAGCCCGCCCGACCCCAAGGCCGTGCCGCAGTGGCTGCAGGCCCGCTGGGTGTCGGAGGCGATGTACCGGATGTGGCGCTCGGGTGTTTCGCTCGTGACCTGGTTCCAGCTCAGGGACGAGCCGCTCGCGCGAAGCAATTTCCAGTCGGGGCTCTTCTTCCACGACGGCGCCAGTTGGGCGCTCGACCGCCCCAAGCCCGGACTGACAGCGTTCCGGTTTCCATTCGTCGCTCTGCATGCGGGGAGGCGCGTCTTCGTCTGGGGACGCACGCCCAGCGGGACGGCTCACAAGGTCGTGATCGAGCAGCTGTTGAAGGGGAAGTGGCGTCGAGTTGCGGCACTTCGTGCGAACCGTTTCGGGATCTTTTCGGAGCGCCTGCGGGTCTCGCTCCGCGGAAGCTTCCGGGCACAGCTCGGGTCGGGGACGACTTCGCTTCCTTTCAACTACAAGGTGCCTCCCGACATCAAGCTCGACAACCCGTTCGGTAGTTAGGTCCTCCTCTCGTTCGTGACGGAACCGTGCCGAGTTTGGCACGAGTTCCAGGCGTCCCTTTAACTTCTCTTTGTCGTCTGTACTGTCAACGGACATGCAGACAGCGAGGCGAGGAGGAACGATGAAAAGGCTCCGCGGGCGTCGGTTCTCAGTCGTCGCAGCCGTCGGCATGGCGGCCGCCGTGACCGGCGTGGGCCTGAATGCTCTGACGGCGAACGGAGGGCGCATCTCGAATGGGCCGCTCCGGCTTCAGCACGGGCTCGCCGAGCCGCAGAAGCCGTACGTACGGGGCCGGAGAGTCCACGGCGCCGGCGGGCGTGCGAGCCTCGACCTGACCGCTCGTGTCTCCGGCGCGTTGATGGGCCCGCTTTCCCCGGTCGCGATCCAGTCGCCAAACCGGCGCTTCGTCGCGTACAACAGCTGGGACGAGCGGCGCGCGGTCGATCCCGAGCTGTCGTTCTCCAAGCAGGGGATCAAGGAAGGCGACGCGATCGCGAGGCCGTCGGTGCGCGTGCTCGATACCGCGAACGGCCGCGACGAGCTCCTCGCCGAAGGCGCGTACTCCGTCGCCTGGCGACGCGACGGCGCGGTGGCCTACGTGGAGGGCCTCGGGCGCGACTTCAGCGCCGGGCGCGAGTTCCTCGGCCGCGTCGTGGTGCGGAAAGGCGTGCATGGCCCGCGGGTCGTCTGGACGCCGGAGGCGGCACGCTACGTCGTCTACGGCTGGGCAGGCCGCCGGCTGATCGTCTACCGGCTCTCCGAAGGCGAGCACCTCGACACGTTCGTCCTCGACCTGCCGGGCCGGGCTCGCTTGCTGGCTCCTGGGACGCTCGTCGCCCTCAGCCCGGACGGCGCGCGGGCGTTCGTCGTCTCCTCTGACGGCGACGCGGTGCGTGTGCTGAATGTCGGGGACGGAAGTGAGGTCGCGAACCTCGACCTGCGAACCGCGGATCCACCGCTCGACTGGGTTGCCTATTCGGGGTCCTGGGCCGGCGACCACGTCGTGGCGTCGACGAGCCGAGGGCTGGCCGTCTTTCGCATGGAGAAGGGGGAGATCGTCCTGGAGCAGGTGCTCGGACTTGCGCAGGGCATCGTCCAGGAGCCTCGGTTCACCGACGACTCGGCTCGGGTGATCGCTGCGGTCGCGGCGCTCGGCGCGGACGCGGCGGCCACGAATGCCGTCATCGAATGCGACCGTGTCTCGCGAAGCTGCCTTGCAGGCGATCCCGCTCCTGCGCGCGACTGGCTCAGGCTGCTCGACAACCCGAGCCGCGAGAACGCAGGCTCGCGATGAAGCTGTTCGCACGGTACGCAGTGGTGGCTGCGCTCTGCTCGCTCGCCTTGCTCGCGCGGCCCGCGGCCGGTCGTGCCTGGCTGACGTGGTTCGACTTCGAACGTGTGACGAACACGGGCTCGGTGCTGACGATGACCTGGCAGCAGATGCCCGGCAAGTTCAGCGAGGCCCGGTGGCGCGCGGGCTCCGGCTCATCGGTCGACGCCTGCTGGATCGCGCACGGCTGGCTCCCGACGGGCTGGTACGACCTCAGAGGTCATTGGGATCGCTACGACGGGTCGTTGATCAAGGGCCGCGTCTACCAACTCCAGGACAAGCCGTGCTGGAACGGAACCTGGCGGCGCGAGCTCTTCATCCATTCCGAGGAGACCTCCGACCAGGGCCAGTACTGCCCGTCGACCGGCGACGACCCGTTCTGCTGGGAATCGGACTTCGACTACTACTCGGCCGGCTGCGTGAAGGTCTCACGCGGGGGCGCGGCGCCGACCGACCTTCGCCTCTTGCACGAGGCGTGGCACGAGAAGAGCGGTGACCTACGGCATGGGGCGTTTGGCTTGAACGACTTTCTGTATGTGCACAACTAGTCGCGCTGAACGCCACTGGTAAAGACCGGGCCAGACTTCAGTCTGGCCTGGGGCACTATGAGCGAACCTGGTCCTTTCGCACTCCGTCTGGCGGCACGGCCGAGGCCGCCGAGCCCTATTCCTGGTCGGAGTGCTCTTCGTCCGCGTCCGCGTCGGCCGAGCCCTGCGGCTCCTCCGGCGGAACGGTGACCTTCTCCGGCGTGATCTCGCCGGGGATGACCGTGATCTCGACTTCGCCTTCGCCGGCCTCTTCGTCGCCGCCGTTCTTCTTGCGGTCGACGAGGATCGTCGAGCCCGGCTCGAGCGACCGGCCGAGGACGAAGTCGGCGAGCGGATCCTCGATGAACCGCTGGATCGCGCGGCGTAGCGGGCGGGCGCCCATGGTCGGGTCGTAGCCCTTCTCGACGAGGAGCTCCTTCGCATCCTCCGTGAGCTCGATGGCCGCGTCGTGCTCGACCATTTGCTCGCGGAGCCTGCCCATCATCAGCTCGACGATGAACTTGATCTCTTCCTTGCTCAGCTTGTGGAAGACGATCACTTCGTCGATGCGGTTGAGCAACTCTGGCCGGAAGACCTTCTTCAGCTCGCCCATGATCCGGTCCTTCATCTCCTCGTAGGAGAGGCCGGAGTCGTCGCCGATCGAGAAGCCGAGCGTCTGGTTCTTGGAGATCGTGGCCGCGCCGATGTTCGACGTCATGATCACGATCGTGTTGCGGAAGTCGACCTTGCGACCCTGGGCGTCGGTCAGCTTCCCGTCCTCCAGGATCTGGAGCAGGATGTTGAAGACGTCCGGGTGGGCCTTCTCGATCTCGTCGAGCAGCACGACCGAGTACGGCTTGCGGCGCACTGCCTCGGTGAGCTGGCCGCCCTCGTCGTAACCGATGTAGCCGGGGGGCGAGCCGACCAGCCGGGACACGGAGTGCTTCTCCATGTACTCCGACATGTCGACCTGGATCATCGCGTCCTCGTCGCCGAACAGGAACTCGGCCAGCGTGCGCGCCAGCTCGGTCTTGCCGACGCCTGAGGGGCCGAGGAAGATGAACGAGCCGGTCGGGCGCTTCGGATCCTTGATGCCCGCGCGCGCGCGGCGGATCGACTTGGAGACGGCGACGATCGCCTCTTCCTGGCCGATCACGCGCTTGTGCAGCTCGTGCTCCATGCGGATCAGCTTCTGGGACTCGGCCTCGGTCAGCTTGAAGACGGGGATGCCGGTCCACATCGAGACGATGTCGGCGATTTCCTCCTCGCCGATCTCGGGCTGCTCCTCGGCGCCTTCGGAGGTGCGCCAGTTCTCCTCGAGCTCGCGCTTCTTCTGCGTCAGCTTGCGCTCCTTGTCGCGCAGCGAAGCCGCCTTCTCGAACTCCTGGGCCTCGATCGCGTCTTCCTTGTCCTTGCGCACCTTGTCGATCTCGTCCTCGAGCTCGCGGTAGCGCGGCGGTGCGCTCATCGTCTTGATGCGCATGCGGGAGGCCGCCTCGTCGATCAGGTCGATCGCCTTGTCCGGCAGGTGCCGGTCCTGGATGTAGCGGTCGGCGAGCACGGCCGATGCACGCAAAGCCTCGTCCGTGATCTTGCAGCGGTGGTGCGCCTCATACCGGTCGCGCAGGCCGCGCAGGATCTGGACGGTGTCGTCTACCGAAGGCTCGTCGACGCGGATCTGCTGGAAGCGCCGCTCCAGCGCCGCGTCGCGCTCCAGGTACTTGCGGTACTCGTCGAGCGTGGTCGCGCCGATCGTCTGGAGCTCCCCGCGCGCGAGCGCCGGCTTCAGGATCGAGGCGGCGTCGATCGCGCCCTCGGCTGCGCCTGCACCGACGAGGTTGTGCAGCTCGTCGATGAACAGGATGATGTCGCCGCGCTGGGTGATCTCCTTCATCACCTTCTTCAGGCGCTCCTCGAATTCTCCGCGGTACTTCGAGCCGGCGACCAGCGCGGCCAGGTCGAGCGTGTAGATCTGCTTGCCCTTCAGCATCTCGGGCACCTGATTGTTGGAGATGCGCGCGGCGAGGCCCTCGACGACGGCGGTCTTGCCGACGCCCGGCTCGCCGATCAGGACCGGATTGTTCTTCGTGCGGCGTGACAGGATCTGCATCACGCGCTCGATCTCGGTCTGGCGGCCGACGACGGGGTCGAGCTTCCCCTCGGCGGCAAGCTTCGTCAGGTTGCGGCCGAACTGGTCGAGCAGCTTCGAGCTCTTCGCCTTTTCGCCCGGAGGCCCACCTCCGCCCTGCTGGCGGCGACCCGGGCCGGACAGCATGCGGATGATCTCGTTGCGGATCTTTTCCGCATCCGCGTCGAAGTCGAGCAGGATGCGGGCGGCGACACCCTCGTTCTCGCGCACGAGGCCGAGCAGGATGTGCTCGGTGCCGATGTAGTTGTGCCCCAGGCTCAGAGCTTCCCGCAGGGCAAGCTCCAGCACCTTCTTGGCGCGCGGCGTGAACGGGATCTGGCCGGTGGTGACCTCGTCGCCCTGACCGACGATGCGCGCGACCTGGGCGCGTACCTCTTCGACGGTGATGTCGAGCGACTCGAGCACGCGTGCAGCGAGCCCTTCCTCCTCGCGCAGCAAACCGAGCAGGATGTGCTCCGTCCCGATGTAGTTGTGCTTCAGCGCCCTGGCTTCGTCCTGCGCGAGGACGACGACCTGGCGTGCTCTTTCGGTGAAGCGCTCGAACAAGCTGACTACCCTCTCGGTCGCATTATGGGGCGAGCGGCCATGGTAGCGGACGGGTCGGGGGCCCCCGACCCCCGCTTACGCTCACTTTACGACCGTATCCAAAGCCAAAAAACTCCGTTAGAGACGTAGATCGAGAATGCTCGATCACGTATCGTCGGGGACGGTAACCAGGGTGCCGGGGAGCTGTTTGAACCCTCAAATCAACAACTCACAGGCAGAGGCGATGGGGCTTGCCGACGCACGGCAGCCTTTCGTGCGCGTGCGTCGCCGCGTGCAAGTAACCCAATACGCCGCTCAGATGGTGGCGGCAGGCGGCCAGGCGTTGGTGATCTGGCTCCCCGTCTACGCGCTGCTCGTCAGCGAGGTCAGCTCGCTCCGAAGCCTCCTCGCGATCTCGATCCTGGTCACCATCGTCTGGCTGCTGGCCCTGCGCGCTGCGTTCGCGGCCGCACGCTTGACGCTGCTCGCGCTCGGTCCCGTCGTCGCCGCCGCGCTGGGCACCGGGACCGGCCTCGTAGCAGCCTCGGCGGTGACGTTATGGGTGCCCGGGTTGCGCGTCACCCCTGGGCGCATGTTGCTGATCGCCGGCTCCGTGTTCGTCCTCTCGGCCGCATGGGAGGCGCTCGTCTATCGCAGCATCGCCTCGAGCAAGCGCGTACTGGTCGTGGGCGCGCGAGGCGGAGGCGCGGAGCTCGTCGAGGAGCTGGCTCAGGAGCCGGATTCGCCGTTCAACGTGATCGGCTTCGTCGACAACGACCTCCGCTCGGACAAGATCGCCGGCGTACCGCTCTTCGGCGGCATCGACCAGCTGGCGGCGGTCGTCGACGCCGAGTTGCCAGACCTCGTCGTGCTCACCTCTGATGATCAACGTCCTGAGACGATCAACCAGCTGCTGGACGCCGTGAGCGCGGGCTTCAGGGTCGTGAGCCTCCAGAACTTCTACGAGCACGCCTTCGGACGCGTCCCGATCCGCCATCTCACGCCCGTCTGGTTCATGAGCGTGCTGCACCTGTACCAGCGTCCGTACAACCGGCTGACCAAGCGCGCCCTCGACATCGTCGTCTCGTCTGTTGGACTACTCGTCACCGCGCTGCTGTTCCCCTTCATCGCCCTCGCGATCAAGCGAACCAAGGGGCCGCTGATCTACAAGCAGAAACGGCCCGGCGAGAACGGCCGGCTGTTCACGATCTACAAGTTCCGCACGATGAGGACGGACGTCGAGACCCCCGGCGGCGAGACCCTCGCCGAGGAGAGCGACTCGCGCATCATCCGTCCCTTCGGGCCCTTCCTCCGCCGGCGCCGTCTCGACGAGCTGCCTCAGCTGTGGAACGTCCTCAAGGGCGACATGTCTGTCGTAGGCCCGCGCCCCGAACCGGACTTCGTGATCGGAGCGTCGGAAGACATACCGTTTTGGATCCGCCGGCGCATGGTCAAGCCGGGTATCACGGGCTGGGCCCAGGTGCGGCGCGGCTATACGGGCGCGGACGCGGAGAGCGTCACCGACAAGCTCTCGTACGACCTCTGGTACCTGCGGCACCGGAGCCTGTTCCTCGACCTCGCCATCTGCGTCAAGACGTTCTCGACGCTCCTTTCCGGCGCGGGGGCGCGATGAGGCGGCGCCTCACAGCGTTGGGACTGTTCGTCGCCGGCTACCTCGCCCTCGCCGGCCTCACACCCGCGATCGCATTCGCGCCCGCGCTCGCCGCGTTCCTGTCCGCGGCACTAGTACTTGCGCACGAGCCTGACCCCGCGCAGGAGCCTGACCCGAACCCCGCGCAGTAGTACGGTGAAGCCGGCCGCCCCACGCGACGGCCGGCTTCACCTGATCCCGAGGAATTACTCCTCGAGCTTGAGGTTCGCGTGCTCTGACTGGAGCGTCGCGAGGTTGAACTTGCCGTCGTGGAAGTGGCAATGCATCTCGACCACATCGCCAACGGCGAACCCGGAGAAATCTGTGCCCGCGGGGAAGGTGCAGCGGACGAGCTCCGAGTGCTTGTTGACCTGCACGCCGATCGAATCGGCGCCGACGTCCTTCAGGACGCCCTCGACCGTGAACCAGGGCATCTCTGTCTCGCTGTCGGACCAGGACGCGCTCGCCGAGCTGATCGACGCGATGTAGAAGCCCTTGCCGTCGTTGTGGCAGTGCATCTCGACCGCCTCGCCAACCGCGAACCCGCGTAGATCCATGCCGGAAGGCATGTAGCAGCGAACCGAGCTCGGGTGATGGGCGACTTCGAGGCCGACCTTGTATCCGGGGTACAGCTCGATGATCACGCCCTGGAGCGTGAACTCGCCCTTGCCGTCCTCGATCGCCCCGTGCTCGGACCTCAGGGAGACGACGACATAGCGCTGCGCGCCCTCGTCCCACTTGCAGCTCATCTCGACGAAGTCGCCGACTGCGAAGCCGCGGAGATCCTGTCCGTAGGCCTTGCAGTAGACCGGCTCGTCGTGGCCCTGAACCTTGACGGCGACCTTGACGTCTTCGAGGAAGGCGATGAAGCCCTTGACCGTGAACTCGGGCTGCCCGTCTCCGGGGACTGAGGCGTGCTTCGACCTCAGCTCGACGAGGACGAACTTGCCGTCCCGGTACTTGCAGTACATCTTGACGAGGTCGCCGACGTTGAAGCCCTCGAGCTTCGTGCCCTCCTTAATGGCGCAGCGCACCGGTTCCGGATGGCGCTCGACCTCGACTGCAACGGACGTGGACGAGAGCTCTTGCAGGATTCCGACGACGGTGAACTCACCTTTGCCGGTGTCGATGTCGACTCCGTCATCGTCGCCGCTGTCCCCTTCGTCGCCCCCGTCTTCGTTCTCGAGGCTGACGAGTGTGAAGCTTCCGTCCTCCCCGACGGTTACGACGAGCGCGATCTCGTCTCCTGGAGCAAGCTCCGGGACGTCGAGACCATCGGGGATGTTGACCTTGACCAGCCCGCGGTGAACGACCGCGAGGCTGAGGACGCTGCCCTCGGTGGAGAGGTAGATGCCCTCGAGGTCGAGCTTGTCGACCTGGCCGACCTCCGAGACGTCTTCGTCCTTCGTCTCCAGGCCTCCGTTCCTCACCTTTGCCCGGCAGACGATCTCGTCGCCGGGCTCGAGGCCGCCTCCGCCAGTCGAGCTCGCGCGGAACTTCCCACGCAGCCGGACCGAGAAGACGCTCTTGCCCGCCGAGACGAGGATGCGCTTGCCGATGCGCTTGACGATCACGCCGCGGAAGCGAACCTGCTTGGCGCGGCCCGCTGGGCGGACCTTGCCGGCGGCGTAGGTCCCGTCCGGCAGTCTCGCGCCGCTAACCGAAACCATGCGGCCGACGCGAGCGTTGCGAAACGCTTTCGGTGCCCGGACGGTTCGCACCGCTCCGGAGCTGATGCTCGTAACGAGCGCCTTGCGCTTGGTGTCCTTCGCGATCACGGTGCCCTTCCACGTGACCGCGTTGGCGGTGGCCGGAACGACCAAGACGCTTAGCGCGGCGACGAGCAATAGTGCTCGTTTCATTTGTCTGTGCCCTCCTAGTGGGAGCCGGCCGAGTTGGCCGCGACCGGTCTCCGTCGCTGGTACCTGCGGCGCGGTTGGGCGGCAACCGCTGGTGCCGAGGAGGCCATCGGCGCTAGACGGAGGGGTCCTGAGCGAAGTTCACTCCGGCGAGCCACCGCGAACTAGGGGGTTTTTAAAACACTAAAAGCAACCGCTGGTCCGCGACCTCTGTACCCAATGGCGACAAGGGCGTCGCTTGCGATGCCCGCTTAGAGGCCGTGCCGGCTTAGCCGGCGCGGCCGTCCAAATAACGGATGCGGAACCCCGGGAATGGGTGCTCGACAAGCAGACAAAGAGAACCGTCGCTTGCGATGCCCGCCTAGAGGCCGTGCCGGCTTAGCCGGCGCGGCCGTCCAAATAACGGATGCGGAACCCCGGCAATGAGTGCTTAAACGAGAACCGGGCCCAGTTGGGCCCGGTTCTCAATGGCGAGAAAGCTGGCGGTAAGGCTCTTGCCTACGACCGCGACTGCGACTTCTGCCGCGCCGTCGACTTGAGGAGGACCCCCCCGCCTACAAGCGCCGTACCAACGAGCGCGAACAGCCAAAGCTGAAGGCCCGTGAATGGAAGACCGCCGCGCTTCACCGAGCTACTGAGAGTCTGGTTCGCTCCTGCGACTCCCCCCGCCTTGTACTTCGGCGAGACGACCGGCAGGACTCCCCCCCCACCGTGGTTATAACCCTGCGCTGTGGCCGGATGCTTGGCCACGTTAGGCGCCGCGAGCGCTGACGGAGCGGTAACAAGCACCGCAGCCGTCAGGAAAGCGACCCCCCAAACGAATCGTCCCCGACGCATGCTGTTGCTCCTTTCGCCTAGCTTTCTCGTTATGACTGCCGCCCGTACAACGGTTATGCGACCTAAACGGATACGGGCGTAGAGACAGTATCTGCAACGGACGACGCCCGTTTGGAGTCGGCTGGGACCAGTGTGTTGCCGACCGGGGCGCTGTTGGCGATCACGGCAACGCTCGCGTGGGTCGAGCTGGGGAGAATCGCCGCTCACGACTGGCTCCCGTACGCAGTGATCACGGCCCTCGTGCTCGCGACCGTCCTCTGGTCGGGGATCGCGGTACGCGCGCGGCGAGGTCCCCTCGTCGGGGCGGCTGCGCTCCTCGGGCTCGCCGGCTGGACTGCTCTCTCCCTCACGTGGTCGGCAGTTCCCTCGCTCGCGAGGGACGAGGCCCTGCTGACGCTCTTCTACGCGATCGCCTTGCTCGTGCCGCTCGTGAGCCTTCGTACGCCGTTCGAGCGTACCGCGGCGATTGCCCTCCTCGTGCTCACACTCGGGGTCGTCGTCATGATGACGGCGCTCAAGGCGCGGTTCGGAGGTGCGCCCGCCGACATGTACGACGGGGGGCGGCTCGACTATCCCGTCACCTACGTCAACGGAACCGCGGCCTTCTTCCTGATCGGATTCTGGCCCGCCATCGTGCTGGCAGCGGAGCGCGCCGTGCCTCGCCCAGTGCGGGCGCTGTTCTTCGGCGTCGCGGTGGCGCTGCTCGGCGCCGGTGCGATGGCGCAGAGCAAGGGCAGCGCACTCGGCCTCGCCGTCTCGGCGCTCGCGTTCTTCGCTCTTTGCCCCGGGCGGCTCAGGGCCCTCGTTCCGACTGCGCTGGCCACGGCGATCGTCGGCGCGGCGTTCCTCCCGCTCACCGCTCCGTTCAGGGCCACGAACGTCGACGCCGCGATCCGCCATTCGGCGTCCGTGCTGTTTCTGATCACACTCGTCGGCCTGGCCGTCGGTGCGGTGTACGCGAGCCTCGACTCACGGGTACGCGTTTCTGACGCACAGCGCCGACGAATCGGGATTGCAGTGCTCGGGACGCTCGCCGCCGCCGCGGTAGCGGGCGTGGCGGCGTTCTTCGCGACGATTCACGATCCAAGCCGCTTCGTCGCCGACAAGTGGAAGACGTTCAAGCACCAGCCGGTGAATGCGACCGGGACCACGCACCTCACGGATCTCGGCTCCAATCGCTACGACTTCTGGCGCGTCGCTGCGATCGAGTTCGGCCGTCATCCCTTCGCCGGCGTCGGCGCCCGCGGGTTCATGCCCTCGTATCTCAAGGAGCGCCGGAGCCCGGAGACACCCGCGCGGGCCCATTCGTTACCGCTCGAGGTGCTCGCAGAGGACGGGCTCGTCGGCTTCGTACTGCTCGTGGTCGCGCTTGGCATCCCACTGCTCGCGGCGGCACGGGCTGCAGTTCGGGGTGGACCACGGGCACCGCCCGCCGCTGCCGCGTTCGCGGGGGCGGTCTACTGGCTCGGGCACGCAACCGTCGACTGGATCTGGACGATCCCGGCCGTTGCCCTGGTCTTCTTCGTTTTGCTCGGGATCGGAGCCTCGGGAAACGGCGCGCCTGGACCGGCGCTCGGCCGGCGCGTCGCGTACGCCGGCGCCGCTCTGGCGGTGGCCGCGGCGGCGATTGCGTTCGGCCCACCCTGGGTCAGCGCTCGACTCGACTCCCGCGCGGAGGCAAACAAAGTCGCCGACGGGGACCTGCGCTGGGCACGCCGGCTGGATCCGCTCTCGCTCCAGCCTCTGTATGCGCAGTTCCGACTGGAGCGATCGTCCCGAGCCCGCATCCGGATCGCGCGGCAAGCCGTCGCCAAGGAGCCGCGCTGGGTCGGGACGCAGTACCTCCTCGGTGTCGCTTACCTGCAGGCGGGGATGAAACGCGAGGCCCGGAAGGCGCTGAAGGAAGCGCTCCGCCTGGATCCACGGGAGCGGCGCGTCAAAGACGCTTATCGCCGCGCCGGCGGCCGAACGTAGCGCCAGCGGGGCTGTCTTCTATGTTGTGAAGGACGTGAAGGCTTTGGTCACCGGCGGCGCGGGCTTCATCGGCTCGCACCTGAGCGAGCGCCTCCTCAGCGAAGGCTGGGAGGTCTATGTGCTGGACGACCTCTCGACCGGAGCGGCGCACAACGTCACCAACCTCGTCGACCGGCCGGACTACCACCTGGTCGTCGAGTCGGTCCTGTCGCCGTCGATCGTGAACGAGCTCGTGCACAAGTGCGACGTGGTCTACCACCTCGCTGCGGCGGTCGGGGTTCGCCTGATCGTCGAGCAGCCGGTGCACACGATGGTCACGAACGTTCGAGGGACCGAGAACGTGCTCGAATACTGCGCCCGCTTTGGCAAGCGCGTGCTGGTGGCGTCCAGCTCCGAGGTGTACGGGGACCATCGCACCGAGCGGCCCCTCGCCGAGAACGATCGGCGCATCTACGGGCCAACGACCGAGAAGCGGTGGCTCTACGCCGACTCCAAGGCCATGGACGAGCACCTCGCGCTCGCGTGGCACCAGGAGCGTGGTCTCGATGTCGTCGTTGCACGGCTCTTCAACACCGTCGGGCCGCGGCAAAGCGGCCAGTACGGCATGGTGATTCCTCGTTTCGTCAGGCGAGCCCTAGCCGGTGAGCCGCTCGAGGTCCACGGCGACGGATCGCAGACGCGGTCGTTCTGCCACGTCGCCGACACGATCCGCGCGCTACACGGGCTCGTCGACGCGAGTCACATCTCGGGAGAGGTGTTCAACGTCGGCGCGACGGACCGGCTGACGATCCTCGACCTGGCCCATCGGGTACTCGAGCTGGCGGGGTCGTCGTCGGAGCTCGCGTTCATCCCCTACGACGAGGTGTACGGCCTCGGGATCGAGGACACGCTGCATCGCGAGCCGGCAATCGAGAAGATCGCCACCGCGATCGGCTGGCAGCCGGAGCGGACACTTGAAACGATCCTGCAGGACGTGATCGACCATTGCCGCGCGGAGCTCGTCGAAGCCCCCGACACCTAGGAGGGTTTGACCGAAAACCGCTCCTCGCCGGTCAGCTCGCTGAACGCTTCGTGGACGAGGCTGTCGAACGAGGGCGGAAGCTCGCCCCCGGGGCCCGCGAAATCGCGTAGGTAGAGCAGGTAGTAGCGCCACTCCTCCACGCGGGACGGACTGGCCGCGGCGTGCTGCTCGACGAGGCGCTCCAGCTCCGGAAGGCTCCAGGTCGAGAGGACGAACGGCTCGGGCTCCGGCTCCGGCGGCGGCAGGGGCGGCACAGGAGGAGGCGGCGGCGCGTAAGGCTCGGGCGGGGGAGCCGGCGGCGCCGAGTGTGTGGACGGGGCGGGAGCGAGTCCGCGTTCCCGTGCCGTGCGGTCTGCCTCCCACGCCTCGAGCTCCCGCTCGTGGGCGGCGAGCTGTGCCAGCAGCGCACCGTTGCGCCGTTCCGCCTCCCCCAGCTCCGCCGCGCGTGCCTCGACCCAGCGCGCCTTCTCCTCCACCTCGTGCGCGCGCGCCCGCAGGGCTTCCTCGTCCCGCCGCCGCTGCGCCTCTACCTGCTGTGCCTCGGCCTCCCGGCGATCGAGCGCCATGCCGCGTTCCGTCACGGCGCGCCCAAGGCCGTCGACCTCCGCTCGCAGCGACTCGAGCTGCGCCCCGCGCGAGGCGAGATCGCGGTCGAGCTCCGCCAGCCGCTCGTCCCGCTGAGCAACCTCGCGCACCCGCTGCTCGACCTCGGCCGCGCGCCGTCCAAGCTGCTCTCGCTCGCCGGCGAGATCCGTGCGCGCCCGCTCGACGTCGTCAACGTCGGCCGCCTGCTCGTGGAGCGCTCGGCTCTTCGCGTCCGTCAGCTCGGCCGCCCGTGTGTCGAGCTCCGCCTCGCGGGCGACGAGATCGGATTCGCGCTCGACGAGCTTCTGATCCCTCGGGTAGGCGGAGTCGGGCGCGACGGGAGCGGGAACGGGGCCTCCCGGGCGCCTGACCCCGGCTATGGCAGCCAGTCCCGCGAGTGCACCTGCGAGAGCACCGGCGAGCCCGCCGAGCAGCCAGTGCGCACCGGGCCGTCGAGCCTCGCCGGCCGCGTCCCAGACGGCAGCCCGGAGCCCCGCCGTTCCCTGACCCCCAAACCGTGCCTGGACGAGCGCCGGGAAGACCAGCCCGACCTGGGAGGCGATCTGCCGTGCCCGGCCCCCGTTCGAGTCGTGCACAGCGATCCGCAGCAGACCGGGCTGCGGCGCCTTCACGTCGATCCGGCCGATCAGGGCATCCGGGCTGGTGCGCAGGTGCAGCGCGTCAATCACGTTCATCGCCACCGTGCGGCTGCGCGCGAGCTCCCTGATCGCCGCGGTCGTCGACCGGGAGGCTGATCCCGGTCCGGCGGGCCGGTTACCTTCCACCAGCACGATCTCGGTATCCGAGACGTAGTCGCGCGGAAGGAGCAGCGAGACAGCGAGACCGGCGCCTGCCCCCGCGAGAACGAGCGGCGCGAGCCACATGAGCCGGCTCGTCCACGCCGCCGATGGCCGGTCGCGCCACCGGCTCCGCGCGGACAGCGTCTTCACGCGGCCACGATACCGGCCTCGGGCCTCGATACGCTTGGCGCCGACGCTGTGTCGCCGCGGCCCCGGCTCCTCATTCTGATCACGCGCGCCGACCTCGGCGGAGCGCAGACCTACGTTTCGCTCCTCGTCCCCGCGCTGACCGAGACCTTCGACGTCATCGTCGCCGCACACGGGTCGGGCGGCCTCCGCGCCGCCGTAGATGCAGGCGGCGCACGGTTCGTGCCTCTCAAGCACGTGCGACGTGCGGTCCATCCCGTACACGATCTGCTCGGCCTGGCCGAGCTCGTGCGCCTCTGCCGGCGAGAGCGCCCCGTGATCGTCCACGCCAACAGCTCCAAGGCCGGAGTGCTCGGGCGGCTCGCCGCCTCGATAGCGAAGGTGCCCGTCCGCATGTTCACCGTCCACGGCTGGGCATTCGCCGCCTACAACGGGCTCGCCTCGCGTCTCTACCTCGGCGCCGACCGGCTCGTGCGACCGCTGACGACGACGATCGTCTGCGTGGCCGAGAACGAGCGGCAGACCGGCATCGCCGCGCGCACCTGTACAGCCGAGCAGACGGTCGTCATCCACAACGGCGTCGAGGTCGACGGCCGGCCGCGATCGAGGGTCGACGCGAGAACGCCGCCGGAGCTCCTCTCGGTGGGGCGGTTCGACTACCCCAAGGATTTTCAGACGCTGCTCGAGGCGCTGGCGGGGGTCGAGCACCCGTACCGGGCGCGGATCGTCGGCGACGGGCCTGAGCGCGATGCGCTGGAGGCAACGATCGCGCGGCTTGGCCTCGAGGACCGAGTCGAGCTGATCGGCGAGCGGCGCGACGTGGCCGAGCTGCTCGCGGAATCGGATCTGTTCGTGCTCTCCAGCCGCTCCGAAGGACTGCCCATGTCGATCCTCGAGGCGATGGCGACCGGACTGCCCGTGATCGCCTCCGACGTCGGCGGCGTCAGCGAGGCGGTCGAGGACGGCGTGACGGGCCTGCTCGTGCCGCCGTCGGACCCTGCCGCGCTCGCAGCAGGGCTCGGCGCCCTGCTCGCCGACCCGGCGGAGCGCCGCCGTCTGGGCGAGGCCGGCCGTGCCCGCGCAGAGGAGCGATTCGGCCTCGCACGCTTCCGGCAGGCTCACCTCGATCTCTACCGCCGCGAGCTAGCGCGAGTCGGCACACCGGGGCAAGATTCGCGCGATGGGTGAGCCGCTCGACGTCGCGATCGTCGGCGCAGGGCCCTACGGGCTCTCGGTCGCAGCGCACCTGCCGGAACTGCGCGTCCGGGTCTTCGGCCGCGCGATGGACACGTGGGTGACGCGCATGCCGCCGCAGATGCTCCTACGCTCCGCCTGGGAAGAGACGTCTCTGTCCGCGCCCGGTGGCAAGGGCAGCATCGACGCCTGGAGCGCGGAGACCGGCGAGCAGCGAGAGGAGCCGATCCCGCTCGCGAAGTTCCTTCGGTACGCGGCGTGGTTCCGCGACCGCTTCGTCCCGGCGGTCGACGAGGCCCAGATTGCGCACGTGGAGCGCCGGGGCGACGGATTCGTCCTACGCACCAACGACGGCCGGGAGTTCGAAACCCGGACCGTCGTGCTGGCAGTCGGGGTGACGCCGTTCGCCTACGCACCGCCGCCGTTCGACCGCCACATGGGGCCTCGCATCCGTCTCGCGATCGACCGGCCGGACTTCGAGCGCTACGCCGGCCGGCGCGTGCTCGTCGTGGGCGGCGGCCAGGGCGGCCTCGAGAGCGCTGTCCTGGCGGCCGAATCGGGCGCTGCCGTGGAGGTCATCCTCCGCTCGCGGCTGCACTGGTTCGCAGATCGCGAGCCTCACCATCCGCGCGGGCGGCTCGGCCGCCGTCTCTATCGGATCGCCTACCCGGCGCTGGGGTACGGGCCTCCGCTGCTGAACCGGCTCCCGCTGGCCCCGGATCTATTGGCGCGGCTGCCGTCGGCCGTCCGCCGGAGGATCACCCGCCGCACCATGCGCGCGGGTGGATCGCCGTGGATCCGGGAGGTAGCCGAGCAGGACGTGGTGAGGACGGAAGGCGTGTCCGTGGAGGCGGTCGAGACGAACGACAAGGCTGTGTCGCTGTGCCTGAGCGACGGCTCCACGCGGGAGGTGGACGACGTCATCGTCGCCGCAGGCTTTCGGTTCGACCTAGATCGGCTCGAGTTCCTCGCGCCCGAGCTCCGCCAGGAGATCGCCCTCGACGACGGCTGGCCCACGCTCGACCCGTCGTTCCGATCGTCGGCGCGAAACCTCTTCTTCGTCGGCTACCCGGCAGAGGGACGGTTCGGACCGCTGTGCCGGTTCGTGCTCGGCACGGAGTTCACGGCCGAACGCATCGCGGGTGCACTCGGGGCGACCACACCAATCGCCGTCATCCTGGCAGGCGACGATCACTACGGAAGCCTCGCCGGGCTGCGCGCCCTGCGGCAGGCGGGCTACGAGCCGTGGTTGGCCACGCACCGCTCACCGACGTACTCGACCCGGTCGAGGACGTCGGCCGGGATCATCCACGTGCCCGGCCCGCGCGGCGGCGACAGCGAGTTCGTCGATGCGATCGCGGAAGCGGCAGTGCGGACGAACGCCAAGGTCGTCCTGCCGGGAAGCGAGGTCACGCTCGTCGCCCTCGCCGAAGGACGCGCCAAGCTCCCGCCCGGCCTTGCCGTCGGCGCTCCGGCCCCGGAGATCGTGGCGCGGGCCACCGACAAGGCCGAGCTGACGCGACGAGTCGAGGAGGCGGGGCTGTTGGTTCCGCCGACGCGCGAGCTCAGCCGGGGCGACCTGGAGTCCACGAATCCCGACCTGACCTTTCCAGCCGTCGTGAAGCCGGTGCGTACGAAAACGTTCACCGCGCGCGGCTTTCACCACGGACGGGTCCATCGAGTCGAGAACCGGGCGGAGCTGGAGCGGGTGACGAAGTCGCTACCGGGCGACCGGTGGCTCGTGCAGCCGTACCTGCAGGGGCGTCTCGCAGCCGTGGCGGGTGTGGCCTGGGAGGGCGAGTTGGTCTGCGCCGTGCACCAGGTCGCATTGCGAATTGCTCCTGCCGACACGGGTATCAGCGCCTTTGCGGTCACGATTCCGCGGGACGAGGCGATCGAGGCGGGCATCGTCCGGCTGCTGCGCGGGCTCGAGTGGAGCGGCCTGTTCCAGGCGCAGTTCATCAACGCGGCGGACGGGGACTACCTGATCGACTTCAACCCCCGTATGTACGGCTCCCTCGCACTCGCGGTCGCCGCGGGCCTGAATCTGCCCGCCATCTGGGTCGAGCTGCTGCTCGGGCGAAAGCCCGAGGTCGGGGACTACCGCGTCGGCGTTCGCTACCGGGCGGAGGAAAAGGATGTCCGAGCGCTCGTGCGCGAGCTGTTGACCGGACGGCGAGGAGAGGCGCTACAGGGTCTCCTGCCAAGGCCCGACACCGTGCACGCCGTTTTCTCTGTGCGCGATCCGCTGCCGGTGCTGACAAGCCTCGCGAAGATGCGCGGGCTACGCGGCGGCTAGGTTGGAAGCGCGCGCCAGACGTCCGCCGCGATCTCCGCGGCCAGCTCGTCGGGCGGCCGCTCGCCGTCGAGACGGTGGGCTCCGCGGCGCTCGTGCTCCTCCCGGTACAGCCTGGCCTGCTTGCGCACGTGGTCGAGCTCGTACTGGATCGGCTTCCTCGCGACAACCGTCTCCGGCGGGACGTCGAGAAAGTACGACCGCACCGGCGAGGGCGACAACGCACGGATGAGGAGATTCTGGAGCCCAAAGCTGCGCGACTCGCCGTAGAGGTAACGGAGATGCACGGCTGAGTCGAGCGCGTAACGGTCGAACACCACTACCCGGCCACGCAGGCGGTGCGGCAAGCTGGCCCGCTGCTGTGAGAGCCCGTTCGCGAGGGCCATCACCGTGGCCCAGGCATGCGTGGCGAGGCCGCCGGCCACGCCGCTGCCGGCGCGGGCCGCACCGGGACGAGCCACGAAAGACACCGGAGGGGCGTCAGTGGAGCGGCGGCGCTGGATTCGAAGCTTCAATGGATCGCTGAGAGCCAGCAGCCAGCGGTTCGCGGCGAAGGGCGTCCACTCGACCACGGCCGGGTAGCCGAGCTGCTCGAGCGCCTCGCAGAGAAGACGTGCCTGAGTGCTCTTGCCCGAGCCGTCCAACCCCGACAGCGCGACAACACGCCCGCGCCGAACGCGCGCAAGCGCGGCGCGCAAGCTGCGCCGGAACAGCGGCGGCGCCTCGTGCCCGAACGAGCTCCGTAGCGCATCGAGCTGCCTGCGCGCACCCCACTCGTCGGCGTGCGCCTCCGCCCTGGTCCACGCGCCCGAGTCGTCGGCGAGAGCTCGTTCGATCTTGGCTCGCGCCTTGGAATCGACGCGGCCCGCGGTCCTGCGCGCGACGATCAGCAGAGCGTCGTGCGGCGAAGGCTCGGCCAGGTTCCGGTATCCGTCGAGCGGCCGCGCCTCGGCGAACAGGCGCTCCCGCTCGTCGTTCGGGAGGCGCCAGGACGCGGCCGGGACGAGCTCCACGGCGAAAGCGGTCGAGTTCGCGAACAGGACCCACTGCTCGCCCCGTTGCACGAGCCCGCGCCCGCCGAGCGCTTGAGCGACAGCGCGCGCGGCGGCGGGGTTTGCGAGCAGGTCGAGGTCGCGGCCCGCCGGCGGTAGCGAGCCGAACACGAGCACCCGCTCAGCGGCGGCGGCGTCGACCAGCCCGACCAGCCGCTCAGCGTCGAGGTCTAGTGGCAGAGAGCCGTGCCCGAGTCGGTGAAGCTCTGCCCCGCCACGGGCACGAACTGCCAGGCGTACCGGGCCGCGTGCAGCTCTAGCTTGAGCACGCCGAACGTGGTGTCGTCCCGAACCTCACTGTTGGCCGAGACGTGCGTGAAGGCGTGGTGACTCCGCCCGCCCGTACCGACGACGAACTGGCGGATTCCGCGCGTCGGGGACGGCTTCTGGTCCGGCCGCTGCGGGGCGAAGCGCTCGTATTCGTGGTCGTGGGCAACGAGGATGACGTCGGCGCCGTTGGCATAGAGCGCCGACCAGAGGTCGTCCGTCATCGTGTCGTCGCCGATCGGCCCGGAGCTGAAGCGCGGGTGGTGCCAGTACGCAAGGGTGCAGAAGCTGCGATGCGCGCCAAGGTCGGCCCGCAGCCACTGCTCCTGGGCGGACCCCCCTTCGCAGCTGACATTCAGGCAGTTGCTGTTCAGCACGACGACGTGCCAGCGGCCGAGGTCGTAGCTGTAGTAGCCCTTCCCCGGTTCTCCGGCCACCGCGCCGAAGTAGTTGTAGTAGGGGCCGGCGCCGGGCGTGTTGTACTCGTGGTTTCCCACCGCGGGCCGCGTCCTCGTCTTGAACTTGCCCCACGTCGGGTCGTAGCAGTTCGCAAACTCGAGCGCATTGCCGGTCTCGTAGACGAGGTCACCGAGGGCGGCGACCGTCCCGGGGATCTGAGCGACGAGAGCAGCGGTCTGCTCGTCGCCGTTCGTGTCACACCCCGCGATGTCGCCGGCCGCGATCAGCGTCTGCGGCGCCACCGGCTTCGCCGTCACGACCAGGCGAGGCGCATGGCCGCGGTCCTCGCGACTGGCGAATGCGACTCGGCCGCTCTGCGCGTTGAGCGCAAGGCTCAGGACGTATGTCCGCGACGCCGCGGACGTGACGTCGAACGTGAGCCAGCCGCGGCGCGGACGGCCGCTCGCGACGATCCGGCCCGCCGAGGGCCGGTTCTCGAAGGTCACGCCACGCTCGCTCCAATCGGCAGGCGCCGCTTCCCGGAGCGTTACCCGAGCCGCCGACGCTGTCCGTGCGAAGAGGCGCAACTTCGTGCGTCCGAGAGTCGCGTCGACCGCCCGGAGATCGAAGCGGAGATAGGCGACCGACCGCGCCTTGCCGCCGGCGACGAGCGTCCTCGAGCGACCGAAGTTCTTTCGCTTCTGAGCCGCGGTGACGTGCGCGTCCGCCGCGGGCCGAAACGACTTTGCGGCCGTTCCGCGGGCAGCGGAACCTGCGCCGCCAAGAGTGGCGACGGCGGTTAGAGCGACCCCCCAGACGACAACCAAGCTGCGCATGCGACCCCGCTTAACGATACAGGCGCCGCGCGGCTGTTCGAGCCCCTTCGAGACCGCTCCACACCGGAGTCGAACGCAGTAGCCAGACCGCCGGAGCGGTCTTGAGCCGCCAGCCGAGCGTCCCGTCCTCGTGCGCGAGGGCGACCCGTGGAACCGTCATCGGGTCTCCGAAGCGGAAACGGCCGCCGAGACCGGAGCCGGTGGAGTACCCGGCGCGTTGCGCCGCGGCCACCACGCGGGGCGACACCTCGCCCCACGGATAGGAGATGCTCCGGCAGGGGCCGACCCGCTCCTCGAGCTCTTGCCGCGAGCGTTCGAGCTCCTCGTTGACCTCAGCGTCGGGAAGTTCCGAGAGCCGTCGGTGGGTCCGCGTGTGACTGCCCACCTCCCAGCCGGCGCCCGTCAGCCTCTCCACCTCGGCCCACGTCATCGGGGTCAGGTGCACGTCGTCGTCGCGGGGGCGGTCGACGCCTCCGAGCCAGCGCATCGGCTGCCGGCCTTCCACGGGGGCGGTCGGCACGAAAACCGTCGCCGGCCAGCCAAGCTCCCCCAGCACGGCCGGAGCGTGCTCGGCCGCGGACGCGAAGGCGTCGTCGAACGTGACCGCCACCCGCCTGCGCGTCGAGGTCGAGGTCGCCGCCTCGGAGAAGGTCACACCGCGGTACCCGGCCGCCGCCAGAGACCGCAGCTGCTTCCTGAAGGTCTCCGGCGTGACAGCGAGCGGGTCCTTCCAGCTGGAGCTGATCGCGTGGTACGCCAGCACGAGCAGCCCGCTTCGGCGCGGCGCGGGGCGCGTCACCGTCGGCGGGCGGGCAGCCGCCGGCGGAGCGGCGTGAGGCCGTTCAGGTACAGCCGATGGAGCGTGTGCGAGCTCCTGAGCCGCCGCCGGGCCCGGATCTTCCCCAGGCGCGCCGCCAGGACCGCGCGTCCCTTCAAGCTGCCGGCGAGGCCCAGTCCCTGGTAGAGCGGCTCCAGGCGGTCCGAGAGCTCGAGCTTGTAACGCTCCGCGCCGCCGAGGTACTCGACCCGCTCGAGCCCTTCGTCGGCGGCAGCCTGGAGCGCGTCGAGGGTGTTCACGAGACCGGGCGAGTAGCGCGACAGCTCCGGGTCGAAGGCCAGCCGGTGGACGTACATGCGGTTGGCGAAGGCGAAGAAGTAGTGGAATGCGATCGGGCGGCCGTCGAGCTTCAAGGTCACGATCCGCGGCGCGTCTATCTTGGCGAGCTCCCGAAGAGCGTCCTGGTGGAAGCGGCGGCCGGACTCGGTGGCGAACCCGGAGCCGTCCGGACGTCCCGCCCAGCGCAGCTCGTGCAGAGCGAACGCATCCTCGAGGGCGGGCTCGAGCTCCTCGAGCGTGCGCGCAGTCGTCACCTCCAGCCGTCCGAGCTCGGCCAGCTGGCGGCGTCGGCGCTTGTGGAGGTTCCGCTTCTTCGAATCCGTCTTCTCGCGATAGACCGCGTCCCAGCCGCCTTCTAGCTCGAGTACCGGCGCCTCGACGCGCTCGATCAGCCGGAGACGCTCGTCTCCGAGCGCGTGCGCGAGGCGGCTGTTTCCCGGCAGGCCGAAGAGATCGACGAGGTCGCCGCCCGTCTCGGCCGTCCGCTCACAGAGCATGCGCGTGGTGGCTTCGTCGGCGGGGTCGAGGAGCAAAACGTCGGCGAGCGCGGAGAGCTGCCCGCCCACGAACTCCGTCACCCGTAGCCCGGCTGTCCGCCAGGTGAAGAGCGGCAGCGCCCCGACGAGCTGTCCGTCCCGCCGTGCGACGTAGATGGCGAGCTCGGCGCCGTTCCCACAGTGGCGCCACCACTGGCTGACCCAACCATGAAGCAGGAACGGGCTCGGGCGCGGCATGGCGCGGACGAGGTCATCCCACTCCCCTGCGAGAGCATCCAGTCCTTCCTGAGTTGCGATGGTCTCGAAGACCACCGCGCCCGCCCTCGCGTCGTCCATCCCGGTCCGACTATAGCCGCGTCTCGGGTTTCCCCAGGCCGGGGGTTAAGCCCCATTCGAGGGAGATTTCGCCCCCGGTCGAGGGATCACCGGTGCTCGCAGCACCTGCCGACGAAACAGGTATGCGCATCACCGCCGCCGCCGTCTGCACAGCCGCGCTCACCCTCCTCGTACCAGCTGTGGCAAATGCCGCCACTTATTACGTGCGCGGGACCGGAAACGACGCCAGCAGCGGAACCTCGCCGGCGACGGCGTGGCGCACGGTGTCGAAGGTCAACAACGCACCGCTCGCCCCGGGCGACACGGTCCTGTTCGAGGGCGGCTCGGTCTTCGCAGACTCGCTCCTGATGCCCAGTCGCTCCGGAACCGCCGCCGCCCCGATCACGTACAGCTCGTTCGGAGCGGCCACGGCCCAGCTCCCGCAGGGCATCTGGATGATGAGCGTCTCCTGGCTCCGCCTGGAAAACCTCGCCATCGACGGCCCGTCAACCGCGATCTCGTCGAGCTCGAACGGCACCGGCGTCTCCGACATCGCGATCACCAACAACCAGCTCAGCAACGTGTCGGTCGGCGTCCTCGCGCCCCACCACGGCGACACGAGGTGGACGATCTCGGGCAACACGATCTCGCACACCGGCGACTCGGGACTGATCCTCCAGGGCTCGTCCTTCCTCGTCTCCGGAAACACGATCACGGATACGGGCGCCAACAGCTCGATTGCGTACGGCAAGCACGGGATCTACGCGAAGGGCCCCGGAATGCGGCTGATCGGGAACACGATCGCCGGGTTCCAGGCGAACGGGATCTCCACGCGCTTCCAGAACGCCATCGTCGAGGGCAACACGATCAGCGGCGGCCCGATCGGGATCGCGTATTTCCAGGACGGGACGGCTGCGGGAACATCGCGCCTCTCGTACAACCGCATCTCAGGCGTGAGCTCGACCGGGATCTACCTCGACGGCTCCACGCTGGAGAGCTTCGTGATCGCGAACAACACGATCAGCATGTCGGCCGGTAGCGCGATGGACCTCCGTGCCGTCGCGAACTTGACGCTTGCGAACAACGTCGTCACGGGCTCGGTGACCGGGTTCAACCTCTACGTGAAGGCACCGGCAGGCGCGTACAGCGAGCACCACAACCTCTGGCACTCGAGCGCAGGGCCCGCCTGGTTCGCCTGGAACGGGACGACGTCGCTCAACCTCTCCTCGTACCGTTCGCTGTCCGGAAACGGCGCCGGCGACTTCGTCGCGAACCCGGCTCTCGGCGCGAGCTTCGTTCCCAGTGCGGGCTCTCCGGTCGTGGACGCCGGGAGCGCAAGCGTGTCCTCGCTGACCTATGCCGGCGCGTGTGACGGCCTTGCGCTGCACTTCTGCGGCTTGGCTCCCGATGTCGGCGCGGTCGAGACGGGCGCGACGGCGCTGCCGGCCATGCCACCGTCAGGCCTCGTCGCGTCCCCGCTCGGCGCGACCGGCGCGACGCTCACGTGGATTGCCAGCCCCGACCCACGGGTCGTCGGCTACAGCGTGACTGCGAACGGCGCGGCCAGAGGCTTCGTGAGCTCGACCACCTTCGTCGCTGCGGGGCTCGCCTGCGGCACGACCTACGCTTTCGAGGTTCGCGCCACCACCGCCGGCGGCGGCGTGTCCGCTCCGGTCAGCGTCTCGGCCACGACGGGAGCGTGCTCAGGGCCCGGCGCCGACGCATTGCCACCAGCGGTGACGATCACCGTTCCCCGCAACGGCGCGGTCGTCTCGCTCTCGCCGACCGTGTTCGCCACGACCACCGACGCGAGCGGCGTGCGCGACGTCACCTTTTCGGCCGACGGCGTCCGCGTCTGCGTCGACTCGAGCGCCCCTTACTCGTGCAAGCTGCGACTCCACTCCGGCTGGCACACGCTGACCGCAAGAGCGACCGACCGAGTGGGCAATTCGGCTTCGGCTTCGGTGCGGGTGCGAGCCTCGGCCAACCTGGCGCACACGCTTGGAGCGCGCGCGGGGGGAGCTCTACACCGTGCCGCGAACAAGCGCAAGCGCATGCGCAAGGCCCGCGCCTGGATCCGTCACCACCGGGCGCTGCACGTCCACGTTCGCTTCTAGGCGCTGCGTCCCAACCGCGATGTTGCTCCGGTAGGGTGGCGCGTCTTGGCCGGCCGTATCGGGTCCCAACCGCGCAACGCCGATCAGGCGAGCGAGACTGCGGTGCGAATCTCCTCTGCAAAAGAGCGCCTGCGAGAGAAGCTGCGCGGCCTCGATGTCGCCTCGCTCGGCCTCTCGGAGTACAACCAGCGCTACCTCGGGCAGAAGCTGAAGAAAATCGACGATCCGCTCGAGCTCTACGAGCATCTCCTGACCCTCTGCCTTTCCGGGCACCCCTCAGCTATCGAGGACGTCGCCATCGTCGACTACGGCGCCGGCAGTGGCGTCCTGTCCTTGTTCGCGAAAGAGGTCGGAATCGGGACGGTCGTCTACAACGACATCTATGACGTCTCGGGCGACGATGCGAGGCGCGTCTCGGAAGCAGTCGGTCTGCCGCTCGACCACTTCGTCTGCGGCGACGTAGACGAGCTCGTGGCCTACGTTGCTCAAAACAACGTCCCGATCAACGCGATCGTGTCGTACGACGTGCTCGAGCACATCTACGACGTCGAGTCTCATTTCGAGGCCCTCGGCTCGATGCCGCTTCCGAGCGGCTTCCTGCGCATCGTGCACGGCTCCGGCGCGAACATCAGGAATCCGCGTTACGTCCGCCGTGTCACGAAGGCGCAGCATGCCGACGAGAACTTCGACCGAGAGCCCGAGTGGGGATGGAAGGAGCGCGACAGCCTTCAGTCGTTCCTCGAGATTCGAAAGACGATCGTCGCGGATGCCGGTCCCGAGCTGACCCCGGATCAGGTCGATTCGCTCGCTCGGGCGACGCGCGGCCTACGGAAAGACGACATCGAGAGCTCCGTCGCCGAGTACCGGGAGACCGGCCGGATCTCGTACCAGCCCGACCACCCTACGAACACCTGCGATCCCTGGACCGGAAACTGGAGTGAGCACCTGATGAGTCATGCCTGGCTCGAGCAAGTCCTCCGTGACACGGGTTTCAGAGGGAAAATCCTCGCCGGCCGCTACCCGATCGCCGGGACCGGGCCGAAGAAAGTCGTCAAGCAGGTCCTCAACGCAGGCCTTTCCGCCGTCGGGCGGGCTGCGCTTCCGATCGCCCCGTACTACGTCGTCTACGCGGAAAAAAGCGCCGATCCCGCGACGGCGGATACTGCCCGCGTCGAGCAGCCGGCGCGGTCGTAGCGCGTCCAGTACGGCGGGCCGTACGCGCCGATCAGGTTCCGTAGCGCCGGCGCCGGACCAGCGTTCGGAGCGGCAGCGGTCGGTCAAGCCCGCCGCCAACCTTGGCGCGGAAGTCGACGAGACGGTCGCGCGCGTCGATCTGGATGCGCCGAAGGGCGAGCGGGTCCGTGGCCTGATCGTTCGCGCCGGGGTCGCATGAGGTGGCGCTGGTGAAGCCAGCCTCGTGCACGAGCCGCCGCTCGCGCTCGCCGAAGACGCCGGCGGGGTAGCAAAACGCCGTCACGGTGCGGCCGAGCCGCTCCTCGAGCCCGGCCTTGGATTCCTCGATCTCGGCACGCGCCTCGCGTTCGCCCAGAGTGACGAGGTTCGGATGGGTGATCGTGTGCGCCTCGAACCCGAACACGCCTCCGTCCAGCCTTGCCACGTCGTCCCAGGTGAGCATCGGCGGCTGGCGGTCGTACCAGGCGAGCTTCGCGGTTCCGTCGATCACGCCGGTTGCCAGGAACACCGTTGCACGGAACCCCTGCTCCTCCAGCACCGGTAGTGCGTTCTCGGCCACGTCGCGGTAGCCGTCGTCGAAGCTGAGACCGACGATACGGCCGTCGCTGTCGCCGTTGCCGTTGCCGGCGAGGAGTCGAGCCGCCTCAACGACGTCGACTCCTCGATAGCCCCCTGCCGCGAGGTACTCCATCTGCTTCCGGAAGCGCCGTGGCTGTACGGCGAGCTCGTCGCGTTCGTCGCTGATGCGGTGGTAGTAGAGGATGCGCAGCCCCGGCGAATGCCGCCTCCGGCTGCGTGCGGCCCACGCGAGCGAGCGGAGGCGCGTAGCTGCCGCCTTCGCCGCGTAGAAGGCGGCAGGCTCGATCCGGAAGCCGCGGGCGCGATCGCGATCCGGTGCGTTTGGCACGTCCATCGACACGGCCGGATGTTCGCACGCGCCATGGCCGACACCGCATCGGCCCGGCACAGCGCACGCGTCAGTCAAGATCAGCGGCGGTGCTTGCCCGCTCCGTGACCCTGAACATCCTCGGCCAGATCGGCAGCTTGCTGATCGGCTTCGTCGCCTCGGTGGCGCTCGCCCGTTGGCTTGGCCCCTCCGATCGTGGACTGCTCGCGATCATGGTCTCGGTCGCGAACCTGGGTCTCGCCCTCGGGGGACTGGGCATTCCGTTTGCCGTCATGTACTTCTCGAGCAAGAAGGACGCCGACGCACGGGCGCTGCTCGGCGACAGCCTCCTGGTCGCGGCCGTACTCGCGGCGGTCTTCGTCCCGTTGTTCTGGGTCCTACGTGGGCCGATCGCGAATCTCTTCGGGCACGGGCGCGGCGGCGCCGTCTGGGCGCTGGCGGCAATCCTGATTCCCGTCACCTTCCTCGACTGGTCCGCCCACAACCAACTGCTCGGCAATTTGAGGTTCGGCTCGTACAACCTGCTGATGGTCTCCTCGAAGGTCGCGTATCTGCTCGGCGTCGTCGCGCTCGTTCGGCTGCTCGGGCTCGGCTTGGGCGGGGGCCTCGTCGCAGTCGCGGCCGGGTCGGTCGTCGTCGCCACAGGAGCGACGGCGTTGATCCTGCGCGAGGGTAGGCCGCGCATCGACTGGGGGCTCCTCCGCGAGCTCCGCCGATACGGCACACGCGTCCAGATCGGGACGATCTTCCAGGTCCTGAACTACCGCTTCGACGTCGTGATCGTGCAGTTCTTCCGCCCGCTCGCGGCGGTCGGCTACTACATCGTCGCGCAGATCCTCGCCGAGCTCGTAATCCTGTTGGCGCGCGGATTCCAGTCGAGCGTCGTGCCCCTCGTGACGCGCTACGAAGACGACAGCCGCCAATCGGAGACGACCATCGCCGCGATTCGGCACCACGGAATTCTCGCTGCCGCGGCCATCGCCGCAAACGCCGTCTTGTCCCCGCTCGTGATCCTGTTCGCCTTCGGGCCCGCGTTCCGGTCGGCGATGCTGCCGTTCTTCATCATGCTCCCAGCGATGTGGTTCCTGGGCACGAGCGCGGTCGTGGCGAGCGATCTCAGCGGTCGCGGGCGTCCCGGGCTCGCTTCCGCCCTCGCCGGCGGAGCCGCCGTCCTCACCGTTGTGCTCGACCTTGCGCTGATCCCGCCGCTCGGCGTTCCCGGGGCGGCGCTGGCATCGGCCTTGACGTACACGGCATTCGGAATCGCGTCGCTCGTCGCGCTCAGCCGCGTCACGGAGATACCGATTCGCACGCTCGTGGTGCCGGAGCGCAGCGACTTCAGGGCGTATTCGGATGCGCTCCGGCGCGTGCTGGCGCGCCCCGCGCCGCGTGGAACGGACGAGACGGCCGACCAGATTCGGTGACGCTGCTCGTTGCGCATCCGGCGGGACGAGCGGAGGAGTGGCGCTACGCCTCCCACGTCGTGTTGGACGAGTTCCTCGGCCTCGACCATGTCGTCCAAGAACAGCCGCGCACGGACGTCGAGATCACCTCTGGCGGCGACGGACGGCGGCTAGTGCTCCCCGGCCGCCTGCTTGCGACGCCGGAGCACGCGTGGCTGAAGCGCGAGTCACTGCCTGAGACCCCCTTGCGCGCGCTCGATTGCGATGAGCCGGGGCTCCGCGCCCGGATCGGGGCGACATCGCTCCCCGTGCTGTACGGGGCTGCCGACGAAGCCCTCGTACGCGAGTCGGAGAACGAGCTCGCGGTCGCCGTCGACGTCTTCGGAAGCGTGTTCTTCCTGCTGACGCGCTACGAGGAGCTTGTGGTCCCGGACCGCGACGAGCGTGATCGGTTCCCCTCCTCGAGCAGCGTCGTCGTTCAGGCGAGGCTCGCTGAGCGAGCGCTGGCGAACGAATACACCGAGCTGCTCTGGTGGTCGCTCGCGCGTCTCTGGCCGCGGCTCGAGCGGCGCCGGCGCAGGTTCGGCATCCGCCCGACTCACGACGTCGACTGGCACCGCCTGACGGCGACCACCCTCCGCCGGACCGCACGTTCGACGGTCGGCGACCTCGTCAGCCGGCGCGATCCGGCGCTTGCGGTCGATCGCCTGGCGTCGTTCGCGCGTGCGCGCCGCAACCGCGACGCGGATCTCGCAAACACGTTCGACTTCCTCATGGCCGAGAGCGAGCACCGCGGCCTCCGCAGCGCCTTCTACTTCATTCCCGAGCGCACGGTTCCCCAGGACGGCGACTGCACCCTCGAAGATCCGTGGCTCCGACGCCTCCTCCGGCGCATCCACGATCGCGGTCACGAGATCGGGTTTCACCCGAGCTACGAGACCTTCCGCGACCTTGAGCTGACCAGACGCCAGTACGAGCGGCTGCGGACCGTCTGCGACGAGGAGCGGATTGACCAGCCCGAATGGGGCGGTCGCCAGCACTTCCTCCGCTGGGAGAACCCGACGACGTGGCACAACTGGGAAGAGACGGGTCTCGACTACGACTCCACGGTCGGCTTCGCCGACCGCCCCGGGTTCCGGTGCGGTACGTGCTACGAGTTCCCGGTCTTCGACCTGAAGGCGAGGCGGCAGCTCCGGCTGCGCGAGCGACCGCTGATCGTGATGGAATCGACCCTGTTCGATGCCGCTCGCCTCCGATCAGGCGACGCGCTCGGGCGCCTACGAGCGCTCACGGAGACCTGTCGACATTTCGACGGCGATTTCATCCTCCTCTGGCACAACAGCCAGCTCCTGTCGCGACGCCAACGCCGCTGGTACCAACTTTCAATCGAGGCTAATCTGACGCCCAAGTGATGTTCCGGGGACGTCGGCCACACTCGCTCTCGGCAACCGCAACCGCAGCCCTCGGCGTCGTGATCGCGGGCATTGTCGCGGGCGGTGCCCATGCTGCCGCGCCCGCAAACGACCCCTTCGCGGCGGCACAAGTCGTCTCAGGCGCCGGCGGGAGCGTCACCGGCTCGAACGTCGCCGCGACCAAGGAGTCGGGCGAGCCGAGTCACGGCGGCAACGCCGGCGGCGCCTCGGTCTGGTACCGCTGGACGGCACCAAGCTCCGGAACGCTCACCGTCGACACGATCGGCAGCTCGTTCGACACCCTGCTCGCCGTCTACAGCGGCAGCGCCGTGAACGCACTGACGCGCCTGGCCTCGAACGACGACTACAACGGCGCCTCCACGAGCCGAGTGACGCTGACCGTCACGAGCGGCGCGACCTACCAGATCGCCGTGGACGGCTGGGGCGGCGCGACGGGCACTGCGAAGCTCGGCTGGTCGGCGACCTCGACGCCGACGGTACCGTCGAACGACGCTTTCGCGGCCGCCACCCCGGTCTCCGGGCACCACGGCACGATCAGCGGATCGAACTTCGGCGGAACGAAGGAAGCCGGTGAGCCCATTCACGCGGGCAACGCCGGCGGCGCCTCGGTCTGGTACCGGTGGACCGCCCCTGCGACCGGGACCGTGTCCTTCGACACGCTCGGAAGCACGTTCGACACGCTGCTCGGTGTCTACACGGGTGGCGCCGTCGGCGGCCTCACGCGGGTCACGTCGAGCGACGATTGGGCCGGAAGCTCACGCAGCCGCGTCTCGTTCGCCGCGACAGCCGGGACCGAGTACCGCATCGCTGTCGACGGCTGGGGCGGCACAACCGGCACGGGCCGCCTCAACTGGAATTTGCTCCTTCCCGGCGACGTAGCCGCACTGACCGTCGGCGACATCGCGTCCTGTACGTCGACAGGCGACGAGGCCACAGCCCAGCTTGTTGACGCGCAGCCCGAAGCGTCTCTGCTGACGCTCGGCGACCATGCCTATGAGTCCGGAACGACAGCCGAATTCACCAACTGCTACGACCCGCTCTGGGGCAAGTTCAAGCCCCGGACGCACCCGACCACGGGCAACCACGAGTACATGACGCCCGGAGCCGCAGGCTACTTCGGCTATTGGGGTGCCACCGCCGGTGATCCGGCAACAGGCACCTACAGCTACGACCTCGGTTCCTGGCACGTGATCGTGCTGAACGGCAACTGCGCGGCCGTGGGCGGCTGCCAGGCCGGGTCGACCCAGGAGCAATGGCTCCGACTCGACCTCACGGCCCATCCGGCGGCGTGCACCCTGGCGTACTGGCACCAGCCGCGGTTCACCTCGGGCGAGCACGGAAGCGACGCGAGCTATCAGGCCTTTTGGGACGCTCTCTACGCAGCCAACGTCGATCTCGTGCTCAACTCGCACGACCACGACTACGAGCGGTTCGCGCCGCAGTCACCGACGGGCGCCGCGGATCCGGCGCGGGGGATCCGCGAGTTTCTCGTCGGCACCGGCGGCCGCAGTCACGGCGGATTCCCGTTCGCTGCCGGAAACAGCGAGGTGCGGAACGGCGATTCCTACGGCGTCCTGCGCCTGACCCTCCGCGCCGGCTCGTACGACTGGGCGTTTCAGCCTGTAGCCGGAGCGACGTTCACGGACTCCGGCGCGACCGCCTGTCACTGAGCACGCGCTCGAAGAACTCAAGTCGCGCGGCTTCCTTTGCTTTGGTCCCGACCCGGTCGGCGACGAGCTCACGCGGAACCCGGCGCCCGCGCACGCGACTGACGAACGCCTGGATCGCGCTGACGTTCTCGACGACGTTCGACTCGGTGTTCGGAAGCCGCAGCAGGAACCACGGCTCCTCCCCGGCGAAGTCAGTGTCCTCATAGCCGATCACGACCGGCAAGCCCGCCAGGAGGTACTCGCGCACCTTGAGCGGCGACCCTTCGTCCATGCCGTTGCGGTGGAAGGCGAGCGTTCCGAGAGCCGCGTCAGCGCGGGCCAAGATCGGGAGATAGCTCTCGCGTTCGAGCAAGCCGTGGGCAGTCGCATTGGCAGGCAGGCCGGCCATTGCCGGGTCTGGGCCGACGAGGTCGAAGTCTGCGCCGCGCATCCGCCTCGCAAGATCGGCGATCTTGTCGACGCCGTGCCAAGGGTGGTCGGGAGTACCGACGAACACAAGCCGAGGCCGCTCGTTCGCCGGCGCTGATAAAGCCTCGACGCCACCGGGGTCGAGGCCGTTCCCGAGCACGAGCCGCCGCCGTGTGTAGCGGGCGAACGCCGGCGACGCGGCGAGCTCGCGCGTTACGAAGACGATGCCCGCGGCTGCGCCCAGCACCAACCGGCGGTTCAGCGCGTTGAAAGCCCGACCCCCCACCCCGCGGCGAGCCCACTCTCGGCGATCGTCGCTGTTCACCTCGATGACGGTCGGCGTCCGGCGCACCGCACGCCAGACAGCGGGCGGGAAGAGGTCGTATCGCAAGTACACGAGGTCCGGCGCAAACGCCTCGAGCTCGCGAATCAGCCGTGCCCCCGCGGCGGCGCGCCCGCGAGCCGACTCGAAGGTGAAGACGTCGTCGGCGAACGACTTGCCTGCGCCCGGCGGCGAGAGGGCGAAGATGCGGGCCGCGTGCCCCTCGACGCGCCAGCGCGAGACCTGACCTTCGATCTTCGCCACGACGCCGTCGCGGCCGTAGGCGTTCCAGTAGCAGAGGTACGCGATCTTCACAGCACCCTCATCTATAACTCGACCGGTGGCGGCCGCGAATACCTTTGCACTCGACGAGCTCCGCGTCGTGCAGGTCGTTCCGACGCTCTACACAGGCGGCCTGGAGCGCATCACGGTGCGCCTGTCGATCGGCCTCGACCCGCTCGTGCAGCGTGTCGTGATCGCAACGGCCGGCGGCGAGCCGTTCGAAGAGGTGGTGCGAGCGGCAGGGATTCCGATTGCCCGCATCCCGCGCCCCCTGCGCTCGCCTCGGAAGCTGATCGCAGCCGCCTGGTCGCTCGCGCGCGTCCTGCGGCACGAGCGCGCACACGTCATTCACGCGCACAATCCGACTGCGGGCGCCACGGCCGCCATTGCTCGCAGCCTCGCACGCGTCCCCAGCGTCGCAATCGTGACGACGTTCCACGGCGTCAACCCACACGAGCTCGGTCGTGCGAGCCGAGCCCTCACGCTGGCGTCTGACTTCGTGGTCGGAGTGTCGCCGACGGTCACGCGCGAGCTGCGCGAGATCGGGATCTCGGAGCAGGAGAGCCGGACTGTCTTCAACGCGGTTCACCTCGAGCGGGCACGTTCGCCACAAGAAGTCCGCGAAGAGTTCGGCCTCGAGGACGCCGAGCTCGTCGCCACTGTCGGACGCTACGTGGACGAGAAGAATTACCCGCTGCTCCTGGAAGCTCTGGCGGTGCTCGCCGAGCGGCGGCCGAAGCTGCGGGCGCTCCTCGTCGGGGTCGGGCCGCTCGAGGACGACCTCCGGCGCCAAGTTCGCGAGCGCGGGCTCGGACACGTCGCTCTAGTCACGGGCCGGCGCATGGATGCGCACGACATCATCGCCGCGGCAGACGTCTTCGTCCTGACGTCGAGGACGGAGGCGATGCCGCTAGCGCTCCTCGAGGCAATGGCGCTCGGCAGGGCGGTCGTCTCCACGAACGTCGGCGGGATCAAGGACGCGATCAGCGACGGCCAGACGGGACTGCTCGTCCCGCCCGCGGACGCGCCCGCACTCGCCGCCGCGCTCGGCCGCGTCCTGGACGATCGCGCCCTCAGGCGGCGGCTGGGCGAACACGCGCAGCGATTCGTGCGCGAGCATGCGACGGAGCAGGCGATGGTCGATCGGTACATCGACATCTACGCGACGGCGCTCGTGCTGCGGCGCGAGCGCAGCCGGAAGCTACGCCGGCTCGGCTCCCGCAGCGCCGGCCTCGTCCTCGAGCAAGGTCGAGAGGCCAAGCGCGAGCCCCAGCATTAGCCAGAGAGTCGCGTTCGTCGGTAGGTCGCCCGATACGAGCGCGTTCGTCAGCGCAGCAGCGAACAACGTCGCGACGAGCGACACGCGGCGCCGGTCGTTACCGATACCGAGCGCCCAGGCACGACGGATGCGCGCAATTCCGGCGACGAGCAGCCCGACCACCAAGACGAGTCCGGGCAGCCCGAGCTCCGACGCAACCTCGAGCAGGAGGTCGTGCGGGTACACCTCGCCGGCGCCGACCGAGGTGAATCCCCCCGTGCCGAGGCCCGTGATCGGATGGTTCGCGAACGACTCGTACGCATGCGACCAGTACGTCGCGCGGCCCGTCGACGAGAGACCGCTCCCGTTGCCCTGGAGGAACGCGAACGCTCGCCCGATGTTCTGTCCCGGAACGAGCTGCACGACGAAGAGTGCGGCGGCGACCGCGCCGATCGCGAGCAGGAGCAGCCTGCGCCGCGCGGCACGATCCCGGCCCGTCGTCCACACGAGAATCAAGAGCCCGATCAAGAGCCCAAGGGCGGGGCCGCGCGATCCGGACGCGATCAGCGCGACCGCGACCACCGGCATTGTCGTAAGCCCCATGATCCGGAGAGACACGTTCTTCGCCGTGAGGAGGACGAATGCAGCAAGGATCACGCCGGTCGCCGCTTCACGGCCGAGCTGAATCGGGTTCTCCGCCGACGACAACCCGTAACGGCCGCCGACGTCCGCCTGCGCGGTCCCGCGCGCGAGCGTGTAGGCGAGGACGAGGCCGCTCAACGCAGCGACCACGAGCGCCGCCACGACCCAGAGATCGAAGTCGGACCGGCGCCGGCCGATCACGATTCCGGCGACGAGCAGCGTGACGTTCTGGATCACGTAGAGCGTGAGCTTCGACGTTCCGTACGACGTGTCGGGAGATGTCGCGAGGCGAGCGAGCATCAACGCGCCGAGGGCGATCGCCAGCGTGACCACGGGCGCCAGCAGGACACGCGTCGGCAACAGGTCCGGATCTGCGGTGACAACGAATGCGATGGCGATCAGCGTCCAGGCGAAAAGCCCGACCGCGATCACGCCCTTCGGTAGTGGATTCGACCCGTAGAGAGCGATTGCGATCGTCGGGATACCCGCAAGCGCAACCGGGTAGGCGGGCGACTGGGAGGCGAGTAGAACGGCCACAACTGCGACCGCTGCGGCGATCCCGAGCACGGGCCGTGCCATCAGCGGCACGAAAACGACCGGCACGAGCAGCGCCGCCGCCAGTAGAAGAAGGTTCGCCCTGCTGCTCAGGACGGAACGGCCTCGCGCGGCGAGCGGCCTCGCCGGCGGGACATGGCCGGGTAGTACGTCTCGTCGAAGGTCCGCGGTTCGAGCACGACCGCGCCGATGACGGGTACCGGGCTGTGCCGTAGGTTGGCGACGGCGGCGGGCAGGTCCCCGCGGTTCGTCACGCCGACCCTCGCCACGAGCACAATGCCGTCGGCTAGCGAGGCCAGGATCGATGCATCAGCGAGGTTCGCGACCGGAGGCGTATCGATGATCACCAACGCATGCTGGTCGCGTAGCTCGGAGAAGATCTCGCGGGTCCGGATCCGCGACAGCAGGCTCGGCGGGTTCGGCGGCACCGGGCCGGCCGGCAGCAGTGTGAGGCCGGGCTCGATCTCGACCAGGGCCTGGTCGAGCGATGCCATCCCCACGAGCACGCTCGTGAGGCCGATCGTCTCGCCGTGGCCGAGGCGCTCCGAGAGCGTCTGCGTGCGCACGTCGCCGTCAACCACGACGACGTTCATCCCACCCCGCACCGCGGCGTACGCGAGCCCCTCCACCACCGACGTCTTCCCCTCGCGGGGGTTGTAGCTCGAGAAGGCGATCGTGCGGTGATTCTGCTCCAACGACAGGAAGGCGAGGTTCGCGCGGAGGACGTCGAAGGCCTCACCGACCACCGCATCGTCGTGCGAGAACTGGCGCCGGAGCGGGATCGACGCCAGCGTCGGGACCTCGAGCAGTTCTTCGGCCTCGTCAGATGAGCGGAGACCGCGGTCGAGCCGCGTGCGGAGCCAGGCGAGCCCGAGACCGACGAGGAAGCCAAGCATCAAGCCCGCGGCCAGGTTCAGGGCGGGACGAGGGCGGATCGGCGCCGAGGACGCCGTCGGCGGGCCGGCCAGCTGGACGCTGCTCCCGCGAACGATCCCGCCGGCGACGAGCCCGGCCAGCTGCTGGTTGAGGAAGTTTCGAGTGGCGCGCAGCGAGTTGATCCGCTCCGCGGCCGTCGCGTTCTGCGGCGGCGTCAGGGAGGCAATCTCTTCGCCGATCTTGTTCACCTCGGCCTGGATCTCGCGCACCTCGACAGAGGTCGACTTCTGCGCTCCCGTCTTGACCGAGCTCACGAATGCCTGGGCGATGTCCTGCGCAAGCCGCCGCGCCTGGCCCGGGGAGCTGCCCTCGACCTTGAGATTGATCAGGGCGGTGTCGGTGATCGAGTCGGCCTTGACGCGCCGCTGAAGCTCGGATGCGGAATAGAGGCCGCCGCCGACGTTCTTCCTGATCTCGTTCAGAAAGCTCTTGTCGTCGAGGAGCGTCGCGTAGGTCTTCGCGAGCGCCTGGCTCGCCTGCTGCAGCGTGAACGGGTCGGCGCCGGTGTTTCCCGGCGTGTTCGCGGACGTGACCTGGATGATCGCAGCGGCCTGATAGACCTTCGAGGACGTCTTCGTCACGAAGATCGCGAGTGCCACCGCAACGGCCACGGAGGCGGCGACGAGATATCTCCCGCGCCAGAGGATCGTCGTGAGTCGTTGGTCTTCCAAGTCAGTTAGCCCCCGCGGAAGAATGCCCGGAACCTCCGTCGTCGTCCAGCGGTTCTGAAGGGTTCGACAACTTTAGCGTCTGCCCCTTCTGCCCCACCTGCGCCGCTCCGGCCGGTCGGGCAGCTCTTCGCCGGCCACAATCGCCGCAGGCACCTGGTCGAAGAGCCAGCGCCGCAGCGCCTCGTCGTGAATCGTCTCAGCGCCGGCGGCGAAGACGAAGGGGCGAACTCCGGGGCCGTGAGCGTCGCTGCCCACGAGGTGGACGAGCCCGGCATTCACCAACGCGAGGCCCGCCTTCCGCGCGGAGCCGCCGAGCTTGCCGGCCAGCGAGCCGGCCGTAAGCTGCACGAGCATCCCCGCGGCCACGAGCGGGGCCAGTCGTTCGGGCGACGACTGCACGGCTGCATTGCGCTCTGGGTGCGCGAGGACGACTGTGAAGCGCCGCCGGTGGAGCTCGTGGACCGACGCTTCGAGTCCGAGCGCCCAGCCCGAGTAGGGTGGCTCCAAGAGGATGTACCTGCCGCTTTGCCCGAAGGTGAAGCGGCGCAGGTCGTCGTCGTCGAGAGCCGCGACCCGGTCGAACGCGATCTCCCCCCCGTGTAGAACTTCGATCGCGATGCCCTCGCGTTCGAAGTCCTCACGTAGGAGCGCGACGCCTTGCTCCATCTCGTCGGGCGTCGTCGGGTAGTCGTCCCGGACGTGTGGCGTCGCCGCAATCGCCGTCACTCCTTCTGCGACGGCGGTCCGCGCGAGCTCGCGCGCGTCCTCGATCGTACGCACGCCGTCGTCGAAGCCGGGCAGGATGTGCGAGTGGAGGTCGATCACCCGGCCGGCCGGTCACGGAGCGCCGGGAAGAGGATCACGTCCCGAATCGAGTCGCGGCCGGCCAGCACCATGGCCAGCCGGTCGATGCCGAGGCCGAGGCCGCCCGTCGGCGGCATTCCGTAGGAGAGGGCCTCGACGTAGTCGGGGTCGCCGGGCTCTCCCCCCGACTCGCCGGCCTGCTGCTCGAAGCGATGCGCCTGGTCTTCCGGGTCGTTGAGCTCCGAGAACGCGTTGCCAAGCTCCATCCCGCCGACGAAATACTCGAACCGCTCGACCATTGCCGGGTCGACGTCGGTCGCACGTGCGAACGGCGAGAGCTCGACGGGATAGTCGTGCAGGATCGTGGGCTCGATCAGCGACGGCTCGACGAAATGCGTGAGCGCGTGGTCGATCAGCTGCGCCCACGTCTCGTCGTGCGAGGTGTCAACGTCCCGGTCCGCCAGACGGCGCCGGAGCTCGGCCTCGTCGCGCGTCCAGAGCCCGTGCTGCTCGAGTGCGTCGACGAGCTTGAGCCGTCGCCACGGGCGCTTCAGGTCGATCTCGTGATCGCGGAAGGAGACCTTTGTGGTGCCGAGCACCTCCTGGGCGACGGCCTCGACGAGCTCCTCGATCCTGGCCATGGTGTCCTGATAGTCCGCGTAGGCCTCGTACCACTCGACCATCGTGAACTCCGGCTGGTGCTTGTAGGACGTGCCCTCGTTCCGAAAATCCTTGGCCAGCTCGTAGACCTTCTCGAGGCCGCCCACGATCAGTCGCTTGAGATAGAGCTCGGTCGCGATGCGCAGGTAGTAGTCGGCATCGAGCGCGTTGTAGTGCGTCACGAACGGCTCGGCGAAGGCCCCGCCGTAGCGCGGCTGGAGGATCGGCGTCTCGACCTCGAGGAAGCCGGCGTCGTCGAGGTGGCGCCGGATCGCCGTCACCATCCGCGTTCTGATCTCGAAGTCGCGCCGCGTCTCCTCGTTCATCAAGAGGTCGAGATAGCGCTGGCGGTAGCGCGTCTCGACATCGGTGAGACCGTGGAACGTGTCCGGCAGCGAACGGCGGATCTTCGCCAGCGACTCGAACTCGGCCACCTGAAGGGAGGGCTCGCCTCGCCGCGTGCGGATCGGCTTGCCGGCGACGCCGACGATGTCGCCGAGGTCGACGTCCAGCTTTCCGGTCTGGCCGGGCTGGATCAGCAGCTGGATCCGCCCGGTGCGGTCGACGAGGTCGAGGAACACGAGCTTCCCAAGGTCGCGCCGCGCGAGCACGCGACCGGCAAGCCGGCGGGTCTCATCCGCCTCTCCTCCAGCTTCGAGCTGCTCGGCCTCGGTGCGAACCACCGCAACCTCGTCCCGGTCGGGAAAGCGCTTGGGCAGCGGCATGCGCGCGAGCGTAACCGACACGGTGGAAGGCACGAGGTTCCCTCCCCGCGACCGTTAGGGGCGCGCCCATAAGGTCTCCGCGTTGGTTCCCTTTCTCGATGGCCACAACGACGTGCTGCTCTCGCTCCACCTGGAGAGCGAAGGACCGCAGCCGTTCCTCGACGGACGACCGCTTGGGCACCTCGATCTCGCACGTGCTCACGCCGGCGGGTTCGCGGCCGGGCTCTTCGCGATCTTCGTCCCCTCCGAGGACGCGCGCGACCCAGCTGCGATGCCGATCCCGATCCGCGAGCCCCCGTATGCACAACCGCTCGCGGCGCCGATCGATCCCGGCTACGCGCGGAGGGAGGCGGCCGCGATGATCGACCTGCTGTTGGCGCTCGAGTCGGCCGCCGACGGCCAGGTGGAGGCCGTGCGCGATCTGAGCGGACTCGAGCGCTGCCTCGCAGGCGAAGCGCTGGGCGCGATCCTCCACTTCGAGGGCGCGGAGCCGGTGGCGGCTGACCTGTGCAACTTCGCAGAGCTGTACGCGCGAGGGCTGCGCTCGCTCGGCCTCGTCTGGAGCCGGCCGAACGCGTTCGCGGAAGGCGTGCCCTTCGCCTTCCCCGACATCCCGGAGACCGGGCCCGGCTTGACCGCCGCCGGCAAGGAGCTTGTCCGCGAGGCTAACCGGCTCGGCGTCATGCTCGACCTCTCGCACCTGAACGAGCGCGGGTTCTGGGATGTCGCCGAGCTGTCCGAAGCGCCGCTCGTTGCGAGCCACTCGAACGTCCACGCTCTCTGCGCGAACACGCGCAACCTCACCGATGCGCAGCTCGACGAGATCGGCCGCTCCGGCGGGATCGTCGGCATCACGTTCCACGCGGGCATGCTCGGCGAAGACGGCCGCACCGACGCGGCGATCCCGCTCGGCACCCTGCTCGACCACGTGGACTACGCCGTGCAGCGCATCGGGGTCGACCACGTCGGCTTCGGCTCGGACTTCGACGGAGCGGTGGTGATAGACGAGCTCGGCGACGCGGCCGGGCTCCCCCGGCTCGTCGAGGCACTACGCGACCGGGGCTACGGCGACGAGGAGGTCGTCAAGCTGGCGCACGCGAACTGGCTGCGCGTGATCGGCGCCAGTTGGCGCTAGGCCGCTTTGATCTCGAGGATCTTGAACTTGAGCGAGCCGCGCGGGGCGGTGACCTCGATCGTCTCGCCCTTCTTGTGGCCGATGATCGCCTTTCCGACCGGTGACTCGTTCGAGAGCTTGTTCTCGGCCGGATTCGCCTCGGCGGAGCCGACGATGTGGTACTCGACTGTCTGTTTCGCGTCGACGTCGCGGAGCTTCACCTTCGAGCCGACGGAGACCACGTCCTTCGAGATCTCCTTCTTCTCGATCACCCGGGCGTTGCGGAGACGCTCCTCGAGCGTGGCGATCCGGTGCTCGAGCATCGCCTGCTCGTTTTTGGCGTCGTCGTACTCGGCGTTCTCGGCGATGTCGCCGAACTCCCGGGCGATCCGGATCCGGTCCGCGACCTCGCGCCGCTTCTCGTTCGAGAGGAGGTCGATCTCGGTTTTGAGCTTCTCGTAACCCTCGGGAGTGAGGATGACTTCCTTCACGGGTACCCTCCAAATAAGAAAAAATGCGCGGCGCTGTGGCGCCGTCGCGGCCGAGAATATTAGCGGCCGCTGCGGACGACCGCAACACTTTCTCGTCTACGATTTCACGCTCTGTGCAGGTAAATCTTCAAAGCTCCTGGCAAATCGGCCCCGTTGAGATCCCAACGCGGCTCGTCCTGGCGCCGATGGCGGGCGTCAGCGTCCAGGCGTTCAGGCGCCAGGGGCGCCGTTTCGGGGCAGGTCTGGTCTGTTCGGAGATGGTCTCGTGCGCTGGCCTGCAGCACGGGAACGAGCGCACGTTGGGGTACCTGCGGATCAGCTCGGACGAGCGTCCGCTCGCGGTGCAGATCTTCGGCTCGGACGCGGCCGTGATGGCCGACGCCGCGCGAATAGTCGAGTCAGCGGGTGCCGACCTCGTCGACATCAACTTCGGCTGCCCGGTCAAGAAGGTGACAAAGACGGGGGCCGGGGCGACGCTGCTCGACGATCCCGACCGCGCCTGCAGGATCGTGTCGGCGGTGGCGTCCGCGGTGGACGTGCCCGCGACGGTCAAGATGCGGCGCGGTCTCGAGAACGGCTCGCGCGCGTGTTTGTCGGTCGGCCCGCGTCTCGTCGAGGCGGGAGCGGCTTCGCTGACGCTGCATCCCAGGTCGGCGTGTCAGATGTACACGGGCGAGGCCGACCATTCGCTGACGGCTGAGCTGGTGTCGCTGGTCGACGTCCCCGTGGTCGCCTCGGGCGACATCACGTCTCGGGCGCGGGCGCAGGCCGTGCTCGCGACGACCGGCGCTTCGGCGGTGATGGTCGGCCGCGCCGCGCAGGGGAATCCCTGGGCGCTGCGCGAGATCCTCGAGGCCGATCCCGCCGAGCCGTCGCGCGAAGAAGTCGCAGCCGAGCTGCTGCTCTTCATGCGCGAGACGGTGCGGGAGCTCGGTGAGCACCGGGCAACCGGGTTCCTGAAGAAGTTCTACGGCTGGTACCTGGGCCGGGGACGCTTCCCGCGCGCCTTCAAGGCTGAACTGACCCAGCTCCCGACGCTCGCGGATGTGGAGCGGCGACTGCTGGAGGAGGTACCCGGCGCCCGCTTCGTGCTGGGCCGCCTCGAGGCCGACCTTCCGCAGGGCGACGAGGTCCTGCTCGATCTGCCGATCTCCATCTATGGAGGCGGCTAGGACGAGGACGATTGCCGGGCTGGACTGGGCGTCCGCATACGAAGGGATTAGCCGAGACCTCGGCGAGTTGTGGAGGATTCCCTTCATTGGGCCGGTCGTGCTCTGGTTGGACTTCGCGGCCGAGCGCCGGAGCCGGCGATCGACAGACGCGGCCTAGCCGGCACCCGCTGACGCATACCTCCGCCCCGCGCTGTGGACAGTTCGTGACGCTTTCGTGACGGTGCCTGGCACCGGGTCACGTCCCGTTGCGACGAGTCCAGACGAGCCGTAGCCCTTCGAGCGTCAGGAACGGGTCGACCGGACCGATCGTCTTCGCGTGCGGCGCGATCAGCTCCGCGAGCCCCCCGGTGGCGACGACCTGCGCGTCCTCACCGAGCTCACCACGGATCCGCTCGACGATGCCGTCCACCTGGCCCGCAAAGCCGTATACGAGCCCGGATTGCAACGCGGTCTCGGTCGACTTACCGATCGGACTGGGCGGTGCAACGAAGTCGACCTTCAACAGCCGGGCGGCCCGCTCGAAGAGGGCGTCCATCGAGACCTCGATTCCAGGCGCCAACACGCCGCCGACGTACTCACCCTCCGGCGAGACGACATCGAAGTTGGTCGAGGTGCCGAAGTCGACGACGATGCATGGGGCCCCATAACGCTCCTTCGCCGCGACGGCGTTGACGATCCGGTCCGGGCCGATCTCCCGGGGCGCGTCGTGCCTCATCGCGATTCCCGTACGCGTGCCCGGCCCGACGACGAGCATTTCCACGCCGGCGTGATCCGCCACCTCCTGGTACGCCCGGACGAGTGCGGGAACGGTGGAGGAAAGGCACATCCCCTCGATCGCCTCGAGGTCGAGCAGCTCGCGCAGCAGGATCCCGATCTCGTCACCGGTCCGGTGAGCCTCGGTCGCGATCCGCCAGTGCTCGGCGAGCCGGTCGTCCCGGAAGAGCCCGAAAACGGTCTGCGTGTTCCCGACGTCGATCGCGAGCAGCGGCTCAGCCACCTGCGTCATCCTCGAGCGCGTTCACGCGGGGATTAGAGGTTGTCGTCGTCCGACGAGAGCGGCTCGCCGATCCGCTCGGCCAGCGCCTCGGCATTCAGGCTCGGCTCCTCGCCGTCGGCGCGCAGCTCTTCGACCGTGACGTCGCTCGCGGTGTACACCTCTGCGCGGGGAATCATCCGCGTCGGGCGGTTCTTGTCCCATACCCAGACGTCCTCCATCTTGAGGTGGAAGAACGGATAGTTCGGCTGCGGGACGTAGTTGAGGTCGAGCTTGTTGCACAGGTACGTCGCGTCCTGCGTCAGGACGCAATAGCGGAAGAGGCTGAAGACGGCGGTGTATTCCTTTTTCAGCCGAAGCTCGAGCTCGGCCTCGAACTCGTCGAGCTCGTCGAGGTGCGACATGAGCTCATTGTAGCCTTGCCAGAAGGGCCTCAACCTCGCCCCGCCCCGGCACCACGAGCCCCGGATCGAGCTCGGACAGCGGCTCCAGGGCAAACGCCCGCTCATGCAAGCGAGGATGTGGAACCTGCAGCCCGGGCTCGTCGATCCGGGCGTCGTCGTAGAGCAGGAGGTCGAGGTCGATCGTTCGAGGGCCCCACCGCGTAGCCTCCGCGCGCTCCCGCCCGAGCCGCCGCTCGACCGTGAGCATGAGCGCGAGCAGGTCTTTCGCTGCGAGGGTCGTGTCCACTGCAGCCGCTGCGTTCAGGAACAGGGGTTGATCCTCGAGGCCGACGGGGTTCGTCTCGCGGAACGCCGAGACAGCGACCACCTCGACGTCCGGGTCGGCCGCGAGCAGGGCAAGCCCGGCGCGAAGCGTCGCCTCGCGATCACCGAGGTTCGCGCCGAGCCCGACGTACGCTCGGACGCTGCTCAGGAGCGGGGGCCCGTCGCCGCGGCCCAAACGGCCTCGGCCCGGGCGTCGGCCGCGTCGATCTCGCTGCGCCTGCGGACCAGCCGGCGCTCGTTGTTGCGGACGTGGTCGAGAGTGAAGCCGACGTTCGCGCAACCGCGCAACGACGCCGGGTTATCGGCGCCGACGTAGGTAATCGCCGCCGTCGCTCCTTCGCCGCGAGCGATGCGAAGGAGCTGGGCCATGCCGTCCGCCATCACACCCATCCGGCGGGAGCGTACGAACGTGTAAGCACCCTCCAGGAGCACCTCGTCGTCGGCCAGGCGCGCATAGCGCCCGGGCTTATAGGTGTCGATCAGATGCTGGTCGGGAGCCCGCACGAGCCACTGTGCGTAGGCCGGACGCCCGTCGGGCCCATCTGCCGCATAAAGCTGTCGCACGCCGGCACGGCACGCCCAAGTCCGGTACATCACCTCGAGGAAGTCGTTGCCGTGCACGAACGGGAGCTCGTCGGCGAAACCCGCATAAGTGGTCACGTCCTGCGGCTCCATCCGGACCGGAAGCTTCGCAGGCCGTACGTGGGGCAACTCGCGCAGGTCGGCCCGAAGACCGAGGAAGAGCTTCGTGTACCACGCCTGTTCGACGACGGTCCGCAGCGTCAGGCTGGGCCCGACGCGCAACACAAAGCTGACGGGGTTCGGAATACCCGCAGAAACCGCCACCGACTGATCGTACGCAACCGCCGTCATACTTCCAGGGTGCGGGGTCTCGCAATCGCCTTGGCCTTGGCCGTGTCGGCTCTGGTCGCCTCCGCGCCGCAGGCGAGATCGTGGCTGCCCCCGCGCTATCCCGCTTCCACGCTCGTGCAGGTCGACGCCGGCGACGCGGCTGCGGCATCCGAGCTGCAGCGCGCCGGCGGAACCCTCGTCTCGCGCTCGCTCGGGGTCTGGAAGGTGGCAAGTCCGGCGGTGCGGGAGCTCGTCCCACGGCTGCGCGCGTCCGGCGCGCTACGGCTCGTCCAGCGGGACCACAGGCTCGTTTCGATGAACCACATCACGTCGGGTGACCCACTCGTCGCCGGCGAGTGGTGGATTCCCGCCGTCGGCCTCGACAAGGTCGAGCCGCCAGGCCCTGGGGTGCCTCTGACCGTGCTCGACTTCGGGCTCGACCTCACGCACGCGGAGTTCGCGAGCAGGCCCAACACGGTCTCGCTCAACCGGCAGCGGATCGAGACTGCGGACGACGCGCACGGAACCGCCGTCAGCTCGGTCGCGGCGGCTCCGGCCAACGGTGTGGGCCTGGTCGGGATCTATCCGACTGCGCTCCTGCGCGAATGGGACTTTCACGACGCCCTGCTCTCGGACGTGATCCGGGGTTTCGACGCCGCCTCACGCACGCCAGGCGTGATCAACATCAGTGGCGGATTCTTCGGACGCGAGCCGCTGCTCGATCGAGCGGTCCAGCGCGCGTTCGACCGCGGGTCACTCGTGGTCGCGGCGTCCGGCAATGACCGGCAGAACGGCAGCCGGCCGATCTTCCCTGCCAACTATCCGCACGTCCTCACGGTCGCCGCGACGACCGAAGCCGGCGGCCCGGCGTCCTTTTCCAGCCGCGGCCGGTTCGTCGACCTGGCTGCGCCGGGGCAGGACATGCCCGTTGCCGTGCCCACCGAGCTGAACCCGGTCGGCTACGACGTGTTCGACGGGACGAGCTTCTCTGCGCCGCTCGTCGCCGGCGCTGCAGCCTGGGTCTGGACCGCGCGCGGTGCGCTCGACAACACCCAGCTGTTCGACCTGATGCGCTTCGCCGCGCGCGACATCTCGCCGGCCGGCCGTGACCGCGACACCGGTTACGGGCTGCTCGACCTACCGCGAGCCCTCGGGGCGGCGATTCCCCGTGCCGACCCCCAAGAGCCGAACGAGGACATCTACGCCGTCAAGCCGCGTGGGCTGTCGCCGGGCGGAAACTCACCGCTCACCCAGCCCGGCCGCAGCCGAGCCATCGTACACGCTCGGCTCGACTCCGTGGAGGATCCCTTCGACGTGTACCGGATCTGGTTGCCGGCTCATCGGCGGCTCGTGGTTCGCACCCAGGGAAACCATGACGTGAATCTCGCGCTCTGGCGGTCGCGCACGCGGTCGGTGACCGAGCGCGGGCGAGCGCTCAGGCGTGACCGCCTCGCGGTCAGCCTCCGCCGCGGAGTGCGCATCGACCGGGTCGCCGTTCGCAACGGAACTGCCCGGGGGTCGTACGTCTACGCCCAGGTCTCGGCCGGACGCGGCACGACGCTCGCGGCGTACGCGCTCACTGTCGCGACCGCTGGGCTGTAGCGGCGGTGAACTCCACCGGCGCACCCAGCTCGACCTCGGGCTTGCGCACACGTACACGGACGCGCTCGGCCGGAAGCCGCTCCAGGATCGCGTCGGCCACGGCCGCGGCGAGCGCCTCGAGCAGGTGGTACGACCGCGCGGCCGAGACCTCACGAACGCACGCGACCACGCCGCGGTAGTCGGCAGTCGCCTCGAGGCGGTCGGACGCCGCCTCGTCACGGACGTCAAGCCACACGTCGTACACGAACGTCTGCTCGCGCTGCCGTTCGTCCACCTCGACCCCGTGGCGTCCTCGGAGCTCGAGACCGGCGACCTCGACGGTGATCATCCCGCCACCACGGCGCCTGCGGCGGCGAGCGCCTCGACGTGCTCACGCACGTCGTGGACTCGAAGGATCGTGGCGCCGCGCTCGTACGCTGTTACCGCGACGCCCAGGCTCGCAGCGGTCGAGCCGCTCGTCGCAGCGGAATCTCCCATCAGCTTGCCGAGTGAGCTCTTGCGCGAGAAGCCGATCATGATCGGGCGGCCGAGAGCGACCAGCTCGTCGAGCCGGCGGACGAGCTCGAAGTTCTGCTCGACCGTCTTGCCGAAGCCGATGCCCGGGTCGAGACAGACGCGCTCCTCGGAGATGCCGGCGGCCACGGCAAAGCGCAGTCGCTCCTCCAGGAACGCCGCCACGTCGGAGACCACGTCGTCGTAGGCCGGGCTCACCTGCATCGTGCGCGGCTCGCCCTGCATGTGCATCAGGCAGACGTAGGCGTCCGCGTCTGCGACGACTCCCGCGAGCTCCGGGTCGCCGCGCAACGCCGTCACGTCGTTGACCAGCTCGACGCCGAGCTCGAGCGCACGGCGCGCAACCTCGGCCTTCGCCGTGTCGATCGAGACCGGCGCCCCGGCGAGCTCTTCCAGCACAGGGACGACGCGCCGAAGCTCCTCGTCGAGCGAAACACCCTCCGAACCGGGGCGTGTCGACTCGCCGCCTACATCGACGATCGCAGCGCCCTCGTCGAGCATCCGCCGAGCGCTGGCAACCGCGTCGTCGGCGGCGAAGTTGACCCCGCCGTCCGAGAACGAATCCGGCGTCACGTTGACCACGCCCATCACGGACGGCCGTGGGAAACGGGACTCGATCGGCCCTTTGATCACCTCACTGAATACCACTGTCCGTGCGAAGAAGTCATCCGTTCGAAGTCTCGCAGGGACACGTTCCGGCGCGCCGGCGGGCTTTGCCCGTCGGCGTTCGCAACCGCATGAAGAATCGCTGATCGCGTCGAAACTAGCCTTGCGCCCCTTCGGGAGGCGGCGGCTGCATCGTCGCACCGGGCAGCGGGAACGGGCGCGGCTGCGGGCGCGGCAGACGCTTGCGCTCCTCCTCGGTCTCCGGCGACGGCGGCGGCTCCTCCGCCTTGAAGACATCTTCCTCCGTCTCGCCGGCGAGCAGCCGCTGGAACTGATCCTTGTCGATCGTCTCGCGCTCGATCAGGATCACCGAGAGCTTGTGGAGCTCGGCCATGTGCTCCTCGAGCACCTTGATCGCGAGCGTGTGCGCCTCCTCGATCACCCTGCGGATCTCGTCGTCGATCTCGCGCGCGATCTCCTCGGAGTAGTCGGGCTCCGCGCCCATCTCGCGCCCCAGGAACGGCATGTCGTGGTTCCGGCCAAGGACACGCGGGCCGAGCTTCTCGCTCATGCCGTAGCGCATGATCATCTGCTTCGACGTGTGCGTGACCTTCTCGAGGTCGTTGGCGGCGCCCGTGGTGACCTCGTTGAAGACGAGCTCCTCAGCGGCGCGGCCGCCGAGGATCGCCGCGAGCTGGTGCATCAGCGCGGACTTCGTGGTCAGGTAGCGGTCCTCACGCGGAAGGGAGATCGTGTAGCCGAGCGCCTGGCCGCGGCTGATCACCGAGATCTTGTGCACCTCGTCCGTGTGCTCGAGGTAATGGCCGACCAGCGCGTGGCCGAGCTCGTGATACGCCGTGATCTTGCGCTCCTCCTCGGAGAGCAGGCGCGTCTTTTTTTCCGGGCCGGCGATCACGCGCATGATCCCTTCCTCGAGCTCCTCCTGCTGGATCGTCTTCTTCCCGCGGCGCGCGGAGAGCAGGGCGGCTTCGTTGACGAGGTTCTGGAGGTCGGCGCCCGTAAAGCCAGGCGTGCCGGCGGCGAGGGTATCGAGGTCGATCTCGGACGCCAGCGGCTTGCCCTTCGAGTGCACCTCCAAGATCGCCCGGCGCCCGATGCGGTCGGGGCGGTCGACGACGATCTGCCGGTCGAAGCGACCCGGGCGCAGCAGCGCTGGGTCGAGGATGTCGGGCCGGTTGGTGGCCGCGATCAAGATGATGTTGTCCTTCAGCTCGAAACCGTCCATCTCGACGAGGAGCTGGTTCAGGGTCTGCTCGCGCTCGTCGTGACCACCGCCGAGGCCGGCGCCGCGGTGGCGGCCGACCGCGTCGATCTCGTCCATGAAGACGATGCACGGGGAGGCCTGCTTCGCCTGCTCGAACAGGTCGCGGACGCGTGACGCGCCGACGCCGACGAACATCTCGACGAAGTCCGAGCCGGAGATGGAGAAGAACGGCACGCCCGCCTCGCCCGCGACCGCGCGCGCGAGCAGCGTCTTACCGGTGCCTGGCGGCCCGTAGAGCAGAACGCCCTTCGGGATGCGCGCGCCGAGCGCCTGGAATTTCTTGGGGTTCTCGAGGAACTCCTTGATCTCCTGAAGCTCCTCCACCGCCTCGTCCACGCCGGCCACGTCGTTGAAGCCGATCTTCGGCGAGTCGGGGGCCATCCGCTTGGCGCGGCTCTTGCCGAAGCTCATCACCTTCGAGCCGCCGCCCTGCACCTGGTTCATCAGGAAGATCCAGAACGCGAACAGGAGCACGAACGGCAACAGCGACGTGAGGAAACCGAGCCACGACCACGCGCCGGTGCCCTTCGAGTCGAACTTGACGTTGTTCGACTCCAGCGCCTTCTCGATCGCCGGCACCGACTGGTCGCTCGGGTAATGGACGGAGAACTTCTTGTTGTTGTCCTTGCCCGTGATCGCCCGCTTGCTCGGGTTGAACTGGACGTCGGTCAGCTGGTCGGCGTGCGTCCTGACGTCCTGCCGGAACTGCGAATAGGTGATCTTCTCGGTGCCCTTCCCGCGCGGGATCAGCGTCTGGCTCGCCAGGTAGACGAGGAGCACGATCACGAACAGCGGGAAGAGTGCGGAGCGGAAGAAGCGATTCACCAGGGCTCTATCGGCAGGGTACCACCGGGCACAAGCGTGACTTTCCCCCGGAAAGGGGGGTCTAACCGTGGCTTTGTAGAGCTTTTTCGTCCAGTACGGCCACGTAGCGCAGATTCCTGTAGCGCTCGTCGAAATCGAGGCCGTAGCCGATCACGAAGTGGTTGGGGATCTCGAAGCCGACGTAGCGCACGGGCACCTCGATCTCGCGCCGCTCAGGCTTCGTCAGCAGCGCGCAGACCTCGAGGCTCGCCGGCTCGCGGGACTCGAGGTTTCGCATCAGATACGAGAGCGTGAGGCCCGAGTCGATGATGTCCTCGACGACGAGCACGTCGCGACCCTCGATGTTGATGTCGAGGTCCTTGAGGATGCGCACGACGCCCGAGGAGTCCGTCGAGGCGCCGTAGCTCGAGATGGCCATGAAATCGACCTCGCACGGCACCGTGAGGTGACGCATGAAATCGGCCATGAAGAAGACGGCGCCCTTGAGCACGCCGATCAACAGCAGGTCCTTGCCGGCGTAGTCCGCGGAGACCTCGGCACCGAGCTCGGCGACGCGGGTGCGTAGCGCCTCCTCGTCGATCAGGACCTCGCCGACCGCAGCCTCGAGCTCACTCTGCTGCGATGCGTTCAGCTCTCACCTCCGGATGCTCGACGATCCCCGGGACGGCGACGACCTCGTCTCCGCGCACGACGAGAGGCCACGCCTCGCGCTTCGATCGAGGGATCTTTGCGTCCACGAACACGTCCTGGATCTTCTTTGTGCGTCCGGCGAGATGGTCGCCGGGCCGCCAGCCTCGTACCTTAAGGCCTGCGAGGTCGGACTCGATCGTCCACAGGCCCCAACGCACCTGCCCGGTGAGGTCCACGACCCCGCGCTCAACCCAGAGGTCGTCGTACTCGCGCACGAGCAGGCGGCCGCCGCCGAGGTCGACACGCTTCGATCCAAGCGGCGAATCGAGCAGCCTCGTCACCACGGGCGGCATCAGCCGATGCTGCGCGAGCCGCCTGAGGTTGCCCTTCGCATCTGGATGAAGCTGCTGCAGCAGCGGCAGGATCTCGTTCCGGATCAGGCCGCGCTTCGTGTCCGGGTTCGTCGAGTCGACCCGGAACGGCAGCCCCTCGGCCCGGCAGTACGCCTCCGTCTGCGCGCGCGAGAGACAGAGCAGCGGACGGACGATCCCGTCCTCCCGCCGAGCCTTGATTCCCCCCGGCATGCCGCTGGACACGATTCGGTAGAGGACGGTCTCGACCTCGTCGTCGTCCGTGTGGCCCGTGGCACGCAGCCTGTCGGTCGCGAAGCCGTAGCGGATCGTTCGCAGCTCGTCCTCCGTCGTTCCGCCTCGGCCGTCGACGACCTCGGCGCCGAACAGCTCGACGCAGAAGCGCGCGTCCTCGTCGGACTCAGGTCCTCGGAGGCCGTGGTCGACGTGCAATGCCGACACGCGGTACCCGAGCTCCCCCAGCACGTGCCAAAGACACGTCGAGTCGGGCCCGCCTGAGACCAGGCACACAACCTCGCCGCGCTGGGGAATCAGCGCGTGCTCGCGAATGAAGCGCTCAACGAGCTCCCGCGTGCCGGACGGCGGTGGGTGCTCCATGCGGAAAGTGTTGCTGTTTAGAGCAGGGGTGCGACGTCGCAGCCCTTTTTCTTCAGGGGAGCCGCGGCGGATGAGAGCACCGTATGCGCAAAGTTCGCCAGACCGTAGGCGCGGTACATGTGCGGTCCCGCGTCGCGCGCGTGTGACTTGGCGCGGATCGCCTTCGCGTACGCGGTGAACATCGAGACCATCAGCCCTCGCGTCTGAGCGAGCGAGGGGTCGGAAGGCGCGGTTCCCCGCACGATCAAGGACGCTCGCTTCGCCTGCGAGATCACCTCGCCCGACTTCGCCTCGCCGCTCACGTACTCCTGGCCCCAGAGACTCAGCGCAGCGATGTTCGTACGCGCCGTCTCGATGAACTGGCGGTCGGTGGCGGAGCAGGTGTGCGGACGGCTCGACTTCCCTCGGCGGCTCGCTGTTGCGACCCAGGGGGCGATCGTGAGCAGGAGGACAAGCCCCGCCGCAATGAGGGCGATACGCCGCACTGGCCGAATGATCGGCGCTTGCCGGGGTGGCGGCGTCCCCCGTTCAAGGTGTCTTGCCGGGCTCCCTCGTTCGAGTGAGGTCGTCATCGAAGGGGCCCGGCATCAGCCCCGGCTGCCGGTCGCCGGGCCGCGGTGGGCGAGGCGGCAGCAGTCGGTGGCCCGCGTACAAGGCCAGCTCCAGTGCGAGCCAGCGCCCGATCCAGAGCGCGAGCGCAAGCTTGAGGAGCCGGCGCGTCAGAGCAGGACGCTCCGGTAGCTGATCGTCTGCCTCATCCCGACCGCTTCGTACAAACGGATCGCGGCGATGTTCTCCGGGCGTACGAACAGACAGACCGTCGGCACCCGCTGGAGCAGAAGCCGGCACAGGTCTCTCAGCGCACGCTCTGCGTAACCGCGCCGCCGCTGCTCCGGATCGACCCACACCTGCTGAAGCTGCGCCACTGCCGGAGTCCAGGCCGAGGCCTCCGCCTTGAAGAGGATCGTGTCGTTCTCACGCCAGATCCAGGAGCGTCCGTCCTCGATCTGCGTGCGCGTCCGCCAGGCGTAGGCGCGCGCGTCGCGCTCGAGGGGATTGACGCCGAGCTCCTCCTGATGGGCGGCCGCGCAGGCCGGAAGCAGCAGCTCGAAATCGCCCTCGCTCGCCTGGCGGAGGCCACTGCCACCCGGTTCCGGCGGTTCCTCCAGGACGTAGACCGGCTGGCCGGGCCGGTCCTCGCGCGGGGACGGCATGCGACGGGCGGCGGCGTCCCAGAGCTCCGAGACGGCCCGCTCCTCACCGATCAGCATCCGCGTTCCGGAGGCGGCGACGACCCGGGCGAACGACCCGCAGTCCGCGCCCGAGGGAACGACGTTCGTCCCGACGTGGCAAAGCGCCGTCAGGCCGTCGCGACTGCCGACCGCGTGGAAGCGGCCGAGCCCGCGTCGTGCGACGTCCTCGAGGAAGACGCGTTCGACCGGCTCGCGCGCGCAGAAATCAAGGATCTCGGCGAGCTCGGGCTGTCTCACGCGCGGCATGCGCCAATCGTTGCACCGGACGCCGTTTAAGGTTGCGGCGTGCCGATCCACGTCCGCGCAGAGCCCGGCGAGTATGCAGAGGCGTGCCTGCTCCCCGGCGACCCGTTACGGGCGAAGTACATCGCCGAGACCTACCTCGACGGAGCCGTGCAGCGGAACGCCGAGCGCGGGATGCTGGGCTACACCGGTGAGTTCGAGGGACGACCGGTGTCGGTGCAGGCGACGGGCATGGGCTGTCCGTCCGCAGCGATCGTGATGGAGGAGCTCGTCCAACTCGGGGTCAAGCGCTTCCTCCGGGTCGGGACGTGCGGCGGCCTGCAGCCGGACCTCGCGCTCGGCGACCTGATCGTGGCGCTGGCCGCCGTCCCCGCGGACTCCACCGCACAGCACCTCGTCGGCTCCGACCCCCACTGCCCCACGTCCGACTGGGAGCTGGTGCACGCCGCCGTGCACAACGCCAAGGAGATCGGCCAGTCGCTGCGTGTCGGCCCGATCGTCTCCAGCGACCTTTTCTACAACCCCGACGAGGGCCAGTACGAGCGGTGGTCCTCTCGCGGAGTGCTGGCGGTCGAGATGGAGGCCGCGGTGCTGTTCACGCTCGGAGCGCTGCGCAAGGTGCAGGCCGGCTGCCTCCTGACCGTCAGCGACGTCGTCATCGAGGGCGAGTTCACGCGAATCTCGGACGACGAGCTGCGCGCCGCCGTCGACCGGATGACCCGCGTCGCCCTCGCCACGGTCACGGCAGAGCCCAAGCATTAGCTCCGCGACCGTCTTCCTCGTCAACCCCGCGTCCGAGAACGGCGCCACCGGGAAACGCTGGCCGGAGATTGCGCGCCGCGCCGCAGCGCTCGGGCTGACCGGCGATGCTCTCCTTTCCGAGCGGCCCGGACACCTGACCAAGCTCGCCCGCGAGGCGGCAGACGCTGGCGCGGAGATGCTGGTCGTCGTCGGCGGCGACGGCAGCGTCAACGAGGTCGTGAACGGAATCGCCGGGGCCGGCGTGGAGCTGGCGGTGATCCCGCGGGGCACCGGCTGGGACTTCGCGCGCACGTACGGCATCCCACGCGACCTCGAGGAGGCAATCACCGTCGCCCGCGACGGCCGCGTGCGGGCGATCGACGCCGGACGCGCGACGTACCGAACGTGGGCCGGCGCCGAGGGCTCGTCGCTGTTCGCCAACATCGCCAGCGCCGGTATGAGCGGCGCGATCGCGCGGCGCGCTAACGAGACCACAAAGGCGCTCGGCGGCAAGGTCTCCTACGCCTGGGCCACGTTCGCCGTCTTCGCGCACTGGCGGAACACCGAGGTGACGGTGACGGCGGACGCCGAGACGCGCACCGGCCGCATGCACGACGCGGTCGTGGCGAACGGCCGCTACTTCGGCGGCGGAATGATGATTAGCCCGGAGGCCGAGCCGGACGACGGCCTCTTCGACGTCCTCCTGATCGGCGATCTGACCAAGCGCGACCTGTTGCTCACGCTGCCCAAGACCTACCGCGGGCGCCACCTGCCGCACCCGAAAGCCGAGGTCTTGCGGGGCTCTGCCGTGACGGTCGAGGCCGCCGAGCCGTTGCCGCTGCAGCTCGACGGCGAGCAGCCGGGGACAACCCCGGCTCAGTTCGAGGTTGTGCCTGCCGCGCTCAAGCTAAGAGTTCCGGCGTAGAGATCGGCGTAGAGATCGCTTGCGGGCGTTGTTGGACGGCCGCGCCGGCAGAGCAGGCACGGCCTCTAGTCTCCATCGGCGCAAGCGAAGCCTCTTCGCACCCAACTTTCGTAGTCCGCGCTAACTGGAGCTGCGGCGGCGCTGGGTGGTGCCTGAGCCCCGCGAGCCTGTCGTCTTACGGCCCGTGCTCTTGGCAGCGCGGGTCGTCCGCTTGGCTCCGCCGCTTGCTCGCGAAGTGCGCGCCGGCGCCCGCTTGCCGCCTGACATCTGGTTGACGCGCTTCTCGAGATCCTTCACGCGCTGCTCGAGCTCGTCCAGGCGGCCGATGCGCTTGGCGAGATCGTCGACGCGGTCACGCATTCCAGTCGCGGCTTTGACGAACTGCTGCGTGCCGGGCATGTGCCCCAGCTTTTGCAGCGCCTCCTCGAACGGATCGGTGAGCTTTCCCAGCAAGTCTTGTCGACGTCGGGCCATCGTGTTCCTTTCAGTCGGATCGTGAAGTAATACCGCCCCGAGGCGCGCGACTAACCCGGAACCCGCGTCAGACGAGCGTCCACCTCATCTGCGGACCAGGACCGGCGACCCCATCGGCGTCTTGGCGAACAGGCGCCGAAGGGCTCCGTTGCGCACACGGATGCAGCCGTTCGACATCGCGCGGCCGATCGATCGGGGCTGATTCGTCCCGTGAATCGCGATCGGGCCTCCCTGCGTCCAGCCGGTCAGGACCGGTGAGAACGCCGAGATGCCGAGTGCGGCCGGCCCGAAGGGCCCCGACTTGTCTGCGGAGACCAGGCGCTGGTTCACGTAGAAGCGGCCCCTCGGGGTCGGCGTGGCGCTGGAGCCGATGGCGACGCGAGTGGTCAGCCGCGCACGCCCGTTGCGGAAGAACGTCAGTTGCCGTTCGGAGAGGTCGACGACGATCCGTGTCCGTACGTTCCCAACCTGGACTGCGCTCGCCCTGACGTACGCCCGGATCCCGTTTGGCCGCCGGGGCAGCTGCACGCGATACCAGAGCGGCTTGCAGCGTTTGCTCACGATCGCCCCCCGGATCCCCAGGACTGTCGGGACACCGTTCACGTTCTTCGTCTTGAAGCGGGCGAAGGGTGCTCGTCCTGCCCGGCGGTACGCCTTCAGACTGTGCCGCGCGATCCCGGCGTAGGCAATCCGCCCGTTGCCGACATGGTGGTACGACCAGGCCGCGCAATGGTTGCCCTTGATGCCGACGATCTTGCCCGGATGACGCTTTCCCGCGCCGGCGACACCCCACGTGGTCAGCACCAAAAGGGTGATCGCGACGGAGACGCTCAAGATTTTGACACCAGCTTGCCGATGGTTGTTCACAACTTGCCCACCAAATCAGCGTCGTAGCTTCCGACGCGGAGAGTACCTTGAGAGCAATGGCAAAACGCCCCCCAGATACCCGTCAGCCTCACAGGCATAACGCCGTGAAGCTGCATGAGCTCCGGCAGCGCGAGGGGATCCCGTACGAAGTCGAACGGACGATGTGCTCGGATTGCCGCCGCGTGCTGGACGAGCGGCGAGTACGCCGCGCAGCGGCCTAGGTCGCTTTCAGCTCCTGGAGGACCCCGGTGAGGGTCTGACCGGCCTTTCCGTCGATTTTCAGAGTCGCCTGCCGGTCGTATGGCGTCTCCCCGATGGTCACGATCGCGAGTTTCCCGCCTCCTGCGAGTGTTTCCTCTGGCAGCCCGGCGACCGGGTGCACGTCGAGCGCAGAGCCGACGACGAGGAGCAACGAGGCCGAGCGTGCCAGCGCGAAGGCGCGGTCGATCGCCTCAGGGGACAGGAGCTCGCCGAAGAACACGACGTCGGGCTTGAGGATCGCGCTACAGCCGGGGCAGGCCGGCGCGTCAGCGCTCCTCAGCAGCTCGAGCACCTCCGGTAGGGGATAGTGCGCGCCGCAGCTGGGGCAGCTGCAAGTCCTGATCGATCCGTGCACCTCGACGACCTCGCGGCTGCCGGCTCGCTCGTGCAGGAGGTCGATGTTCTGGGTGATCACCGCAGCCACGAGGCCCGAGCGCTCGAGCTCCGCGAGCGCGAGGTGAGCCGCGTTGGGCCGAGCGCCGGTGAGCAGCTCGATCCTCGGCGCATAGAAGCGCCAGACCTTCGCCGGATCCGCGCGAAACGCACGCAGAGATGCGTACTCCATCGGGTCGACATGCGCCCAGAGCCCCGTCGGCGAGCGGAAGTCGGGAATGCCGCTCTCGGTCGAGACGCCGGCCCCTGTCAGGACCACCCACGGCTGACTCGCCCGGATCAGCTGCGCGAGCGCTGCGACGGGCTCGGCGACCATCGCCCCGATCGTAGAGAGTTCGTGCGTGGAGTTCGGCTTCTCGACCGAGGTCTCCGTACGGTTCGCCGAGACGGACGCGCAGGGAATCGCCCATCACGCGGTCTACGTGGTCTGGTTCGAGGTGGCGCGAATCGACTACCTCGCTCGCTTCCGCGGGGGCTACCGGGAGCTCCAGGCGGAGGGGATCGAGGCGTTGACCCTCGACGTGTCCGTTCGCTACCTAGCGCCCGCGAGGTTCGACGACCGGCTGACGATCCACGCCCGGTGCGGCGAGCTGCGCGGGGCCCGGTTTCGGTACGACTACCTCGTCGAGCGAGACGGTGTCCGGCTGGCGGAAGGCGCGACCGGCCACGCGTGCGTCGACGCGGAGACGCTGCGCCCGACGCGTGTTCCGGACTGGCTCGCTGCGGCGATCCGCGAGGCGGAGCCGGAGCCGGTGTCCGCTGCTGGTTGACCCGGCTTTGTTGCCAATCCGCGCAACAGCCGCGACACTTTCCTCGCTAGCATGTAATTGGGTGGTGGGCTAGGGGTGCCCCGCGCGCGCGATTCATTTAAACGGGCTTGCGTGCGTTCAGTCCGAGCGCAGTAGGAAGATCTCTCGAGCGATCACGAGCCGCTGGATCTGGGACGTGCCCTCATAGATCTGGAACAGCTTCGCGTCGCGCATCAGCTTCTCGACCGGATACTCCTTGATGTAGCCGTACCCGCCGAAGATCTGCACGGCGTCGGTGGTGACCTTCATCGCCGTGTCCGCGGCGAAGCGCTTCGCGAAGGAGGACTGCAGCGTCGCGCGCTCGCCCTGGTCGTGGAGCCAGGCGGCCTGCCACACGAGGAGGCGCGCGGCCTCGATCTCCGTGGCCATGTCCGCGATCATGAAGCTGACGCCCTGGTGCATCGCGATCGGGACGTCGAACGTGACGCGCTGCTTCGCGTATTCGACGGCGAGCTCGTAGGCCGCCTGGGCGACCCCGACGGCGCCGGCCGCGGTGCCCGGACGCGTGAAGTCGAGCGTCCTCATCGCGATCTTGAAGCCGTCGCCCTCCTCCCCGATCCGGTTCTCAGCCGGGATGACGGCATCGGCCATGGCGAAGGCGGAGGTGTCGGTCGAGCGCTGGCCCATCTTGTCGAGGTGCTGCTCGAGCCGGACGCCCGGAGTGTCCATCGGGACGATGAAGGCCGAGATCCCCTTGTGCCCCTTCGAAGGGTCGGTCTTGGCGAAGACGACCGTCCAGGCGGCGTGGCCGGCATTCGTGATGAACGTCTTCGAGCCGTTGAGGACGTACTCGTCACCGCGCCGTTCCGCCGTCGTCTTCAGCTTCGCGACGTCCGAGCCGGCCTCTGGCTCCGAGAGTCCGAACGAGCACAGGATCGGCTCTTCGAGGAGCGGCGGCAGCCACTTCGCCTTCTGATCGTCGGTGCCGGCGAGGATCACCGGGCCGGACCCGAGGCTGTTTGCGCCGATCGCGGTGCCGATGCCCGAGCAGCCCCAGTTCGTCTCCTCGCCGATGAGGATCCCCTCGAAGGTCGAGAGCTCGAGGCCGCCGTCCTCCGCCGGGATGTGCAGGTTCATCAGGCCGAGCTCGTGCGCCTTCGCGATCACGTCGGCGGGATGCGTCGAGTGCTCGTCGTACTCGGCCGCCTTGGGACGGATCTCCTTCTCGGCGAAGTCGCGGGCGAGCGCGCGGAGCTCGCGCTGCTCGTCCGTGAGCGCGAAACAGACTCCTGTCGCGCTCGACTGCTCGATTGTGGCCATTTTCGGTCGCTCCTGGACGTTGATTGACTTGTCAGTCAACTGTAGCGCGGTAGCGCAGAACGCGCTCGACGTGCACGTCCAGCTCGCCGGCGCGCGCGAGCGGCTCGAGCGCGCGGATCGCGCGCACCGCGTGCGCGGGACTCGTGACGAGGAGCAGGT
>JALYTD010000023.1 GCA_030854475.1 Actinomycetota bacterium
GCGCAGTTGCGTCGCGCCGCCTCTCCTTCAGCGCTGGTGGCGGTGCGTGGCGCCATCTTTGTGCTCCAAAACACGTTCTGACAACGCTGGTGTTTTGGAGCACAAGCGACGTGACGGTGGCACTCGCGGCGCTAAGGGACTGTCCCTCCGGCTAGTCCCTAGCAGCTGGTTTTGCGATTCCCCGCTTCGTCAGGTCCGCTGCAAGTCCGCGAGCCGTGCTCGCGTGCGCTCGGCCATGACGAGATTCCCCTTGCGCTGGTAGAGCGCCAGCGCCTCCTCGAGGGCGGCGGCTGCCTCGTCGCGCCGCCCCGCGATCGCGAGCACGTACGCGAGGTCCGCCTGCGCGCTCGCGTGGTCTCCCAGAGCGTCGGTTCGAGCGGCACGCTCGGTTGCCGCCTGAGCGAGACGCTCCGCCACTTCGAGCTCCCCGCGCTGTGCCGCGAGCTTCGCGCCGACGCGAAGCAGGCCAATCTGCGCCTCCGTGTCGTCGTCCATAGCCCAGCGGGTCGCGAGGTCGACCCACCTCGCCGCTTCGTCTCCCCGCCCCTGTGCGAAGAGTGCGTCGCCCAAGAGCGGCACGGTGCTGGCCAGGTGGCCCCAGTCTCGATTCCCCTCGAGTGCCTCGCACGCAGTTCGTAGCACGCTCTCCGCGGCGGCATAGTCAGCGGCGGCCAACTCGATCTCCCCGGCCCCACGAAGCACTCCTGCCGCGAGGGGCGCCGAGAGGCCGACCTCCTCGGCGAGCGCCGTCGCCTCCGCGATCAGGCCGCGAGCCTCAGCGAAATCCCCTTGCATCGCCTTGAGGATCGCCCGTGACCGCAGCAGGGTCAGTTGCAGCCTGCGGGCCCCTTCGGCTCGACCGCCGATGTCTTCGATCCGCTCGAGAGCGGACGCCACGGGCATCGGGCCGTAAAGCGCCGCCAGGAGAGCGAATTGGAGAGTCTGGATCTCCTGCGGTCGGTCACCGGCCTCACGCGCGTGCCGAGCGGCTCGCTCGAGCTCATCGAGCCCCTGGGCGAGGTTGCCTGCCCAGAGACGGAGCATGCCGTCGGTGCTCAGAGCACGTGCGAGGCCCGCCTCGTCGCCGGTTTCCTCAAAGACGCTGACCGCTGCTTCGAGTACGTCCCGCGCTTTCGCGTGGCTCATGGTCGGATCGGTATGCAGCTCGACGAACGCGCGCGAGACGGCGGCGTCCGCGGCCACGCCTCGCTCGCCGGCTGCCTCGCCCATTTCCACCGCCTCAGACAGAAGCGCGCCGGCGCGGTCCCATTCGCCGTTCTCGATCAGCGCCCGACCGAGTGACGGCAGCAGCCGCAACCGCTGTGGATCGGCGAGAGGCAGCAACGCGGCGGCGCGCTCGAACAGGCGAACGGAAGCGGGCATGTCACCGCGCACGAACGCGTGCCGCCCCGAACGGGCGAGGTGCTCCGCGGCTTGCGCGGCGAGCTTCCGGGCCTGCTCGTCCTCCGGCCCGAGCTGGATCCGATACCGATAAGCCTGCTCGAGGTGGTAAGCGAGGAGCTCCTCCAGCTCGACGAGATCCGTTCCGTTTCCCTCCAGCCAGGCGGCGAAGCGCTCGTGCAGCTCGGCGCGCATCGCCTTCGGGACCGCGTCGTAAGCGGCGTCGCGGATCAGCAGGTGGCGAAAGCGGAAAGCATCCTCACCCGGGAACTGCGCCTTGTCGGGCCGAACGAGCTCCTTACGCACGAGCGAGGTGAGCCGGGCCGTGACCTGCTGCTCCTCCGGGGCAAGAGCCTGAACGGCTCCGCGATGGAAGATGCGGCCCTCGACGGCGCCTCGCTCGAGCACCCCGCGCTCCGAAGCGTCGAGCTGGTCGAGGCGCGCCGCCAGCAGCGCCTGGATCGTCGGTGGAATCGTGACGTCGCCCGCGCCCGATTCCTTGACGAGGGCGACGATCTCCTCCACGAACAGCGGGTTGCCCTCCGCCGCCTCGCGGATGCGCTCGTGCAAACCCGCGTCGAGCTGCGCGAGGCTGTCGATCATCAGGTCCGCCTCGTCCTCGCCGAGCGGCTCGAGCAGCACGCTCGTAGCGTTCACCTTGCCGCCTGCCCAGCTCCCTCGCTGGTCGAGCAGGTCCGGCCTAGCCATGCACAGCAGCAGGATCGGCGCGTCGCGGGAGAGGTCAGCGACGTGCTCGACCAGGTCGAGGAAGGTCTCCTCGCCCCAGTGCACGTCGTCGAAGACGCAGACGAGCGGTTGCTCTGTAGCCACCGCCTCGAGCAGCTTGCGGAAGGCCCAGGCGATTTCCTCGCTCGACGTGACCAGATCCTGGTCGCCCAGCAAGGAGCGGATGGCCTCCGAGGTGGCCGGGTCCGGCTCGATCGGCGGGAGCTGCTTGACCACCTCCACCACCGGCCAGTAGGTGATGCCCTCGCCGTAGGGCAAGCAGCGACCGCGGACGACGAGCGCACCCTCGAGGGAGGTCAGGAACTCGGCCGCCAGACGTGATTTGCCGACCCCGGCGGGGCCGAGGATCGTGAACAGCTGGCAGGAGCCGTCTGCAACGGCCTGGTCGAAGGCATTGCGAAGGCGGCTGAGCTCCGTCTCGCGACCCACCATTGGAGTGCTCACGTGCCGGGCGAGGCCTTCCTCGCCGTGCACCGCGAGCAGGCGGTAGGCGGCGACGGGCTCGGCCTTGCCCTTCAGCGATAGAGACTCCATCGCCTCCACCTCGACCGCGTCGCGCGTCAGCCGCAGGGTCTCCTCGCCGACGAGGATCTCGCCCGGCTGGGCCGCCTGCTCCAGCCGGGCCGCCACGTTGAGCGCATCCCCGGTCGCCAGCCGTTCCTCGGTGCCGGCGACCACCTCGCCGGTCGTCACCCCGATGCGGCCCTGGACGCCGAGCTCGGGAAGCGCGTCGCGCATCTCGGCCGCAGCTCGTAGGGCCCTAAGCGCGTCGTCCTCATGCACGACCGGAATTCCGAACACGGCCATGACCGCGTCGCCGATGAACTTCTCGACCGAGCCGCCGTGCCGCTCCACGATCGCTTTCATCTGCTCGAAGTAACGGGCGAGCAGCGTCCTCAGCGCCTCGGGGTCCAGCTGCTCTCCGAGCTCGGTCGAGCCCGTCACGTCGCAGAAGAGCACCGTCACGACCTTGCGCTGCTCGCGCGGGGGAGCTGTTGACGGTGTGACCGCTGCCCCGCAGAACGGGCAGAAGGCAAACTCGCCGTCGAGCTCTTTGCCGCACGCCGGGCAGGACGCCACCTCTAACCCCGCTCCTGGAGCGCGCCGGTGCGGATCAGCTCGCGCACCGGCTCGAGATCCTGCGGCAGCGCATCGCCCTTGCCCGTGAACGGAATCCGCTCGCGGACGAGCTCGTAGGCGCGGCCCGTGCCTTTGCCGAGGCGGGGCTTGCCGCGCAGGTCGATCGCTTGCGCCGAGATCACGAGGCCGATTGCCAGCACGCGCTCGCCCAGCTCGACCATCTCCGCCAGGCGGCGGGCGGCCAGCGGCGCCATCGTCATGCGGTCTTCGATCCCCTCCGCGTGGGTGGAGCTGGCTAGCTCGTACGACACCGGCTGGGCGAGCAGCCGCGCTTCGGCCGTGAGCGCCTGCGCCGCGATGCTCAGCTCCGTCAGCGAGTCCTCGGCCAGGCCTTCGCGCACGGCCAGCCCCTCGGGGAGCCCGGTCTGGGGCGCCTGCAGGAGCTTGACCAGCCGCTCGCAGGCGGAGGTGAGCGCGGGGGAGATAGCGATGCGGAGGAAGTCCAGTGCCGCCGCGAGCGGGAGGATCTCGAAGTTCGCCACGGAGATGATCCGGCCCTCGTCGGGGACAACGATCGGATTGTCCTGCGAGGCGTTCAGCTCGACCTCGAGCTGCCCGAGCGCGTACTCGAGTGCGTCCTGCGCGGCCCCGTTGATCGCGACGAGACCGCGGAACGTGATCGGATCTTGCAGGTTCCGCGCGTTGCCCTCGTCCCAGAGGTAGCTCCCGTCCAGCAGGTCGACGAGCCGCTCGCGCGTCGCGCGCAGGCCCGCGTACGGCCTCGTCTCGGCCACGGCGGGGTGGAGCACCGACAGGTTGGCGGCGTACGCCTCGAGATCGAGCGCCCCGCTTACGTCCAGCGCGGCCAGCAGCCGCCGGGCATCGGCCATCGCCAGCGCCGCCGACGCGGTCGAAAAGGCGCCGTTGTTCAGGAGCGCGAGGCCTTCCTTCGGGGCGAGCTTGAAGTCGCCGAGAATCCCGTGCGCAACGTCCGCCATCGGCGCCAGATCACCCTGTCCGACCGACCCGAGCAGCCGCACCTCCGGCAGCCGGTTCTCGTTCAGCGCGTCCACCACCAGCTGCGCAAGCTCGGGCCGCACGCCCGCCGCACCCTTGGCGAAGCCGTTCGCCAGCCGCAGAAGCGTCGCGCGGACGACATCGTCCGCCGCCGGCTCGCCTTGCCCGATGCGGTGGTTCAGGATCAACATCCGGTTGAACTCGTCCAGCTCCTCGCGACCGACCCGGACGCGCTTCCGCACGCCGACGCCCGTCGTCATCCCGTAGACCGCGACGTCCGTCTCGAGCACCTGCTCGACCACGGCGCGCGCGGCCGCCATCCGCTTCAGCGCAGCAGGCGCCAGCTCGGCCTGCTCGCCGTCCCGGGCCACGCGCAGGACCTCCTCCAGCGTCAGGTCGTCGCCGGTGAGCACAACCGTCATCCCCAGACCGCCTCCGCGGTGGCCACGAGCGTCCGCAGCTTCGCCCGCTCGTCCTCGATGTCGAGCGGGTTGCCGAGCACCGACGTGGCGAACCCGCACTGGGGCGAGAGCGCGAGCCGGTCGAGCGGGACGAACCTGGCCGCGGCCCGGATCCGGTCTTCCAACTCCTCGACCGTCTCCCGCCGGGCTGACTTCGTGGTCACGAGGCCGAGCACGACCACCTTGTCCTCCGGAACCGCCCGCAGCGGCTCGAAGCCGCCCGACCGCTCGTCGTCGTACTCGAGCAGCAGCCGCTGCGCGCGCACGCGCGAGAACAGCTGCTCCGCGATCCCGTCGTAACCGCCCTCGACCAGCCAGCGCCCCACCTGGTTGCCGCGGCAGAGATGGAAGCCGAAGGTCACGTGCGGATGGTCGCCGATCACCGTGTTGTCGAGCTCCGCGCCCAGCTCGAGCCAGCGCTCGGCCGGCCACCCACGGCTCTCGTAGAACTCGCGGTAGCCGGGATCGAGCAGCAGCGGATAGTGCGGCGCGTCGAGCTGGATATAGGTCGCGCCGAGCCGCACGAGCTCGTCCACCTCCTCGCGCAGGATCTCGGCGACATCGCCGAGGAAAGCCTCGAGGCTCGGGTACGCGCCGGACGACCGCTCGGGATCCCAGAAGTTCGCGAACAGGCTCGGGCTCGGCAGCGTCACCTTGACGATGCGGTCCGTCCGCGCGCGCGCGTACGTGAACTCCTCAGCGGAGAGGAAGCGCTTGCGGCGCAACGGCGCCTCAACCGCGATCGGCGGCCGCGCGCGGTTCATCGGCCCCAGCTCGTCGCTGTGCCACTCGCCCCAGAGGAACGCGTCGAGATCCCACTCGCCGAAGCCGTCGACCGCCGCCGTCATCTGGCTCTGGAACGAGAGGCGGCGCATCTCCCCGTCGGTGACGACCTCCAGGCCCGCGTCTTCCTGCAGCCGCAGCGCCCAGTCCACGGCGGCATCCTCGACGCGCTTGAACTCCGGCTCCGTCAGCTTTCCGTCCGCGAGGTCGGCCTGCGCCTGGAGCAGCTCCGGGGGGCGCAGCAGGCTGCCCACGACGTCCGTGCGCGCTCCTAGCACCCGCCTACTGTAATGCGAGGTTTATCGTGCGCAGATGGCGTTCGAGCTCGCCTCGTTCCCTGCGGACTTGCTTTCGGACGACCGGGAGCGCATCAACGCCCTCGCCGGCGACGAGGCAGCACTCGCCGGAGTCGAGGTCGAGGTCGTGCGCTCCGGTGAGCCCGTGCGCGTGACGCACGTGCTCGATGCCGTCGAGCCGCGCATCCGGCCGGACGGGCGCGCCGCCTTTCCGTTGGAGGGGCCGGCGGGGACGGGGCGGACAAACCGACTCGACGGGGTCGCCGTCCTGAGCTCACTCGACTTCCCCGGCGAGGAGCGCCCGCTGCACGAGCAGGAGGCGATCGTCGACTTTGCCGGGCCCGGCGCCGAGTACACGCCGTTCTCGTCGTTGACGAGCGTCGTGCTCGCATTCCAGCCTGCGGACGGCGCCGGCCACGTCGAGCTGGACGAGAGCGCCCGCAGGGTCACCCTCGCCGTGGCAGAGCTCCTCGCCGAGCCGACGCTCGATGCCAAGCCCTTCGACGTCGAGCGCTACGAGCTCGGCGACGTGGACGAGAGCCTGCCGGCGCTGGCCGCCGTGATCCAGCTCGCCGACCTGGGCCAGCTCTTCATCCAGTACCTGTACGGCACGCCGGTCGGTGAGGCCGGGCTGCCGCGGAGCTTCGATCCGGCCGAGCTGCTCGACGGCGCGGTCACGAGCGGGGAGTACCACTGGGCCGCGCTGCGCAATCCGACGCTGTTCTTCCAGCGCAACGAGCTCGTGCGCGCGCTCTATCGAGAGCACGGCCGGCGGCTGCGCTTTGCCGGGCTCGTCCTAGCGCGCGGCTACGAGCAGTCGGCGGCCGACAAGGAACAGGCCGCGGAGCGGGCCGCCGCCGCTGCCCGCGAGCTCGGCGCCGACGGCGTCGTGATCACGACCGACGGCGGCGGCAACTCGCACACCGACACGATGCTGACCTGCCGTGCCTGCGAAGCGGCGGGCCTACGGACGACCGTGATCGTTGCCGAGATGGCCGATCCAGAATCGACGAACCCAGGCCTGACCGACTGGGTCCCCGAGGCTGACTGCCTCGTCTCACCCGGGAACGCCGAGGAGCACGTCCCCGAGTGGGAGCCCGAGCGGGTCATCGGCGGCGCGGCGTCCAGTTCTGTCCCGGTCCGCAACTACCTCGGCGCCACGAACCAGATGGGCCAGCTGACCCTGCAGGCGGTCGCGCTGTGAAGGCTGTCCACTACCTGAACCAGTTCTTCGCCGGCCTCGGCGGTGAGGAGGCGGCCGAGCACGAGCCCATACGCCTCGACGGCACCGCGGGGCCCGGTCGCGGGCTTGCGCCGCACCTCGACGACGTGGAGATCTTCGCCACGGTCGCCTGCGGAGACGACTACTTCGCCGAGCACGAGGACGCCGCGCTCGAGCGCCTGCTCGAGCTGATCGGGCAGCCCGACGTCGTGATCGCCGGGCCCGCGTTCGGCTCGGGCCGCTACGGCTACGCCTGCGCGCGCGTCGCCTCGGCCGCGGCGGCGCGTGGCATCCCAGCCGTCGCAGCCATGCATCCCGAGAACCCGGGCGTCGGCGTCGCCGCCCCGGCGGTCGTCGTGCCCACGCCGGTGAACGTGGCCGGCATGCGCGAGGCGCTGCCCGCACTGGGGCGCATCGCCTCGAAGCTCGCCGCGGGCACCGAGCTTGGGTCGCCGGAAGAGGAGGGGTACCTCCCGAGCGGCCTGCGCCGCAACCGCTTCGCGGACAAGACGGGTGCGGAGCGATCGATCGACCTCCTGCTCGGCAAGCTCGCCGGGGAGACGCGCACCGAGATCGGCGCGGGCTTCGACCGCGTCCAACCGCCGGCTCCGGTCCCCGATCTCGGGCAAGCACTGCTCGCGCTCGTTACGGAGGCCGGCTGCGTCCCGCAGGGCAACCCGGACCGCCTGCCGTCGATCCGCGCCCAGGGCTGGTTGCGCTACTCGCTGGACGGTGTGAACACCCTGGCCGGCTACGAGTCCGTCCACGGCGGCTTCGACGTCACGCTCGCGAACGAGGATCCGAACCGGCTCGTCCCGCTCGACACGGTGCGCGCGCTCGAACAGGAGCAGCGCGTGGGCAGGCTCCACGACACCTTCTACACGACCACCGGGAACGGCACGCCCGTCGCCGCGGCGACGCGCTTCGGGCAGGAGATCGCCGCGGATCTGCACGAGGCGGGCGTCGAGGCGGTGCTTCTCTCTGGCACCTGAGGCACGGGCACGCGCTGCGGTGCAGTGCTGGCGAAGGAGATCGAGCGGGCAGGGATACCGACGGTGTTCGTCACCGCCCTGCCGACGATCGCGACGATGATCGGCGTCAACCGCTC
>JALYTD010000030.1 GCA_030854475.1 Actinomycetota bacterium
GCCCGCTTCTGTCGGAATGTTACGAGCTCGCTAGAGCGTGGCCGGCGGCTTGATCTTGCCGGAGATGATCTGCTTCTTTTTCTTGTTCATCTTCGTGACGAACAACTTCGGCACCTTCTTGCTGATCTTGCCGATGCCCTGGCCACCGTTCTTGAGCGTGAACACGTAGTCGTGTGCGCCCTTGAACTTCTTGTTCTTGACGTCGCGGATGAAGTCGAAGACGGCCACGTCGACCTTCTTCGTACCGCTCGTCAGGATGTGCTTCCCCAGGTAGCCCTGGTCGGCGTCGACGCCGATGCCCCACACCGGGCGCTTGCCCTTGTGGTTCTGCTTCGCGGCGTCAAGCGCGCCGAGGCCGCAGCCTCCTGCGACCTGGAAGATGATCTGGGCGCCCTGCTGGATCATGTTGTTCGCCAGCTCCTTGCACTTGGGCGCGAAGGAAACCGGGAACTGGTTGGAGTACTGGATCAGCACGGTCACGCCGGGGTTCGCCTTCTTGGCGCCGGCGCGGTAGCCCGCGATCCAGTTGTCCACCGACGGGATCTTCTTCCCGCCGACGGCTCCCATGACCTGCTTGCCGCCCTGCTTCTTGGCCATCAGGCCGCCGAGATAGCCGACGAGATAGCCCGACTGCTCGGACTTGAACGTCAGGCCGGCGGCGTTCTTAGGCTTGTCCTTGAGGGCGATCCACGGGAAGTCGACGATCGCCCACTTCAGCTTCGGGAACTGCGTCGCGGCGGTGCTCATGTCATCCGCGAGCAGGAACCCGTTCGCGACGATCGCGTTGGTGTTGGCGCGGCCGGCCGCGACGAAGTTCGGGAGGTAATCCGACTTCGACCGCGAGATGTAGACCTTGGTCTTGATCTTGAGCTTCCTCTGCGCCCGCAGTCGTCCCTGGTTCGCGAGCTGGTTGAAGCTCCGGTCATTCAGGTTGCCGGTGTCGGTGACGATCGCCGCTCTGAACGTGGCGGTCGACCTCGCTCCGGCGGCTGCGACCACCGTGGCGGCCAAGACCGCAACGGCGACGAGCAGCCACGTACGTTTTCCACTCAATCCACTGCCCTCCTACCTCGTCTAGAAGATCTTCAGATGTGATGCTAAACCGCCCCGGTCCGGGCGGCCAGGACCCCTTACATATTGGGACGCCCGCGGGGCCGCTTAGTTAGCGATTACGCGGTTCAACTCGCCCTCGCCGACGAGCACTCGGCGCGGTTTCGAGCCTTCGTAGCCGGAGATGATGTTGCGGCGCTCCAGCATGTCGATCAGGCGTCCTGCACGCGTGTAGCCGACCCGCAGGCGGCGCTGAATGAGCGAGACGGACGCGGTCTGCGTCTGGACGACGATCTCGATTGCACGATCGAGGAGTGGATCTTCATCCGGGTCGAACTCGCCTTCCTCGCCGTCGGCCTCGACTGCGGGCTCGGGAGCCTCGAGCAGCGACTCGTCCAACTCCTGCTCGCGCTGTGCGCGGCATTGCTCGACGATGAGGGCGATCTCCTCCTCGCTCACGTACGCGCCCTGGAGGCGCTGGAGCCGCGAGGTGCCGAGAGGCTTGAAGAGCATGTCGCCCTGGCCGAGCAGGCTCTCGGCCCCGGCCTGGTCGAGAATGACGCGCGAATCGGTTTGCGACGAGACCGCGAACGCGATCCGCGACGGAACGTTCGCCTTGATCATCCCGGTGATCACGTCAACCGAGGGCCGCTGCGTCGCGAGCACGAGGTGGATCCCGACCGCGCGGGACTTCTGCGCCAGGCGGATGACGGCGTCCTCGACCTCCTGCGGCGAGATCATCATCAGGTCGGCGAGCTCGTCGATCACCACGAGCAGGTACGGCAGCTCCTGCTCACCGCGCGAGCGGAAGGCCCGGTTCGCCTCCGGGAGGTTGCGGGCGCGGACGGAGCTGAGACGCTCGTAGCGCCGGTCCATCTCCGTGACGACGTTCCTCAGGACGGAGGACGCCTCCTTCGGGCTCGAGACCACCGGCGTCAGCAAATGCGGAATCGACTCGTAGTAGCCCAGCTCGATCCGCTTGGGATCGATCAGGATCAGCCGAACGTCGTCAGGCGTCGACCGCAGCAGGATCGAGGTCAGGATCGTGTTGATGCAACCGGACTTACCGGAGCCGGTTGTCCCGGCGAGCAGGATGTGCGGCATCCGCGCGAGATCGGTCCAGACGGCGGAGCCCGAGATGTCCTTGCCGAGCCAGACCGAGAGCGGGCTCGCGGTGGCCGGCAGGTCGCCGAAGATGTCGCCCAGCGTGACGAGGTTCGGGCTCGTGTTGGGCAGCTCGACACCGACGGCCTGCTTACCGGGAATCGGCGCCAGGATGCGGATCTCCGTGGTCGCGAGCGCGTAGGAGAGATCGTCCTTGAGCGCGGCGACTTTCGAGACCTTCGTCCCGGGTGCGAGCTGGAGCTCATACCGCGTCACGCGCGGGCCCGAGATCTGGCCGATCACGCTCGCCTCCACGCCGAAGTGGGCGAGGGTCTGCGAGAGCAACTCGGCCACGCGCGCGCTCTGGTCGGCCGAGGCGCCGCTCGAGGGCGGCGATGAGCGCAGGATCTCGCGATCCGGAAGGCGGTAGTCGGCGCGAGGCGTCGCTCCGGCGTCGAACAGGCTCGGCTGGTCCGGCTCGTAGTCGAGCTCGGGCTTGAGCAGCAGCGGTGAGACCGGCACCGGATCGGGCGGGGCGTCCGCGACCACGTCGGGAAACTCGCTCACCGCGTCGATCGGGCCGAGCAGCGCCGGCTGCGCGGGCTCGGACACCCAGTCCTCGTTCTCGATCACACGCAGTGGCGCCGGAGACGCGATGCTCTGTCGCGCGCGCGTGCCGGCCGCCCGGAAGACTCGTCCGGAGCGCCTGAGCAGGGCGCCGGCCGAGGCGCCCGTCAGCAGGAGACCGCCCGCGACGATCGCCGTCACGCCCACGATCGCCATTCCGGTGGCGCCGAGGGCGAGCCCCACAGTCGCGTCGAGCCCCTGGCCCGCATAGCCGCCGTGCGCGCGGCCGAGCGTGAGCATCAAGCCGAGCGTGAGCAAGAAGAGGCCGGTCCGGAAGGGCCGGACATCGAGCAGCTCACTGCGTGCGAGCAGCAACGCGCCCACGATCATCAGCCCGACCGGGAGCACGTAACGCGCGGCTCCGATCAGCGTGTCGAGCACATCGTCCGCCGTCGTCCCGACGAACCCCCCGCTCCAGCCAAGGTAGAGCACCACGAAGCAAAACGAGCCGATCGCGAACAGCCCCAGCCCGATCAGCTCAGGGTGCTGGTGCCCCTTGGTCTTGCTGCCTTTCCGCTTCTTCTTGATCCGGGCTGGCGTGCGGGGCTTGAGCAGGCGCTTCTTCCGTCGACGCGGCATCGAACACATCCGTTCGACACGAACACACCGTGCCCTCTACATAAATGTGCCCTTCGCACCGGCGTTGTTCGGACGGCCGCACCGGCTAAGCCGGTGCGGCC
>JALYTD010000042.1 GCA_030854475.1 Actinomycetota bacterium
TTTCGGCTCTACTGCGACAACCGAGCCGGCGACGCTCCAGCAGACAGGACGAACTCGCGAGCACGGGTCCGGTGAACGGCTCTCGATGGCGTGAGGGGCGCTCGACCGAGCTACCCGCCGCCGATGCCGAAGACGGATGCGAGGATTAGCGTCCCGCGAACCAGTTCCGGTGCTCGCGGCGAGGATGCCCGCGACGAGAGGATCTTCGCGGATGACGCGGCCGATTCAACGTCCCGAAACGCGACGCGTCAACTCACGGAGGTGAGCGAGGTCGGCCCTAAGCGACTTGCCTTGTGACGAAGCAGGTCGAGTCGAAAGCAGGCCCGAGTCAGGGAGAGAAAGGAGAAAGTCGACGCGCCGCGGCGGCTTGCGCGCGAACCAATCGACGCCCATGCCGCCAGGCTAGGTCTGATCGGTGACCGATCGGCCCCGCGCCTGCGAGCGCCGCGGCTGGCGCAGGAGCTCGTCGTACACCGCGGCGAAGCGGTGGGCAAGCGTGTGCCAGGAATAGCGAGTGCGGATCTGCTCGTAGGCGTTCTCGGCGCGCTCCCGCCGCCCCGCCTCGTTGTTCACGGCCTCCACGAGGGCCTCGGCCAGCGCGTCGACGTCGTCGGGGGGGACGAGCCAGCCGTTCGGCTTCCCTGGCACCGTGTTCACGAACGAAGGCGGCCCGCCCGAGCGCGTCGCGATCACCGGGACGCCACAGGACATCGCCTCGAGGAAGACCTGGCCGAAGGGCTCGTCGACGGATGGCGCGATGAAGAGGTCGGCGCAGGCGAGCCCGAGCGGGAGCTCGTCGTGCCCGCGCCAGCCGCTGAAGAAGACGCCCTCGATGCCCTCCCGCTCGGCGACGGTGTGCGGGTGCTCCCCTTCCCACTCACCGGGGGAGCCGCCCCAGACGAGGAGCGGCGCCGGGGCGGAAAAGCGCGGCCGCGCGCGGGCGTAGGCGCGCACGAGGAGCGGCACGCGCTTGAAGGCCAGGAAGCGGCCGACGAAGAGGAGGACGGGCGCCGGCCCGCCGCTGTGTTGGTCGACGAACACCTCGAGAGCGGCCGGCGGGTAGCGAACGCTCCCAGGCCGGCCCGAGTCGTCCCAGCCCTGCGGGTCGCCGACGAGCCAGCGGCGCAGGAGGACGAGGCGTTCCTCGAGGCTGAGCTCGCGGCGGTCGAAGCACTCGGTGTCCACGCCGTTCGGGATCACCTCGACCGCCTCGGGCGCCACGCCGAGCAGGCGCAGCGCCTCGTCACGGTCGTGGGGCGAGATGCAGATCAGACCGTCACTCCGGCCGGCGGCCGCGCGCAGGCGCGCCGCCCAGTGGTCGCCGAAGCGCCAGAGCGTCCAGCGGGTGCGCGCCAGGAGCTCCCGCTCCTCCGAACCGAGCCGGTCGCCTGCCGGCAAGCTACCGGCCTCCTCGCGCGCGGCCATCCCCGTGAGATCGCTGCCGAGCGTGGCGGCGAGCGCCGAGAGGCGGGCAATCCAGTCGAGCATCTTGAGCTCGGTGCCGTGCAGGTGCGTGACAAGGGGGCGAGCGGGCCAGCGACGGGCAACGGCGTCGTGGAGCGGCGTCAGGTGGTGGAGGTGGAAGAGGCTGGCGCCGTCGAAGCCGGCGCTGACAAGCACGTCCTCCCAGGCGTGCGCCTGGTGCTCGGCGAGCTCGGGTGAGAGCGCGGCGAAAGGCCTGTCGGGAGCCCCGGGGCGCTCCTCGTAGGACGGATGGAGGGGCATGGGCGCCGCCATCGCGTCCTCACCGTGCCGAAAGGCGGCAAGCGCCGGAGTGAAGTCGGCGACGGTGACGGCGAGCCCGGCGAAGAAGGTGGCAGCGTGGGAGCCCTCGCCGGCTGACCCGAGCGAGCCGCAGGCAAGGGAGACGTCCCAGCCCACGGCCGGGAGCGAGCGGGCGAGGTAGCGCACGACCTGAGCCGACCCGCCCCGGGGGTAGAAGAGGAGCCCCATCGCCATCCGTCGCCGCTCGCCCACCGTATGCGCCCCAGACGTTTCACGCCTCCCTGTCCGCGGCGGACGGGGAGGAAACGACTCTCCATTTACCCTATCTGAAGAGGACGGCTCCGATCCCTGACTCCTTCGGGTCACAGCATGCGGCGACGCGGCCCAAGCTGGCTGCCCACCGTTTGGAGGAGGGGCGAATAGCTGTGTCGCGTCATCCATGAAGGAGTGACGTTCGGCGCGCTACGGGGTGAGGTCGCCGCTACGGGCGGGGTGGCGTAGCTTGGGGAGTCCGCCACGTCCGCCACCGAAAGAGGCGAACGCCCGCCGAGAGCGAGCGGCGAGCGTCCCCTCGGGCAACGAAGAGCCGTCAACCCGGCTCCTCCCCTGGCTTTCCTCCTGTCGCCGGGGCGTCGCCGGCCCTGGTTGTCGCAGAAGAGCCGAAGTGCGACACCTCCAAACAGCCCATTCTTGCCAGTTCGGACCAGGCGAATGGGCTAGCTCAGACTCCGCTCAAGCCGCGCACCAACTACGCCCAAACCGGTCCGGCGACGCGATAGCCCAATCCGGCGACCACAGGCGCAGGAGGAATGGTGTCCCAATTGACAACAGGAAACGAACGAGAGCTCCGGTTGGGCTCATTCCGAGACGCCATCGTCGGCTCGTGGCCGATGAGACACCTAAGCGGGCAAGCGCGCGGCTGCCGATTCGTAACTCATATTCTCATCGATTGTAACACTGTGTTGTCTGTCCGGACTACGGGATGACGTCGTGGCGGCTGGACGGTCAACTCGAGCAAAGCAGGCGGCCTGACTGGCCCGGCGGGCATTGGCCGCGTCTCGTTCTCGAAGACCGGGCGAACGCTCTACTAGGCCTGCCGGGTAGCCTTCTACCCGCCCGACGGCTCGCCGATCACGATCTCGAGGCGACCGTGGGCCGTACGCAACCCGTGCTCGACTTCGGCGGGCGTCTCGCCGCGGGCGAAGAGGAAGCCGAGGTAGCGGTCGCCCTCGGGCAGCGGCCGAACCGGCCGGCCGCGCGCGATCGAGATCTCGAGCCCGGTCACCCCGGGTACCGCCCGGGCCTCGTCCTGCCCGCGCACCTCCTCGAGCACTCCTCCCCTCGGAATCGGCAGCATCATCACCCCGGAGGCGGCCTCCTCGCGGGCCAGGCCGTCGAGAGGAAGCCCGAGGGCGTGGCGGAGGATGAGCTCCTCGAGGCTCACGCCTAGCCCGAAGCGCAAAGCCCGCGAGCAGAGCCCGCCGATCGAGCGCGCAGCGAGCTCGAGCAGCCACGCTCGCGTGCCGTCGATCCTGAGCTCGGCGTGGATCGGCCCCTCGACCAAGCCGAGGGCGGAGGCGGCAGCGGCGGTCAGGCGGATGATCGTCTCGAGAGTCTCAGCCGGCAGGCGCGAGGGGGTGACGTAGATCGTCTCCTCGAAGTAGGGACCCTCGAGGGGATCGGGCTTGTCGAAGACCGCCAGGACCTCGAGGGCGCCGCCCCGAAGCAGGCCCTCGACAGCGACCTCGACGCCCGGGACGTAGCACTCGACGAGCAGCGGCCCGTCCGGGTCCTCCCCAGCCTCGCGCAGGATCTCCCGGATCCGCGCGGCGGCCGCAGCGGCGGCGGGCGGGTCGTCAGCGCGGATGACGCCACGGCTCGCCGAGAGCGAGGCGGGCTTAACGACGCAGGGAGAGCCGACCTCGGCGGCGAGGAGGGCGACGTCCGCTCGCGGGCCCGCGATCCGGTACTCGGGCTGGGGAAGGCCGGCAGCCGCGAACGCCCGGCGCATCGCCGACTTGTCCCGCGCTGCCGCCACCGCCTTGGACGGGTTGTGCGCGAGGCCGAGGCGCTCGGCGGCGAGCGCGGCGACAAGGACACCTTGATCGTCGACCGCCACGACGGCGTCGAGGGGCGTCCGCTCGGCGAGGGCGACGATGGCCTGGGCAGCGACCTCCGGGCGGCGCAGGTTCACGCGCAACGCCCGATCTCCCGTCACCCCGGCGAGCACCTGCCGCCGCTCGGAGGCGACCACCACTTCGGCGCCGAGCGCCGCCGCCGCGTCAAGGAAGTCCCTCGCCCGGTACGCCGCCGTGGGCAGCAAAAGAAGCAGGCAGGACACCCGGTATCCTAGCTGTGAGCCGTCACGCGACGGACGGGCGTTCGAGCGGGAGCGATCCATGACCGCCGATGACATCGCCGGCCGGGAGCCGGTCGTTCGGATCACCGACCTGGCCCGGGAGAAGGTGCTCCGGGTCCGCGCCGGGCAGCCCAACCCCGAGCGCCTCGCGCTCAGGATCGAGGTGATCGGGATTTCGGGCGGCGAGTATGAGAGCACCGCGTCCTTCCCGCTCCTCGAGGACGCCGGACCCGACGACGTCGTCCAGCACCACGACGGCCTGGCGATCGTCATCCCCGCGGATAGCGTCGAGAAGCTGCGCGGCGCCACCATCGATCTCGAGGGAAACCTGATCCTCGGCTCCCTCCTCATCATCAACCCCAACAGCCCGAGCCCCGCCGTCGGGGCGGCGGGCCGACCGCCCCCCGATCTCAGCGGCGACGTCGCCCAGCGGGTCCTGCAGATCCTCGCCGAGCAGATCAACCCGAGCATCGCCGCCCACGGCGGCTACGCCGAGCTCGTCGCCGTCGAGGACTCGACCGCCTACCTGCGCCTAGGCGGCGGCTGTCAGGGCTGCGCCATGGCGCCTGTCACCCTAACGCAGGGGATCGAGGTCGCCATCAGGGAGCCGGTGCCCGAGATCACCCGGGTCGTCGACGTCACTGACCACGCGAGCGGCACCAACCCGTACTTCGAGGCGGCCAAGAAGTAGGGCGAAGGGGCGCGCGGCCAGTTCCGTGCGCTAATCCCCGGACGTCGAGGACGTCGAGATTGAGCTGACCTGGTACAGCGGAGCTTCCCCCGTCGGCACAAACTCCGCGTCGTACGTGGTCACGAGCTCGGATGTGGGGAACGACATTTACGCGCACGTGATCGCCTACTACGCGTGTGGAGTTTCTGGAGCAGCGGATTCACAAAGCACACAGGTAGATGCCGCCGATAACCCCTTGGTGACCCGGTTATCTACAACGGTCGACGCTACATCCTGAGCGGCATCGACCCCTCTGGCGTCAGCGAGCGCCATGCCGAGCTCGAAGATCTCGAAGGCGGCGACACGTTCGAGGTTCCCTTCGAGGAGGTCCTGCCGGCGGCTGTCCACGAAGGCGAGAGCGACATGTGGTCGCACCTCGGCCCAGCGGCGCCGACGCAAGTGGCGTTGCTGTCGTGCTTCGGCTCTTCTGCGACAACCAGAGCCGACTCCGCCGACGGGCGAGCTGTGTTCGACGATCGAGATCGTGCTCCCCGGCACGCTCCCGAAGACGGAGCTCACGGCGAAGCGCGTCCGCGACAAGCGGTGGGAATTGGCCACCCTCTGTCGTTTACCGTTGACACATGGAGCTGCGTAAGCTCGGCGACAGCGATCTTTCCGTCTCGCGGATCGCGCTCGGCTGCAACAACTTCGGCCGCAGGCTCGACCTCGAGGGCACGCGGGCGGTCGTCGACGCGGCCCTCGACGCCGGCATCAACTTCCTCGACACCGCGGAGAGCTACGGGGAGGGCGAGGGCGACAGCGAGCGCTACCTCGGCGAGGTCCTGCGCGGCAGGCGCGACCGGGTCGTGCTCGCGACGAAATTCGGCGGCGGCCCGGTCGACGGCACTCCCCGCGGCTCGGCCGGCTACATTCGGAACGCGCTCGAGCGATCGCTCGAGCGGCTGCAGACCGACTACCTCGATCTCTACTACTACCACGCGCCCGACGGAGTGACACCGGTCGCGGAGACACTCGCTGCGTTGCAGGAGTTCGTCGAGCAGGGCAAGGTGCGTGGGATCGGCTGCTCGAACTTCAGCGCTGCGCAGCTCCGGGAGGCGGACGAGGCCGGCCGCTCGAGCGGCAAGAGCCGCTTCGTCGCGCTGCAGAACCAGTACTCGCTGCTCGAGCGCGACGCCGACGCCGACGTGCTCCCGCTCTGCCGCGAGCTGAACGTCGGCTTCGTCCCGTACTCCCCGCTCGCGAGCGGGCTCCTGACCGGCAAGTACACGCGCGGCGAGCCGCCGCCCGAGGGAACGCGGCTCTCGTTCTGGGCCGGCGAGATGCTGAACGACGAGACCTTTGACGAGGTCGACAAGCTCGCCGCCTTCGCGGAGGAGCGCGGCCACTCGCTGCACGAGCTCGCGATCGCGGCAGTCGCGTGGACGCCGGGCATCCCCTCCGTGCTCGTCGGCGCGACCTCGCCCGAGCAGGTGCGCGCCAACGCCACTGCGGACTGGGAGCTCGCTCCGGACGAGCTGGACGCGGTCCCGAGGGTCGAGGGTCGCGGGGTGCACACGGGCCCGCCGCGGCGCTAGATGAGTCGGGCCGTCAACCACCGCCGCGGCTCGCCGTTTGGCTGGGCCGAGTCGGGCGTGCGGCGCTGATCCGAGCCGCGCTCAACGACCTTCCTGACCCACGCCTTGTCCGGGGTGTAGTGCGTCTCGCGGACGACGCAACCGGAAGCGTCGTAATCCAACACGACGACCGTGCCGTCGGTGAGCCTCTTCCCCTGCCGCAGGCGCCGGTGCCGCCCCCGGCGATCATCGATCACCTTCTCAGCTTCGCCCCTTGCGCTCGTCTGTCGATCTCCCGACCGGGTATCCCCTGCGTCACCTCGGCAGGAGCGAATGCACCGTTGAGCGTGGACGACTTCTAAGAGCTCATTTCAGGTTGAGGGGATCCCTTCCCTGACGACGAAGGCCGTGGACATCCGTTGTCAGGCTGTGGGAGCTGGTCGAGGCGTCGCCTCAAACCTCCAGCGCGGGAGGACGGACGACGAGAGCCGGCTGGGCGTCGCCGGTTCTGGTTGTCGCAGTGGAGCCGAAGAGCGACACGGCGCCGTGCGCCGCGCAGCAGGCGAAGATTCGACAGACGCGGGAGCGCTTCCGGACGTTCGTGCCGCTTGGGTTTGGGTGCGCCCGCGTCAAGATCGCCGCCGGCGCCTGAACTCGTCGCAGGTGGCGGACGCCTGGATCAACCCCCTGACCAACCTGCAGCCGCCAAGCGCGAGCGGTGGGAACATGTACGTGCAGCGATCGCACCGCACCCCGGGCTCGGGCTCGGGCGCGGGCTTGTAGTTCGCCTTCTTCTTCGAAAGACCCCATACCCTTCTCGCCATCCGAACCCTCCGGGGTGAGGCTACCTCAGCAGCGGGCGGAGGATGTCCCGTTCGTCGTGGAACCAGCTGGGAAGCGGGCTGCACGGGTTCAAAGAATCGACAACCGTGCACGGCCTCGGCGAGTTCAAGGACTTGAAGGCCTCCCTCCGCGGCGAGCTGCGCGAGGCGGCAAGCGCGCTACCGCCGGGCGAGCCTGTCGAGACCCCGAAGCCAGAGCACTAGCCCCACCCCCACTAATCAGGGCGGATCGGAGCGAGGCTCCTGGTCGAGTCCACGGGTAACGGACTCCTCGAGGTCAGGGGTAAGGTGGTCTGAATCCAACGATTGAGGCCGCTCGTACCCCGCGCTAGGTTCGCGCGTGTTTTGGCCGTCGTGGCCATTACTGCAGATCATCGGAGGCGCGGCGGGCGCTGTGTGACGCTGATTATGCGCCTGGTCGTTTCGGAGTGGTTGACCTAGCCTTCGTCGCCGGATCGTAGGCGACGACGAGGAGCGCGAAGCGCTGGGCGAGATCGAGCAATTCGGCGAGCACCTCGCGGTGGTCGATCGTGCCAGCCTTGGGTGGATGCCACGCGCGCGTGTAGACGAGGTTCCAGTCGAAGTCGATCCCGACAAGCGCCATCGAGTCCCGGGAGACGGCACCGTCGAGTGCGAAGACGGCGAGCCGCTGGGGGTCAGCGAGAGGAGGTCGATAGTCAGGGTCGACGCAGGCGTCGTAGGCGGCGAGGGGGAAGGACTCCTCGCCGCCACCGCTCCGTTCCAGGATCGTTCCATCACCTGTGGCGGAGTCAATCGCAAAGATTCGGCGAGTCGCCGAAGTCAGAGCCGGAGACGCGCGCGGTTGCCCCGGGCAATCCGTGACAGGAGCCAGGTTGGAGGCGCGCTACCCGTCCCGGCGGGCGGGGTTTAGCCTAGACGCATGAGAATCTGCCCAGCCTGCGGCCACGAGAACCGTGACAGCGCGAGGTTCTGCGAGGAGTGCGCTCTTCCGCTCGCCGTCGCGCCCGCCGCGCGCGAGCAGCGCAAGACGGTCACCGTCGTCTTCTGCGACGTGACCGGGTCGACCGCGCTCGGCGAGTCGACCGACCCCGAGGCCCTGCGCGGCCTGCTCGCCCGCTACTTCGAGCGGATGAAGGGCATCGTCGAGTCTCACGGTGGGACGGTGGAGAAGTTCATCGGCGATGCCGTGATGGCGGTGTTCGGTGTCCCACGGGTGCACGAGGACGACGCGCTGCGCGCGGCGCGGGCCGCGTGCGAGATGCGAGAGGTCCTGCCCGAGTTGGGAGTGCAGGCGCGGATCGGCGTCAACACCGGCGAGGTCGTGACCGGCACCGAGGAGCGCCTGGCGACGGGCGACGCGGTCAACGTGGCCGCCCGCCTGGAGCAGGCCGCGCAGCCGGGCGAGATTCTGATCGGCGAGGCGACGCTCGCGCTCGTGCGGGACGCCGTCGAGACGGAAGCGGTCGAGTCGCTGGCGCTGAAAGGGAAGGCAGAGCCTGTTGAGGCCTTCCGCCTCGTCGCGGTCAAGGGCGACGCGGCCCGGCGCCACGACGTGCCGCTGGTCGGGCGGGAGCACGAGCTGGCCAGTCTTCGCTCGACGTATGACGAAGTAGTCCGGGCCCGCTCCTGCCGGCTCTTCACCGTTGTCGGTTCCGCCGGCGTCGGCAAGTCGCGGCTCGCTTACGAGCTCTTGAACAGCGTTGGTGCCCGGATCGTCCGCGGCCGCTGCCTGTCCTACGGCGAGGGGATCACGTACTGGCCGGTCGTGGAGGTGGTGAAGCAGCTCGGTGCTACACCCGCCGATCCAGCTGCCGCGACCTCGCTCAGCTCCCTCCTGCGGGAGACGGACGAAGGAACCTCGGCGGAGGAGATCGCATGGGCCTTCCGCAAGCTCCTCGAGGAGCAGGCGCAGGCGAGACCGCTCGTCTGCTTCTTCGACGACATCCAATGGGCCGAGGAGACGTTCCTCGATCTGATTGAGCACGTCGCCCTGCTCTCAAGGGGCGCGCCGATTCTCGTCCTCTGCCTGGCCCGGCCCGAGCTCGCGGAATCCCGCCCCGACTGGCCGGTTGCCCTACGGCTCGAGCCTCTGCCCGACGCGGACGTCGAAGAGTTGATTCCGGACACGCTCCCAGACGACCTGCGCGAGAGGATCGCCCGTACCTCCGGCGGTAATCCCCTGTTCATCACGCAGATAGTGGCGATGGCCGCGGAGACCGAGGGAGAGGTCGTCGTGCCTCCGACGCTCAAGGTCCTTCTCGCCGCGCGGCTCGACCAGCTCGAGAGCCTGGAGCGCGCAGTGCTCGATCGAGCCGCGATCGAGGGCGAGATTTTCCACCGGGGAGCGATCCAGGCCCTATCCGACGGCGGCTCGGTGACGCCGCGCCTCGCCTCGCTCGTCCGCAAAGGCATGATCCGCCCCGACGCGACGCAGATTCCTGAAGACGACGCGTTCCGTTTCCGCCACCTGCTAATCAGAGACGCCGCGTACGACGCTCTGCCCAAGGCGACGCGCGCCGAGCTGCACGAGCGCTTCGCCGACTGGGTCGAGAATCACGGCGCCTCTATCGTCGAGCTCGACGAGATCCTCGGCTACCACCTCGAGCAGGCTGCGATCTACAAAGCCGAGCTCGGCGGGCCCGACGAGCGCTTGGCGCTGCGCGCAGGCGAGCGGCTCGCGCTGGCCGGTCTGCGCGTACTCGCGCCTGGGACTGGCCTGCCGGCTCAACGCCTTCTCAGCAGGGCATTGGAGCTGACGCGGCCGTTCCGGCTCGACGTAAGCCTCGAGGTCGACTTCGCCATAACGTTCCACTGGGATGAACCCCTGAGAGCCGCGTCGATTTGCGACGCCGCCGCGGAACGAGCACGGGCCGCGGGCGACGAACGCGGCGAGGCGCTCGCCCGCGTCGCCGCAGAGCTACATCGTCTCTTCCTCGTGCAGGACCCCGACTTCGACAAGCTGGAGGCGCTGGCGCTGGAGGCGCTTGATCGACTGGAGCTCGACGATCACGATGGCCTCTCGCGGGTGTGGGTTGCGCTGGGCTATGGAGTCGCGAACGGCCGGGGGCGAATGGACGACTGGGCGCACGCCGCCAAGCAGTCAATTCGTCACGCCCGCGCCGCCGGCCGCTGGTGGGGGGACGACTTTGGCCTCACATCGGCGCTGGTCTGGGGGCCGCGCCCGGCGGACGAGGCGTTGCAGGAACTGGACGAGGTCTTCCCTGGTCTTTCGAACCCGCTACACGTGCTCAAGCGGGCGTTTCTCCTGGCGATGCTCGGTCGCCTCGACGAGGCGTGGGCACTCGCCACCCCAGCGGGCGAGCGTCTCGCGGAGTTCGGCGACACGAGAAGCTCTGATTGGCTCGCTGACATCGCGGCCGTCGCCGGTGACTACGACGCCGCCGCGCGGTATGGGCAGGAGACAGTCGACGCGTGCAGGGAGCGCGGCCATCTCTCCTTTCTGGCGTCATACGGAGCGAGGCTCGGCCGCTGGCTCTGCGTCCTGGGGCGGTTCGAGGAGGCTGAGCCGCTGGCCCAGCTCGGCCGCGAGGTCGCGTCGCAGGAGGCAGATGGGCTCTGGCGGCAAGTGCAGGCTCGTGTCCACGCGCACCGCGACGAGCACGAAGACGCCGAGCGCCTCGCCCGCGAGGCGATTGCGATCGCCGAGCGCACCGACAATCTCAACTACCAGGGCGACGCTCTCTACGACCTCGCCGAGGTGCTCGCCGCCGCCGGCCGTCGCGACGAGGCCGCCGCCGCGCTCGAGGAGGCCCTCGAACGCTACGGGCGCAAGAAGAACCTGGCCATGGTCGCCCAGGTGAGGCCGACGCTCGACGAACTGCGCAAAGCGGCGCCGATCTGACGTCGCCTCAATCTCGGCCTAGACCGGGTCCCGGCGGGGCCCCGATTTCGGTCGTTTCGGGTCGCTCCGGGAGAAAGCCTGTCTGGACGGCTCGGATCTGCCGTCCCCATCGACAACGCAGTATGCCCATTTGATTTTTACGGGAGCGACGGGACTACCTCGACGCGCGGACATTTCGATGATCCGCGCAACCACGCGATTCTTCCCTCGCGCTGGGCAAGCGCGACAATCGGCTCGCGGACGGTAGCGATCGTCGTCGGCTTCAGGAGCTGCCGGTGCAGCGGGGAGGCGGGGGTTGCCGGCGTAACTCGTGGCCCAGCGCGGGCGGGAAACGAGCCGGCTCCAGCGAGGGCCGCGAAAGCCAAAACGATGGCAAGGCCGAAGAACAATGGGAGCTTCACTGGTCCGTCCTTTGATCGAGGTTTTCTCAGGCTCCCTTGCGCCGCTAACGCGATTCTCATCTGCTTTTGTGGCCAAAGCAATCGAGGGGAAGCTCCGCACTGGCTGGACTACGGGTTGACGCGCAACCGCGCGAGGCGAATTCTGCGCGAGCGCGAGCAGTTGCCGACGAGTAGGTCGTTGTTCGAGAAGCCGTAGACCTGGACGACGCCGTCCCGCCAAAGGCTGCGTCCCTGGCCTGAACGAAGCGGTACCAATACCGATCCGAACCTGCCCGAGAGCAGGGAGAAATCGATCGCTTAGTGCTGCGGAACCGGCAGCTTGACATCGCTCACGTCGGGGCGGCATCGGGCTCGGCGAGGCGGATTAGTGCACTCCCACCAACAGGCCGGTAGCCAGCAACCGGCGTGCGCTGATCTTGCGGATCATTTTCGTCACCTCCTTCCCTCGGTCGAACACAGCTCCGAGGGTCGAAGGGCGGGGTCACGGTTCCCTATGGGCCGGCTTACGGCGAACTAACGGCTTCGCGAGCGACTCGCCCGGTCAAGCACGGGGATCCTGCGATCGCACGAGTCCCGGCCGCACATGAAGGCCTACTCGCGCGCGTCCTGAGCGCGACCTATGATCGGGCGCGCGGTGAGGGTCCTTCAAGCGCCTAGACAGCGCGCCGGCGCTCATCGAGCTGTCGTCGCGGCGGCGGCCGTCGTCAGCGTGGCGGCGATCGCCTCGGCCAGCGGAGCGCGCGCAACGGAGCCGATCGCCTGGTCCACCTACGGCGCCGGTCCAACACGGAGTGGGTACGTGGACGAGGACTTCCCGCCGCGCACCGTGCTGCGCCGTGTCTGGTCGACGCGGCTGCAGGGGAACCTCACCTCGCAGCTCCTCGTCACGGACACGGCCGCGGGCACGACCCTCTATGTCGGCACGAACGCGGGCGCTGTCTACGCAATCGGAGCCGGGGGCCGCCCAAGGTGGCGCGCCCGTTTTGGCTCACTGCGACACAGCTGCGCTCAGCTAGGGCAATGGGGCATCGTCGGTACCGGCGCGATCGACAACGCGACCCACGCTGCCTACTTCACCGACATCTTCGGTCGCCTGCACGCGCTCGACCTCGTGACCCAAACGGAGTTGCCCGGCTGGCCGGTGGAGCTCTACGAGAGTTACCTCAAGGAGGTCGTCTGGGGCGCGATCGCGATCGTCGACGGAGCCGCGTACATCGGGACCGCCTCGTACTGCGACCGTCCGATGGAGGGAAAGCTGATCCGCGTCGATCTCAAGACCCGCGCGGTCTCCAGGTGGATCGCCGTGCCGGCCGAGCTCGGGGGCGGCGGCGGAATCTGGGGCTGGGGAGGAGTCGCCTACTCGCCCCTGCGCGACTCGCTCCTCGTCGTCACGGGCAACGCCTTCCGCGGTGGCAAGAACGTAGGGCGCAACTTCCGGGAAGACGCCGGCTACGGCGAGAAGCTCGTGGAGCTCTCCCCAAGACTCGACGTGCGGGCGGCGAGCCACCCGGCGAACATCAGACCCACCGGCGACTACGACTTCGTCGGCTCACCTGTTCCGTTCATGCGCCAAGGCTGCGGCGAGCTCGTAGCGGCGCTGAACAAGAACGGCTGGCTCTACGTTTGGCCGGCCGACAAGATCGCAGCCGGGCCTACCTCCTCCGTGCGGGTCTCCAAGGCCACACTCCGCCAGCCGCTGTTGAGCCAGGCCGCTCACTCACCACGTCTGAATGCGCTGTTCATGGTCTCGTTCCATCGGATCTTCCGCGTCGACATCAACACGAGTTGCCGCGCGCGAGTTGCATGGTCCCGGCGCCTCGGAGCCGGCCTCCTCAACAGCTCCCCGACGGTCTCGGGCGACACGGTCTGGTTCGTCCGGAACGCCGATCGCTCGACGCTCCTGGGAATCGATGCCCGCACCGGCGCGATCCGGTTCCGCGGATCGCTCCGCTCGCCGGTCTTCGCCGCGCCGACCGTGTTCCGTGGACGAATCTACGTCCCAACCTGGGATGGTGACGTGACGGCGTTCAGGTTCGCGAGCGTCACCCCGCGCTGGGTCTCAGTTAGCTAAAGCCGTCCCGCCTCGATGATGCGCTCGAGGAACTGGCGGGTGCGCGGCTCACGAGGGTGAGCGAGCAGCTGTTCGGGCGGGCCCTGCTCGAGGATCGAGCCCGCATCGAGGAAGCAGATGCGGCTGGCGACATCGCGCGCGAAGCTCATCTCGTGCGTGGCGATCAGCATCGTCATCCCCGACTCGGCGAGCTCACGGATCACGTTCAGCACCTCAGCCACGAGCTCGGGGTCGAGCGCGCTGGTCACTTCGTCCAGGAGCATCAGCTCCGGGTGCATGGCCAGCGCCCGCACGATCGCTACCCGCTGCTGCTGGCCTCCCGAGAGCCGGTCCGGATACTCGTCTCGCTTGTCGGCGAGCCCGAAGCGGCCGAGCAGCTCGGTTGCCTCCGCCTCCGCTTCGGCCCGGGGTTTCTTGAGCACCCGCAGCGGCGCGAGCGTCACGTTGCGCAGCACGCTCATGTGCGGGAAGAGGTTGAAGGCCTGGAACACGATCCCGATCCGGCGGCGCACGGCGTTGACGTCCGCCGAGCGAGCCGTGATCTCCTCGCCGTGCAAGAAGATCTGCCCGGAGTCGATCGGCTCGAGCAGGTTCACGCAGCGCAGGAGCGTCGACTTGCCCGAGCCGCTGGCTCCGATCAGGCAGACCACTTCGTGCTCGGCAACTTCGAGATCCACGCCCTTCAGCACCTCAACCGCGCCGAACGACTTGCGTACGCCCTCGAGCCGCAGCGCCTCAGCGCCCTCGCTCACCGCACACCTCCGGCAACCTGCCGCCGCCGGTCGCGGGCGATCAGCCAGTCGGTCAAGCGGGCTAGGGGGATCGTCAGCAGCACAAAGAGGAGGGCCGTGACGAGGTACGGCGTGTAGTTGAAGGTGCCGGCGACGTCGATCTGCGCCTGCCGGAAGGCTTCGATGGGGCCGATCAGCGCCACGAGCGCCGAATCCTTCTGCAGGCCGATGAAGTCGTTCAGGAGCGGCGGAACCACCCGGCGAACGGCCTGCGGCAGGATCACGAAACGCAGGGCCTGCGGACGTGAAAGACCGAGTGAGCGCGCAGCGGCCTCCTGGCTCGGGTGAACGGACTCGATGCCCGCCCGGTAGACCTCGGCCACGTAAGCCGAGTAGACGAGCACGAGCGAGACGATCCCCCAGAACAACGGGGAGCTCGGAACGCCCGAGAGCTGGAGCGCCGGCGCACCGAACCCCAGCACGTAGATCACGAGGATCGTCGGGATCCCGCGGAAGAGATCGGTGTAGACGACCGCGAGCGCCCGAAACGGGAAGAGCACCGGCCCCGGCAAGCCCCGCAGCACGGCGATCAGCAGGGCGAACACGAGGATCACCGCCTCGGCGATTAGGAAGATCCGGACGTTCAGCAGGAAGGCGTGCGCGATCTCCCCGAACGAGGCTCGGAAGATCGCGCCGTTGAAAAAGGCCTTCTTGACCTCCGGCCAACCCGCGGAGTTGACGACGACCACCGCGATCAGCGCGAGGAACACCAGAGTGCTCGTCAGCGCGATCGCGGCGTTGCGCGTGCCGCCCGCGCCGGGGAAGTTCAGGATCCTCGAGCGGCGGTGACTGGCGCCCGCGTCCTCGGTCATGGCCGAGCCGCGCTCGTTACTTCAGGACGGGCGCGCCGCCCTTGTTGGAGAGCCACTCACCCCGGAGCTTGTCCAGCGTGCCGTCGCTCTTCAGCGAAGCGAGCGCCTTGTTGACGCACGAGACGAGACCGAGCCCCTTCTCGAACACGAGACCGAAATGCTCCGGAGTAGCCTCGGTTGGGAACTGCCCGACGATCACGCTGTTCGCAACCTGCCCGGAGCCGGTGATGTAGAACGCGGTCGGGAGATCGACGACGATGCCGTCGATCTGGCCTGCCTTGAGGCCGGAGTTGACGTCATTCGAGGTGCTGTAGACGGCCGGCTTCTTGCTCGGCTTGATCTTGTTCGTGATGTAGTCGTAGCTCGTCGTGCCGAGCTGCGCCCCGAGCTTGTAGCCCTTCAGGTCGGCGATCGACTTTGCCGTCGTGATCGGCTTCCCCTTGATGCCCACGAGCCCCTGGTTGACGTCGTAGTACGAGTCGCTGAAGTCGACGCTCTTCGCCCGGTCGGCGGTGTAGGAGACCTGATTGACGTCGAAGTCGAAGTGCTTCGTGCCGGGCTTGAAGGACTGCTCGAACGGCACGACGACCCACACCACGTCGCCCTTCTTGAGGCCGAGCTTCTTCGCGATCGCGTATACGACGGCGCTCTCGAACCCCTGGCCGCTCGCCGGATCGCTGATCTTCCAAGGCGAGCCGGGGGGCGGCGTGCCGCCGAACCACGGCGGGAAGGCCGGATTGTCGGTCGCGACCGTGAGCTTGCCCTTCTTCACGGTCTGGAGCTGGCCCTTGACGCAACCGCTCTTTCCACCAGGCGCGGCCGACTTCTTCTTCTTGGCGCACCCGGCGGCGAGGACGCAGAGCAGGAGCAGCGCCGCCAGCAGCAGGCACAGAAAACCGATCCGGCGCGAGCGAGCGGCCACGGCTAGGCAGCCACCGGTCCGAACTGCGGAATGACCTCTTCCCCGTAGGCCGCCAGCGTCTCCTCCTGGCCCTCGGTCATCAGGTAGATGTTGAACTGGCTGACGCCGATCGACTCCAGCTCCTTCAGCTTCTCCTTCGCCTGCTCGGCGGTACCGAGCACGCAGAAGCGGTCGCAGATCTCGTCGGTCACGAACTCGCCGTGCTTCGCGCCGACACGGCTGTGGTCCTTGTAGTCGTAGAACTTGCGCGCCTTGACGTAGTCGGTCAGCGCGGCCGGGATCTCGTCCGAGTCTTCGCCGTAGCGCTCGATCAGGTCCATGACGTGGTTCGAGACCATCGCCGGGAACCAGCGCACCTGGTCGCGCGCCCCGGCCATGTCCTCGGAGATGTGGCTCGGCGCGCAGACGATGCACTCGAGCGCGTCAGGGTCGCGACCGTCTTCCTCGGCGGCCTTGCGCGCGGTATCCATGATCCACTGGATGATCTGCGGGTCGGCGAGCTGGATGATCACTCCGTCGCCGACGCGGCCGGCCACTCCGAGAGCGCGCGGCCCGTAGCCCGCGACGTGCATGGGGATGTCGGGCAGCTCGTCGCGGACCCATGCGAGCTCGAGCTCCTTCTCGTTCCAGTCCACCTTCCGGCCGTTCATCAGCTCCTTGATCATCCGCAGGCGAGCCTCGAACTCGGCCACCTTGACCGGTTTCAACCCCACGACTCGCCGCGACGAGTCCCCGCGGCCGATGCCCATGATCATCCGGCCGTTGGAGATGTCCTGCATCGTCGCGTACCAGCTCGCGGTGATCGTCGGGTCGCGGATGCCCGGGTTCGTGACGCAGTGGCCGAGCTTGATCTTCTCGGTCGCCTGGGCGACCAGCGGAAGCGTCCCGTAGGAGTCCTGCCAGAGGATGTGCGAGTCGTACGTCCAGCCGTACTCGAAGCCCTGCCGCTCAGCTTTCTGCATCAACTCGACCAGCCGTGTGTACGGCGGGTCGGGCAGAACGGTGACCCCGAAGCTGAGCATGCCGGTCAATGAAATCAGTTCGCGCGTCTCTCGATCAACCCGTTACGGCTCAGGCGCCGCCCGGTCACGAAGGCAAGCGCGTACAAAACGGCGACGACGAGGAGCAGCGAGCGGTAGCCGATCACGAGCGACGTGTATTCGAGCAGCCCCCCGACCATGGCGCCGAGAAGGTTCGACGCAAAGGCCGTGGCCGAGGACGCCGACTCGCGGAATCGCTGGGCGAAGATCAGGTTGGCGAGGAAGACCGGCGCGAAAGCAAGCGCGATCGCCGCGAAGAAGCGGGGAACGGTGGCCAGGCGCAGGAGATCCTCCTGCGGCACGGCCCACGCCAGCGCAAGCGCGGCGAGCAGCAGCGCGTAGAGCACCTCCGCCCTTGGCAGCCGGACGCGGCGGGCGACCTCGACGGCCGCGAGGACCGCCAGCAGGATGCCGGCGAAGACGAGCGCGTTCACGAACCACGTGGTGCCGAAGAGCAGGGCGAACTGCACGACGTTCTTCGTCTCGATCAGCAGGAAGGCGGCTCCCATGAAGAACAGGTCCGCGTACTCGCGCATGCGGCCGAGCGGCCCGGCCGCCGCGCGGACCGCGACGAGCGACGCCGCGAAGATCAACAGCAGGGTGACGACGTAGACACCCGGGATCGTGTTGGTCTTCAGATAGACGAACGGATGGTCGTCCGTGGCCGGCGAGACCGCGGCTGCGGGCGGTTTCCACACGCCGCGCCCGCAGCGCAGCGCGGTCGGGTCGACGCTGTCGACGAGCACGGCCAGCTGCGCCTGCTTACCGATGGAGTAGATGCACGGCGGACGGCCGAAGACGTCCGCGACCGTCCCCGCCAGCCGGTCGACGAGCCACTGCTGACGGTAGTAGTTGTACATCGCGAAGACGCCGTGTTTTTTCAGACGGTCGCGGGCCGTCCGGATCGCCTCGCGCGTGAACAGGTAGCTCTCCAGCCGGATCGCGGACTGGCCGGCGATCAGCGTCAGCGAGTCGGGTAGCGCGAACAGGATCAGGTCGTAGCGCCGCTTCGTCCGCTCCAGGAACGCGCGCCCGTCGTCGGTGTGCACGTGGACGCGCGGGTCGGAATACGGGCGATCAGGGTGCCGCTGCTTGCCGATCTCACGGATGCGCGGGTCGATCTCCACGGCGTCGATGCGCTGAGCCCCCCGGGCGAGCGCGATCGCGGTGTCGTTGCCGTTGCCGGCTCCGACGACCAGGACGTCGTCCAGCCGCGGCTCGGTCAGACGGAGGTACGGCTGGAAGTAGATCGGATGGTCGCGCCGGAGGTTCGCGACCGACTGGATCTCCTGGTGCGAGATGCCGTTGACGAAGATCCGCACCCCGCGTGCCGTCTCGGCGGTGTGGACCTTGTAGTAGGGCGACCACGAGGTGGAGTCGGAGAGGAAGCTCTCGCCTCCGAGCAGCGCCACGAGGACGAGCAGAGCCGCCGCCTGGGGAGGCCCCAGCTTGCGCCGGGCGAGCACCGCGAACGTGAACGCCGCGACCAGCCCCCAGGCGAGCGGCGGCGCCCCGAGGAAGGAGAGGAGCGAGAAGAACCCCACGCCGAGGATGCTCCCGACGAGGTCGAGGCGAAAGGCTTCGAGGGGCGGGAAGCGGACGAAGATGCGCGCGACACCCTCGGCGATCATGGCCATCGTCGCGGCCACGGCGGCGAAGATGACCGGCAGGGTCAACCAGATCGGAAGACCGGAGGTCTCGGCCCGTTTGCCGAAGTAGATGAGCTCGCTGCCGGACTTGTCGACGTGCACCGGGAAGACGAGCACGAAGGCGACGAGCGCGGCGAGCGCGACGGGCGCCCAGCGGGAGAGATCGACCTTCGCGCCTGCGCGGAGAAACCCGAGGCCGATGCCGAGAAAGCTCCCGAGCAGGACGAAGTTCGAGAAGTAGGACAGGTAGACGATGTTCGAGCCGGACCAGCGGATCAGAGCCAGCTCCACGAAGAGCATGAGGAAGCTCGCGAGAACGAGCCGCAGTCGTTCCGAACGCAAGCTCAAGCCGAGGCTACGCGCTCGATCGCTTTCGAAGCGAGGCGGTCGAGCGCTTGCACGGAGAGCTCGAGGTGCTCTTCCTTCGTGTCCTCGAGCTTGGTGTGCGACAGGCCCCTGAGACTCTGCACGAAGATCATCACGGTCGGTACGCCGGCGCGTGCGATCTCAGCGGCGTCGTGGAGCGGCCCGCTCGGGAGACGGTGCGACGAGCCGGAGATCTCCTGGATCGACTCGTCCGCCAGCTCGACCAGCTGCTCGTCGAACAGGATCGGCTCGATGTTCCAGATGCGCTTCCACTCCACCTCGATCTCCTCCTCTTGCGCGATCCGCTCGGAGGCCCGTTTCGCGTCGTCGAGCATTGTGGCGAGCTTCGACGCGTCCAGGTGCCGCTGGTCGAGCAGGCACTCAGCGGTCTCGACCACCGAGGTGACGATGCCCGGCTTGGTGACGACGCCGCCCATCGTGCACACGGCGCCGCTGCCGGTGCGCTGGGCGATCTCGCGGATCTCGAGCTCCAGCTTCGCCGCTCCAGCGAGCGCGTCGCGGCGCTGGTCCATCGGCGTCGATCCGGCGTGCGCGGCCTGGCCCTTGAAGGTGACCTGGTGGCGCTCGACGCCGAACGTGCCCAGGACGACGCCCAGCGGAAGGTCGATCGACTCGAGCACCGGCCCCTGCTCGATGTGGAGCTCGAGGTAGGCGGCCGCGTGCTCGAGCTCGCTGCGGGCCTCGAGAGCGGAGTCGAGCTCGACCCCATGCTCCGACAGCGCATCGGGCAGGGCAACGCCTTCGGCGTCCTTGCGGGCGCGGAGCTCGTCCTGGTCGTCCATCGACCCGCCCGCCGCCGAGGAGCCGAACAGCGAGCGGCCGAAGCGAGCGCCTTCCTCGTCGGCCCAGTTCACGAGCCGCACCGTCACGGGAGGAGTTCCCTCCTCTGTGATGCGCCGCAGCACCTCCGCGCCCGCAAGCACGTTCAGCGCGCCGTCGAGCCAGCCGCCGTTCGGCACCGAGTCGATGTGCCCGCCGATCAGCAGCTCGCGCTCCGACTCGCCGCGAAGGGTGAACCACTGGTTCCCGGCGGCGTCAACCGTTTCCTCAGCGCCGGTGCCCTCGAGCTTCCCGCGCAACCACTCGCGCGCGCGTTCCCAGGTGTCGGTCCACGCCACGCGCTGAGCGCCGTTCTCGTCGCCCGTGAGCTCGCGAAGCTCTTTCAGGTCCGCCACGGCTCTTCCTGGGTCCAAAGTCACAGCGGGCGAGATTAACGACAGCAGCGCCGGTGTGGTAAGCAATACCCGTGTCGGCGATTGCGCTGGAGCGGCCGCGGGAGGAGCGGCGCGAACGGGTGGTGCGCGAAGCCGGTCGAGCCCTGCTTTTCCTCGCGGTGCTCGCCTCTCTCTGGAGCCTCTGGGAGGGCTACCGCTGGATTGGCCTGAAGGCTGGAATCACGTGGCCGTTCGCAGTCAGCGACACGACCATGCCGCACGTGCACTCGATCTTCGCACAGCTCTTCGAGCCGTCGCGCGTCAACGGGCCGCTGCTGATCAGCGTCCTCTTCGACGCGGCCGTCTTCACGGGCAAGGAGGCGCTGACGGGCTTTCTCCTCGGAGCCGTGATCGGCTTCGCGCTCGCCGTCCTGCTCGCGCACTCGCGCCTGCTCGAGCGCGGCCTGCTGCCGTACATCGTGGCGTCGCAGACGATCCCGATCCTCGCAATCGCTCCGATGGTCGTCGTCTGGATGGGAAGCCGCGGCAGCCCAGCCTGGTTCTCGGTCGCGGTGATCGCCGCGTACCTGACCTTCTTCCCCGTCACGATCAACTCGCTGCGGGGATTGAAGTCGGTCGACCCGCGCGCGCTCGAGCTGATGCGCTCCTACGCCGGGAACCGGTGGGAAATCCTGTGGAAGCTGCGCGTGCCCGCCTCGCTGCCGTACCTGTTCTCCGCCCTGCGCGTCGCCGCAGCCGGCAGCGTGGTCGGGGCCATTGTCGGCGAGCTCCCGTCCTCGATCCAGGACGGCCTCGGCGGTGCGATCCTCAACTTCGCCCAGTACTACAGCTTCCAGCCGAAGCACCTGTGGGCGACGAACGTCGTCGCAGCTGCGCTCGGGATCGTCTTCTTCGTCGCTGTCGTCCTCGTGGAGCGCGCTGTCGTGAGGCGGGCGCCGGAGAACGTCGCTTGAGCGATCCTCAGGCAGTAGCCGTTTCGATCTCGGGGGTCTCGAAGACGTTCAAGGGCGGGACGACCGCACTGCAGGACATCGATCTCGAGATCCGGCCTCAGGAGTTCGTCTCGCTGATCGGCCCGTCCGGCTGTGGGAAGTCCACGCTCCTTCGGATCATCGGGGACCTGACCGAGCCCACCGAAGGGCGCGCCGTCGTGAACGGGAAGCCGGCGCCACAGGCCCGTCGTGACCGCGACTACGGAATCGTCTTCCAGGACGCCGTCCTCTACGACTGGCGCACCGTCTCGAAGAACATCGCCTTGCCGCTCGAGATGGACGGCTGGGACCGGCAGCGCCGCCGCGAGCGCGTGGGCGAGATGCTGCAGCTCGTCGAGCTCGAAGGGTTCGGCGATCACCATCCCTGGCAGCTCTCCGGCGGCATGCAGCAGCGCGTCTCGATTGCACGCGCGCTCTCGTTCTCGCCCGCCTTGCTGCTGATGGACGAGCCGTTCGGCGCGCTCGACGAGATGACGCGCGAGCGGCTGAACGCCGAGCTGTTGCGAATCTGGGCTGAGACCGAGTCAACGATCGTCTTCGTCACGCACTCGATCTCCGAAGCGGTGTTCCTCTCGACCCGCGTCGTGGTGATGTCGCCGCGGCCCGGGCGTGTCTCGAGCGTGGTCGAGATCGACCTGCCACAGCCCCGCACCGCGGCGACACGGGAGGAGCCGCGGTTCTTCGAGCTCGTTACCCAGGTACGCGAGGCGCTCCATCTGGGCTCGGAGAGTGAGGTTCCCGCGTGAGTGCCAACACCCCGACGCCCGTCCAGCCGACACTCGCCCTCGGAACCGCGCGTTACGTGGGCCGCAGCCTGCGCGACTGGATTCCGGCGGCGGCCGTTCTCGTGCTGGGTCTCGCCGCCTGGCAGGGCCTCGTCACCGCGCTTCACGTGCAGAAGTTCCTGCTCCCGAAGCCGACCGAAATCGCGTCCACCCTCTGGGACGATCACCAGACGCTCTTGAGCGCGGGGTGGTTCACCTTCCAGGAGGCGCTCGGAGGCTTCCTGATCGGTAGCGGCGTCGCGATCCTGGTCGGCGTCGTCCTCGCGCGATGGAAGCTGCTGCGCACCGCGGTCATGCCCTACGCGATCGCTGCGAACGCGATCCCGATCATCGCTTTCGCGCCGATCACAAACGCCTGGTTCTCGCCGCTGAACAAGTCGTCGAAGATGGCGATCGCGGCCGTGCTCTGCTTCTTCCCGGTGCTCGTGAACACGATCCGCGGCCTGACGAGCGTCCGGCCGGAGTCGATCGAGCTGATGCGGTCCTATGCGACCAGCGAGCTGGAGATCTTCCGCCGCGTGCGCTTTCCGGCGGCGCTGCCGTACATCTTCACCGCCCTCAAGGTCTCCAGCGTGCTGGCGATGATCGGGGCGATCGTCGGGGAGTACTTCGGGGGGTCGATCGAGGCCCTCGGAGTACAGATCAAGAACAGCGCATCGCTGTTCCAGTTCGAGCTTGCCTGGGCGGCGATCGTCGTCGCGTGCCTGTTCGGGATCGCCTTTTATCTCTCGGTTGCGCTGGCCGAGCGAATCGTGACACGGTGGCAACCAGCGCCGGGGGGCGGCGAATGACAACTGCAACGAACGAAAGGGGAAGCGGATGAAGCATCGGTGGTTGGTGGTGGGGCTCTTGGTCGTGACAGCCCTGCTGGTCGTGACGGGCTGCGGCAAGAAGGCAGCGAAGAAGAGCGCCGGCGGCAAGAGCAGCTGCTCGAAGATGGACAACGTCACCCTGCAGCTGAAGTGGGTAACGCAGGCGCAGTTCGCCGGCTACTACGCAGCCACGGACCAGGGCAATTACAAGAAGCGCTGCCTGAACGTGACGCTCAAGGTCGGCGGCCCGGACATCACTCCGGAGCAGGTCGTCGCGAGCGGTCAGGCCCAGTTCGGGATCGACTGGCTACCGAGCCTGCTCGCCACCCGCGACCAGGGCGGTGACCTCGTCAACATCGCCCAGGTCTTCTCGCGCAGCGGCATGACGGAGATCACGCACAAGGACAGCGGCATCACCACGATCAAGCAGATGGCCAAAAAGAAGGTCGGCGTGTGGTGCTGCGGAAACGAATTCGAGCTATACGCCGCGCTGACGAAGAACGGAATCAATCCGAAGTCGAAGAGCGACGTGACGATCGTCAACCAGCCCTTCACGATGGACCTGTTCCTGAACCGGCAGGTCGACGCGGCGGCGGCAATGACCTACAACGAGATCGCCCAGGTGCTGGAGAGCAAGAACCCGAAGACCGGGAAGCTCTACACCGACGCAGACCTGAACATCCTCAAACTGGAGGATCAGGGGACAGGAATGCTCGAGGACGGGATCTTCTCGACGAAGAAGTGGCTCGGGCAATCCGGCAACGAGGACGTCGCGAAGCGGTTCATCGCAGCGTCGCTCGAGGGCTGGGCCTACTGCCGCGACAACCACGAGTCGTGTGTGCAGATCGTCCTGGCCAACGGCCCCACGCTTCCGCAAGGCCATCAGACCTGGATGATGAACGAGATCAACGCGCTCATCTGGCCCGCCCCTCAGGGTGTCGGGATCATGGATTCGGCGGCATTCGACCGGACGGCGAAGATCGCGAAGGACTTCGCCGTGATCAAGAAGCCGGCCACGAACGACGCCTATCGCACCGATCTCGCCGAGGCGGCAGTAAAGATCGTCAAGACAGACGGCGTGGACGTGAACGGCAGCGACTGGAGCAAGGCAACCGTCAAGGTGACGGCCGGCGGTAAGTAGCCGCGGCCCGAAGAAGGGAGATCTCATGTCCGTCCTGATCAAGGGAGGCCGCGTGATCACCGCGGCCGACGACTACGTCGCCGACGTCTTCGTCGAGGACGAGCGGATCTCGCTGATCGGGGAGTCCCTCGACGTCCAGGCCGAGAGGACGATCGACGCCGCCGGGAAGTACGTGCTACCCGGCGGCGTCGACCCCCATACGCACCTCGACATGCCGTTCGGCGGGACGGTCACGATCGACGACGTCGAGTCGGGCCAGACCTCGGCCGCCTTCGGTGGGACAACCTGCCACGTCGACTTCATCATTCAGCCGCAGGGGTCGACGTTCGGCGACGCGCTCGAGGAGTGGCGCTCCAAGGCGAACGGTAAGCAGGTGATCGACATGGGCTACCACATGGCGGTGACTGACCTGAAAGAGGGCGGGACGCTGGAGGAGCTGGCGTCGCTGCCCGACCAGGGCATCACCTCGTACAAGCTCTTCATGGCCTACAAGGGCGCGCTGATGGTGGACGACGAGACGCTCTTCCGCACCATGCAGGTGGCGGCAGAGACCGGCGCGCTCGTGATGGTGCACGCCGAGAACGGGGACGTGATCGACGTCCTCGTACAGGAGGCTCTGGCGCAAGGTAAGACCGAGCCGAAGTACCACGCTCTGACCCGGCCGCCCGAGACCGAGGGCGAGGCGACGAACCGGGCGATCCAGCTCTCGCGCGTGGCGGGCTCACCCCTGTACGTCGTGCACGTGTCGTGCGCCGAGGCGGTGGAGCCGATCCAGATCGCGCGCGAGAAGGGCTGGGACGTCTGGGGCGAGACCTGCACGCAGTACTTCTTCATCGACTACACGTATCTCGAGAAGCCGAACTTCGAGGGCGGGAAGTACGTCTACACGCCGCCGCCGCGCGACAAGGCGAACCAGGACATCCTCTGGAACGCGGTGCGGACGGACGTGCTCTCGGCCGTCTCGACCGATCACTGCGCGTTTCTCTGGGACGGCCAGAAGACGATCGGCAAGGACGACTTCTCCAAGATCCCGAACGGCGGGCCGGGGCTCGAGAACCGGCTGCACATGATCCACGAGTTCGGCGTGCGGGCGGGACGGATCTCCCTGAACCGGATGGTCGAGTTGCTGTCGACCGCGCCGGCGAGGCTGTTCGGCCTCTATCCGCGCAAGGGCACGGTCGCGGTGGGCTCGGACGCCGACCTCGTGGTGTTCGATCCCGATAAGAAGCACGTGATCTCGTCGTCGACCCACCACTCGAAATCGGACTACAACCTGTACGAGGGCACCGAGGTGACCGGGGCGCCGGAGGTCGTGCTGCTGCGCGGGAACGTGCTGGTCGAGGGCGACGAGCTCGTTGGGTCGCCCGGTGTCGGGCAGTTCGTGGCGCGAGCGAAGTTCGGCGAGGAGCTGAGACCGGCTCCGCTGCCGGCCTAGCCGTGGCCGAGAAACCGCGCAGGACCACGGTCGAAAGCCGACCGGGCGGGCTGAGCACCGTGGCCATATCCGGGGTCAGACCCCGAACAGGCCCGATTCAGACAGTTGGTGGCGGCTGACCTACCGCGTCTGCGGGAAGCCCAGGTCAACTTTTGACGTGGCCGGGTCGGGCCAGCGGCTTGTGACGACCTTGCCGCGCGTGTAGAACTGGATCCCCTCGGGGCCGTAGACATGCAGGTCGCCGAAGAGGGAGTTCTTCCAGCCGCCGAACGAGTAGTACGCGACCGGCACCGGGATCGGGACGTTGACGCCGACCATGCCCACGTTGACGTCGAACTGGAACTGCCTGGCCACCCCGCCGTCACGCGTGAAGATCGCGACCCCGTTGCCGTACGGGTTCTCGTTCACGAGCCGCAGCGCCTCGTCGTAGGTGTCGACGCGCGTGACACCGAGCACCGGGCCGAAGATCTCGTCCTTGTAGACGTCCATGTCCGGCTTGACGTCGTCGAGCAGCGTGACGCCGAGGAAGAACCCGTCGCCGTCCGGCGCGGTCTCGCGCCCGTCGGTGACCACGGTCGCGCCCTCCTCCTCGCCCTTCTCGATATACGACGCGACCTTGTCCCGGTGCTCCCGCGTGACGAGCGGGCCCATCTCGGAGTCGGGCTGCATGCCGTCGCCGACCTTCACGTCCGGGAGCCGCACCTTGATCGCCTCCACGAGCTCGTCCGCCGCGTGGCCGACGGCCACGAGCATCGAGACCGCCATGCAGCGCTCGCCCGCCGAGCCGTAACCCGCAGAAACCGCAGCGTCGGCGGCCATGTCGATGTCGGCGTCAGGCAGGACGATCATGTGGTTCTTCGCCCCGCCCAGCGCCTGCACGCGCTTGCCGTGCCTCGTGCCGGTCTCGTAGACGTAGCGCGCGATCGGCGTCGAGCCCACGAAGGAAACCGCGGCGATGTCGGGGTGTTCGAGGATCGCGTCGACCGCCACCTTGTCGCCGTGCACGACGTTGAAGACGCCGTCGGGAACGCCAGCTTCCTTCAGCAGCTCGGCCGTGTACACGGAGGCCGACGGATCCTTCTCCGACGGCTTCAGGACGAACGTGTTCCCGCACGCGATCGCCGGCGCCCACATCCACATGGGCACCATCGCGGGGAAGTTGAACGGCGTGATCCCGGCGACGACCCCGAGCGGCTGGCGGATCGAGTAGACGTCGATGCCGGTCGAGGCCTGCTCGGAGAAGTCGCCCTTCAAGAGCTCCGGAATGCCGCAGCAAAACTCGATCACCTCGAGCCCGCGCGCGACCTCACCTTTGGCATCGGAGAGCACCTTGCCGTGCTCCTGCGTGAGGAGCTTCGCGATGTCCTCGCGATGCTCGTCGAGGAGCTTGCGGATGCGGAAGAAGATGTCCGTTCGCTTCGACAGCGAGACGCTACGCCAGGAGTTAAACGCCTCCCTCGCGGTCTGGACGGCCTGATCGATCTCTTCAGCAGAGGCGAAGTCCACCTCGCCGCTCTGCTGTCCTGCGGCAGGGTTGTAGACCGGCCCGCTGCGGCCTGAAGCGCCTAGCACAGCCGCGCCACCGATCCAGTGATGAATGCGCCTGATGTCGTCCGCGAGCTTCGTGCTCGGGGCTTCCGCCACTTCCGTCATGCGTCCCTCCTTCGTCTAGGTCCAGCCTAGCGCGGCCGCGGTAGGATCGCCGCATGGCCGTCGAGGCGGGGCTGGACGCAAAACGCATCAAGGAGCTCGACCAGCAATACGTCCTGCACTCCTGGTCGCAGCAGAACGCGATCGACCCGCTGCCGGTCGCCGGCGGCGAGGGGCGCTACTTCTGGGACTACGACGGCAAGCGCTACCTCGACTTCGCCTCGCAGCTCGTCAACCTCTCGCTCGGCCACCAGCATCCCAAGGTGGTCGCTGCGATCAAGGAGCAGGCCGACAAGCTCTGCACGATCGGCCCGCCGATGGCGCACGAGGCGCGCTCGGAGCTGGCGCGGC
>JALYTD010000071.1 GCA_030854475.1 Actinomycetota bacterium
GGCGGTGCGCGAATGCTGCGTAGAACCCTGAAGCGAGGTACAACTGGGACGTGTCTGTCTTCCGACACCGCTGGCTTCCGCTGTGACGCCGTCCTCGCAGCCGCCGGGACTCTCGCTCGATTCCGAGCTCGCGGAGCGCAAGCTCGCGACGGTGCTCTTCGCGGACCTCGTCAGTTCGACGGAGCTCGGCGCGTCTCAGGATCCCGAGCGAACGCGGACGATGCTCGATCGGTTCTTCGACGCTATGGCGGATGAGATCTCGCGCGCCGGCGGAACGGTCGAGAAGTTCGCCGGCGACGCGGTGATGGCCGCGTTCGGCGTTCCTGTGGCACAGGAGGATCACGTCGAGCGGGCGCTGCACACAGCGCTCGCGATGCGGCGTCGACTGGAGGAGCTCTTCGGCGGCGCTCTTTCACTGCGGATCGGGATCAACACGGGTGAGGTGGTGGTCGGTCGGGCTCGCGAGCAGAGCTCGTTCGTCACGGGAGACCCGGTCAACGTGGCCGCGAGGCTCGAGCAGGCCGCCGAGCCGGGCAAGATCCTGGTCGGCGAGCGGGCCGCGGCTCTGGTTGCAGGCGCGTTCGAGTTCGAAGCGCCGATGCGCGTCGAGGCCAAAGGAAAGGCGGAGGGTGTCGAGTGCCGCAGGCTCATCCGCGCTCTCTCCCTGATGCGCCCGCGCGGAGTTCCGGGCCTCCGGCCTGCGTTCGTCGGCCGTGACGACGAGCTCGGTCTCCTCCGGCAGGCGTACGAGCGTGCTTGTGCGACAGGTGAGCCACAGGCCGCCACGATCATGGGCGAGGCGGGCGTCGGCAAGACGCGTCTTTTGCGCGAGCTGTGGGAATGGTACGGCCGAGAGGCGCCCGAGGCGTTGCGCCGCACCGGCCGCTGCGCGGCGTACGGACCCGCACGGACGTACCAGCCGATCGCCGAGATCGTCAAGGAGCACTTCGGCATCCTCGACAGCGACAGTCCCGAGCGCGTTTTCGTGCTGCTCGGCGAGGGGAAGATCCTCGCACTCGCGCTCGGGCTCGACGTCGCGCGCGATCTGCATCCGATCGAGGCGCGGGACCGCCTCCACGACGCGTGCATCGAGCTCGTCGGGGAGATCGCCGCCGAGCAGCCGCTCGCCCTGCTTGTTGAGGACGTCCACTGGGCTGAGGAGCCGCTCCTCGAACTGCTCGAGCGAATGCTGGTCGAGGTGCACGCGCCGGTCCTGTTGCTCGTGACAGCTCGTCCGGAGTTCCTCGACCGAAGCCCAACCTGGGGTAGAGCGCGTGTGCCGAGCGAGTGGATCTGGCTCGAGTCGCTCGCCTCCGCCGACGTCGACCGGTGGCTCGAAGAGCTCGTCGCAGCCGAGGCTCCAGCGCAGGTCCGCGACCTGCTCGGCCGAGCGGAGGGCAACCCGCTTTTCCTCGAGGAGCTGCTCGGAACACTGATCGAGCGAGGCGCGCTCCAGGGCGGTCGGTGGGACGAAGCGCTCGTGCCGGGCGAGACCGTCCCGGACACCGTTCAGGCGGTTCTCGCGGCGAGGATCGACCTCCTCCCGCCGCAGGAGAAGGCGGCGCTGCAAGCGGCGGCGGTGATCGGGCGGGCGTTCTGGACAGGCGCGGTCCGACAGCTACTCGATGGGGCCCAGCCCGACTTCCGCGTGCTCGAACAGCGCGACTTCGTCCGCCGTCGCTCGGGCTCGTCACTCGAGGGCGAGCGCGAGTTCGTCTTCAAGCACGCCCTCACCCGCGAGGTCGCCTACGGTTCGCTGACGACGCGCGAGCGAGCGCTCTTGCACGCAGATTTCGCATCGTGGCTCGAGCGCCGCGGCCGCGGTAGGGACGAAGACGCGCCTCTCCTCGCCCACCATTACGCGGAAGCCGTGCGGCCCGCGGACGTCGATCTGGTCTGGACTGACAAGCCGGATCGTCACGCGGAACTGCGGGCATCGGCCGTCAGGTGGCTGTGCCGCGCGGCTGAACTGGCAGCTGGACGGTTCGAGATCGAGGACTCGCTCGCGCTCCTCGACCGGGCGCTGGAGCTCGAGCCGGAGGCCCAAGGCAAGTTCGAGATCCACCGCGAGACTGCGCGGGCGCACACGCTTCGGTACGACGCTGAGGGTTTCCGCGCGGCGATGGACCAGGCACTTGCGCTCGAACCTGAGCGTGCCGTCGCGGCCGAGATCTACGCCCAGCTCGCCTACTACAGCCTTGGTCGTCCGTACATGTGGAAGGAGCCGCCGCCGCGCGAGCTCGGTGAGCAGTGGCTAGCCAAGGCGCTCGAGTTCTCTGAGCCCGACACCCAGGCGCGCGCTTGGGCTCTTCTCGCCCAGGCTCTCTCCGATCCATCGAAGCGCGTGGAGGCGGCGACGGAGACGCGCCGCCTCGGCGAGACGCTGGGAGACGCGACGCTTGTCGTCCTCGCGTATGAGGCTCGGACCCTCGGGGCGACGGAGGCGGGCCGATACCAGGAGGCGTGCGATTGGGCCGACCGTGCGCTCGCGGAGGCACCAAGGATGGCGAACCCGAACTACCTAGGCCACCAGCACTGGAACGCAGGGTTCGTCTACTTGCGCGCCGGTCGGATCGCGGGCGCCCGCCGCTTCGCGGAACGCTTCGACGAGATCGCATCATCCCTCACTGCGCACGACGACGTGCACGCCGTTGGCCTGCACGCCGTGGTCGAGAGCGTGCTCGGGAAATGGGAAGCTCTTGGGGACCTGGCGGTCCGGGCTGAGGCGGCAAGCGCGGCCAATGAGGACTTCCCCTGCCAGTTCAACTGGCGCACGCTGCTCGTCTGCGCGCTTGGGCTCGCGCAGCTCGGCGAGGAGCGCCAGGCGCGCCGGCTGGAGGAGATCGGCCGCGCGAGCGCCGTCGTAGCCGGCCCCCCGGAGCTCGAGCCTGCGCTGCTCCGCCTGGCGCTTCTCCGCGCTGACGAGGAGGAGACGAGGCGGATACTGGAGGTGCTTCCGGCGATGGGAGGACCGTGGGGCGTCGACGGAGCAGCGGCGCGTCTCGACGCACTTCTCGCGCTCCGCGAGAGAGAACGACTCGAGGAAGAGGCGGCGCCCTTCCTCGACGAGGAGAGTTATACGGGTCCGTTCGCGCTGCGTGCGATCGGGATCTCGCGCGGCGACGCCTCGCTCGTCGACCAAGCCGCTGCACGCTTCGAGGCTGTTGGCCTGGAGTGGCGCGCGGCGGAGACCCAGGCGCTCGCCAGCTCGGCGATCCGTTAGCGGCCTCTCCGAGCGCGTGTGATTCCTTCATCGCTGCCGAAGCGTTCGAACGCGGCGAGCGCGGAAGTGGGGTGTCAAGGCGGGAACGACGGGCTTCGACCCGCCAAAGACACCGCATCGAGATCCGCGAGTGAGGGTGCCCCGACGAGTAGGGCAGAACCCGACTCGCGACACGTAGGGTGGATGCTAGGTGCCGGCTTCCTCTGTGAGTTCGTCCGCGCGATCAGCTGCATGCAGTAGCGCCGCCAACGGACCGTGGACCGTGATCGCGTACGTATCTGCCAAGGCGCGGCCGTAGACCGCGAAGATGCCCCGGAGTTCGCCAAGGGCCATGACGAACTCGGGGTCGTACCCCTGAGAGGTTTCAAACCCAGGTTCACGCTGCGGCGCGGTAGTACTCGTGGATCAGTCCGCCGAGTCGGTCACGGCGCTCGATCTCTCCGGTGGCCGGTGGACCGGGGGCGCTCACTGGGTCGGGCGGCTCGAGTGCGAGACCGCGGTGGGGACGCTCGCTGTTGTAATGATCGGTGTAAACGCGGAGCACCCGTTCGAGGTGGCGGCGGCCGAGGATCAGTAGCCAGTCGAGACACTCGGCCCGGACGGCGCGGACGAAGCGCTCGGCGTAGGCGGTTTGCCTGTGGGGCGCGGATCGGCGTGTGGATCACCTTGAACCCTTCGCTGCGGAATACCTCGTCAAATGCCGCGCTGAACTTGCTATCGCAGTCGTGGATCAGGAACCGCATCCGCTGGAAGACACCGGTGAAGCTGAGGTTGCGGGCTTGCTGGTCACCCAGGCGCCGGTCGGTTCGAGGTGCAGCCCGCGAGGTGGACGCGGCGGCTGCCGAGTTCGATGAAGAAGAGCACGTAGATGCGGCGGAGGGAGATCGTCTCGACGGTGAAGAAGTCGCAGGCGAGCCAGCTTCCCCGGCTTAGGACAGCCGGAGTCGCTCCGATCTATAGCCCCGGCGTCCACCTTCACCCTTCACCTTCCCGTATCGGATCTGGCCTGCCGCAGTGCCCGCACTCGCGTCCTTCCGACCTCACCGTCTAGTGTCGATGAGGAGATCACGGCGACAGGTCGGAGTGGCCCCCTTGCCTCGCCAGAGTCCATTGGCCCGGGAACTCCCTTCTGACCACTCGTCCTCA
>JALYTD010000093.1 GCA_030854475.1 Actinomycetota bacterium
CGCCGGCTTCGACTCCGGAACCCCCGCGTAGACGACCGCTCCATCCTGCGTGTCCTCTTCGGGGCTGGCTCCGTAGCGGCGCGCGACCTCATTCGCGGTGTACTCGCCGTAGGGCCCGAACGCCTGATTCTCGCGTGAGCTCATCGCCAGGACGACGCAGGGTCCGTCCCCCGCTCCGACGATCACGTGCTCAGTCTTGGGGGGGCAGTGCACGAAGTCCCACTGCCGCAACGGCCGTTCCTGTCCCTCGACGATCAGGAGCGCCTCGCCCGAGAGCACGAGGAAGGCTTCCGTCTCCGTCTCCAGTGGTACATCGAATTGGGCTCGCCCGGCTCGAGGACGGCCAGGTTGACCCCAAGCATCGGGAAGTACGTGTCGGCCTCCCAGTCCGTCGAGCCGGTGAACGTCAGGCCCTGACGGCCCGGGCGCGAGTTCCAGCACGCATCACGCGCGTTCAGGACGAACCATCCCCCGCCGATGGCCACAAGCCCGTCCTCGGTCTGTTTGGGCGCGGCCTCAGGGACCATGGGGTCGGATGATAGACACCGCCGATCTATCATCGGCTCGATGCCGAAACGCCTTCCCGTGCCGGACCCCCGGCCGGTGCTCTGGCCCCTGAAGCCGGTCGAGAGCGCCCACGCGACTCACGAGCGGCTCCCGGACGGTCGCCTCCGGCTGGCGATCAAGCACGACCTCGTCCGGGGCTGCACCCCGGCGATGCTGGCGTGGTTTTTCGCACACATCCAGGGCTCGATGGAATACGCGGGGGCGACGTACCGGCGCCACCTCGTCTGGCACCCCCTCGACCACATCCGCTGGGACCTCGTTCGACCCTCTCCGAACGGGGATGCGGGAGTCGGAGCGCGCCTTCGGATCGTCGAGATCTTCGCGAAAAACCCCGACCACTACGTCGACGCCGTCACGACGGTCACGAAGCTCGACGAGACCGGCACGGTCGACGAGACTCGTTTCGCCGGAATCATGGTCATGCGCCTCGAGCACACCTGGCGACCCGAAGGAGACGGAAGCCGGTTCGAGTCCGAAATGATCGTTGGAGCCGCGGGGCTCGTCGGGAAGCTCGTGATCAATCCATGGATCCGGAGCCGGGTCTTCAGGGAGGAGATGGGCCCAACGTGGCTTCGCCACAGCATCGAGGAGATCGGCTACCTCGAACACTTCGTACCGGGCCTTTACCGCGAGCGGAGCGCTGCGGCGTCGACTTGACCGCCGGTGCGGTACCAGATCGTCGACTGCCGGTGGGAGCTTGCCAACGCCGCGCGTGGGCGCGAGCTGTACCTGGAGGGGCACATCCCGACGGCGTCGTTCCTCGACGTCGACCGCGACCTCTCCGGGCCGCCCGGGCCGCGCGGCCGTCATCCGCTCCCCGAACCGGACGACTTCGCGCGTGCGGCGGGCGAGGCCGGGATCGGACCGGACATCTTCGTGGTCGCCCACGGCTCGACAGGCGGCGCCGAGCGGTTGTGGTGGCTACTCGGGCACTTCGGTCACGATTTCTGCGCCGTGGTCGACCTCGACAGCTGGCGCGGACGCCTTGCCACCGGCGCCGAGGAGATCGCTGCGGCCCAGTTCAAGCCGCGTCCGTGCGACGCCGACACGATCGACGCGGAGGAGCTGAACGCGCGCCGCGACGAGCTGATCATCCTCGACGCTCGGGTGCCGGAGCGCTTTCGGGGAGCCGAACCCGGTCGACAAGGTGCACGGACGGATCCCCGGCGCGCTCAACACGCCCTGGAACCAGCCTCTGCCGGAGATCCCGCCCGGTGAGGTCGTCGCCTACTGCGGCTCGGGCGTCACCGCTTCGGTCGTCCTGCACCGCCTCGCGCGTGCCGGCCGGGAGGGCAGGCTCTACCCCGGCTCCTGGAGCGAGTGGGAACAGCTCGGGCTGCCGGTTGAGAGGGGTTAGGCGATCGCGAACGTCACCGTGACCGACGCCTGGATCTCCTCCGTGCCCGGCTCGATCGGGGTTTTCGCGGACTCCAGCGCCACGGGCCCGGGGTACACGTCGTAGTTAGGCCGCTGGCCCTCCTCCACGCGCGTTACGCGGCCCATCGAGACACCGGTCGCGGCTGCCAGCGTGCCCGCCTTGTCGCGTGCGTCGGCAACCGCCTTGCGCAAGGCCTCGCGGTAGAGCGCCGCACGGCTCTCGCGCCCGAAAGACGGGCCGTAGACGTCTGTTGCTCCCGCAGCGGTCACCGCGTCGACCAGCGGACCGGCCTGCTTCACGTCACGCACGGTCACCGAGACCGAGTTCCGCGCCGTGAACCCCGCGGTGCGTTCGCCTTTGTCGCTGTAGCGAGGTCCGACCGAGACGCCGTCGGTGCGGATGTCCCCACGTGCGGTCCCGGCGCGACGCAGGGCCGCGAGGATGCGGTCCATCTTGTCCGCGTTTGCCGCAAGAGCGGCCGACCCCGTCGTGGCGTCGCTCGAGACGCCGAACGAGAACTGCGCCTGGTCGGGCGCCGCCTTGACCGAGCCCGTGCCCGTCACCGTGATGCCGTTTCCCCTCTCCGGAGCCGCGCTGTGCGCCGAGCCCGGCCACTCGAGCGCCAGCACCAGCGCGAGCGCCCCGGCTCCCACAGCCACAGCGAGGATCTTGATCAGCTTCATGTCGCCTCTTTCCTAAAATGGGTTACGGAAAGAGGTACGCCGCCGAGCCGGCGCTACGTCACGCCGTGGAGGACGACGTGAGCCCGCGGAGGTAGGGCTGCCAGCCGGACGGGATCTTCGGCGCGGCCAGGCGGATGAAGAGCACCGGCGCAGGAGGACGCGGCTTCGCGCGCAGCTTCATGGAGACCTCGTGGAGCAGCCGGTCGCCCTTGCGCAGGTTGCAGGGCGCGCAGGAGGTGACGACGTTCTCCCAGACGGACTCGCCTCCCCGGCTACGCGGCACGACGTGGTCCAGCGTGAGCCTGCCGCCGGAGGTGCCGCAGTACACGCAGCGCCAGCCGTCGCGGGCGAACAGCGCCCTGCGTGAGATCTTCCGCTGCACCGTCCGCGGCACGCGCACGTACTGCACGAGCCTGATCACGTGGGGCCACGGGTAGGTGTCCGTCGCGGAATGCAGCGCTTTGTCGAGCTCCTCGATCACTTCGGCCTTGCCCTTGAAAACGAGCACGTGGGCACGTCTCACCGTGGTCACGTTGAGGGGCTCGTAGCTCGCGTTCAGAACGAGAACGTGCTGCATTGGAGGGAAAAGTAGCAGCGTCATTGAGCCTCGCTGGCGTCAGCGAGACATGGCGCGCTCTACGGCCTCCTCCTCCTCCGGAGAGAGCGCGACGGAAGCGCGACCCCGGTCGAGCTCCTTCACGTAGATGCGCGCGTAGTCGCGGCCCTGGATCGCGCTCACGACGACCCCCGTGCGGCCCGCGTTCAGGAAGGCCAGCGAGGCCGACTGGTGACCCCCCGTGTCCTCGTAGGCGTCGTAGCGGACGATCGACGTCTTCGCGATCGACTCGTCCACGCGGCGGTCGACGCGGACGAGCCCGGCTGCGACTTCGTCCACGGCGCGATGCAGGTCGTCGATCCGCGCCTGCAGCGAGACCGCGAAGTCGACGAGATCGCCCTTCCCGCCGCCGAGTAACACGAGCTGCGCCTCGCGAACGCGCCTGAGCTTCAGCCAGAGCGCCAGTGCAAAGACGAAGGCGACGACCGCGCCGGCCGCAGCGCCGATCGCGATCCAGCCGGCCATCGAGCTGGACAAGCTCATCGGGCCAAATCTATAAGGCGGCGCTTGCGACGCCGACCATAGAGGTCGTGTCGGCTTTGCCGATGCGACCGTCTTGACCCGGCCGAGAACGCGTTACCGGTTGAATCAAGCCCGCCTTCGTAACTCGCGCGGCGCTTGCGACGCCGACCATAGAGGTCGTGTCGGCTTTGCCGATGCGACCGTCTTGACCCGGCCGAGAACGCGTTACCGGTTGAATCAAGCCCGCCTTCGTCTAACGCGGGAGCGAGAAGGTGATGCGGTAGTCGGCGGTGTTGTTGGTCGTGATCTTCTCGGTCGGCACCGTGCCGATCACGACCTTCAACGTCGTCGGCTGGGCCACTGGAACGGTGCCGAAGCCCCGCAGCACGACGGTCTTCTGCTCGCCGGGGTTAATGAAGTCGATCGTCGCCTTGCGGACGATCGGCGACGGCGACTGGAGGATCGTCAGCATGACCGGGATCCGCACCTCCTGCGAGCTCCCCGAGTCCTCGACGGTGACCGAGAACGCGAGCTCGGCGCTCGTATCGACGATGTTGTCGCCGCTCGAAGAGAGCTCGGTGCCCGAAGGCAGGGCCTTGACGCTGACGAGGTTCGTCCCCCGTGGCCCCGAGCTGGTGCCCGTGCTTCCTGAGCTGCCGCTTGAGCCGCGAATCCGGCCGAGAATCGCCTGCATCGAGTCATGGCTCGCGAAGTCTGGGTTGGCGAGGAAGTTTGAATCGGGTACCGAGATGCCGAGGCCCTCGGCCTTGAGGACGGTCTTCGTAGGCTCCTTGAAGCTGTCGTCCCAGACGACGTCGCTCGCCAGGAGGCGCTGCGCCTGGGCGGCGAGAATCGTGCTGGCCTGGCCGACGTCCTTCAGCCGCACGGTTCCGGGGAGCGAAAGAGCCAGGCCGTTCAGGCCGCTGACGCGGAACTGCAGCGCCTCGATCATGGCCTCGTGCTCCTTCCGGAGCTTGCCCGGCGGCTTGACGTCCCGCGCGTCGAGCACGCCCTGTTCCTGCTGGCGGGCCAGGCCGGCGACCTTGCGCTCGAGGTCGACGATCTTCAGCCCCGGCGTCGTCAGATCGACGTTGAGCTGGCGGCCGATTCCGGCCGATCGCGACCCGAGCTCTTCTGCCTTTTTCATGTAGCTCTGATACTTCGAGCGCTTGCTGGACGACTGGCAGCCCTGAATCGCATAGACGAGGAGGACCACGATCAGAATCGCGAACGCGATCAAACCGACCAGGCGCAGCAGCGGCGTCAGGCCTTGCGGTGGCCGGACGGGACGCCGCGGCCCACCGGAACGGGGCGTGCGCTCAGGGCGCGCCGCCTCGTGGGTGTCCGGCTCCTCGAAGAAATCGAACTCGAAGTCGGTCTGTTGTTCGGTGTCGCGCTCGGTCATTTCCGCCTCTTAGCGGGGCGATCGCGTCCACTGTAACGGCTCGAATGGTCGACACGGCTCCTCGGCGGCATAGGAGCGGTGAAAAGGGTCTTGAAGCCGCCCGGCGAACCCCGCGCGGGATGTCCGAGGCCGTCGCCGCTGTCGCGCCGGTCGGGCTCGTGCTCGGCCGCTATCGTCCGCTTCAACCGTTGGGGAGCGGTGGATCTGGCTCCGTCTGGCTCGCTCGCGACGAGGGCAGCGGCGTCGACGTCGCGCTGAAGATCGTTTCGCGGGAGGGCAAAGGAGCCTCGCGCGCGGAACGCGAAGGGTCGGCGGCCGCGCGGCTGCGCCATCCGCACTGTCTCCGTTCCTACGCACTTGCGCGCGACGAGCGCCACGTCTACATCGCGTACGAGTACGTACCGGGGAAGACCTTCCGCGACGCTCTCCGCGCGGGAGAGCTCGACGACCGTGCGGCGGTCGAGGCCGGCGCCCAGATCTGCGAGGCGATCGCGCACGCTCACTCGCACGGGATCGTCCACCGCGACGTCAAGCCGTCGAACGTCCTGCTCGCCGACGGGCCGGAGATCTCGGTGCGGTTGTTCGACTTCGGCCTCGCGCTGATGGAGGACGAGGAGACGCTGACGGCGGCCGGCGACGTCCCGGGCACTCTGGCGTACATCCCGCCCGAGCGCTTGCGCGGCGACTGCGCGGGGCCTGCCGGAGACGTCTGGGCGGCAGGAGTCCTGCTCTGGGAGTCGCTCGCCGGCGTGCATCCCTTCTGGAACGGCTCGCTGCTCGACACCGCGCGGCGGATCGAGAGCGGCGCCGCGTCACTCGGGCGAGCCCGCCCCGACCTGCCGAAAGCGCTGATCGCACTCGTCGACCGTGCGCTTTCGCTCGACCCCGCGCGGCGCCCCTCCGCGGCGAAGCTAGCCGCCGGGCTACGGAACGCGTATCGAGAGCGCGAGCGAAAACGCCGGCGCCGCCCGCTCGCCCCGCCGCGGGCCGAGCAGCTCGCGCCGGCCGCGGCGGCGGCGCTCTTTGCGGGCTGGACAGCCTGGAAGCTCTCCTTCTTCCCGCACGGTTTCGCGCTTGGCCTCGCCGGCCTGGCCGCAGCCTTGACCCTGGTCCGGCCGCGTCTGGGTCTCGCGTTTGCTCTAGCGGTGCCGATCCTGCCGCTGGGGAACGTCTCGCTAGGGCTCGCGACGCTTTACAGCGCACTCGCAGCGGGCTGGCTGGCGCTTTCGTGGCGCGAGCCCAATGTCGGCCTCTTCTGCGCAACGGGCCCGTTGCTCGCCCCGATTGCCGCACTGGGGCTGCTGCCGCTGGCGGCTCAGGCGGTTCGTGGACACGCGCGCCGGGCGGTCCAGGTCGCGGCCGCCGTGCTCCTCGCCGCGCTGGCCGCCGCGATTCGCGACGTCCCGCTGCCGTTCAGCGGCGCGCCGGCCCCACGAGTCGCCGGCTTGTCGGCGAACGAGCACCCCACCGCCGTGGCGGCAGCGCTCTGGCATGCGCTTCAGTCCAGGCCGGCCCTGCTGACACAAGCGATCATGCTCGCCGGCGCGGCCCTTTTGCTACCGCTGGCCCGCCGACGAGGCCCCTGGGGGATCGCGATCTTCGGCGCGACGATCGTCTGCGCTGCGGTGCTCCCCTCTCCCTCGGTCTCCGCGCTTCCGCTCGTGCTGGCGACGTGGTTCACCTGTGGCTGGCTGATCTGGCGCGATCGCGCCGCCGGAGCGCCCGAACCAGCGAGTTAGACTCGTGGCGGGGGGTAAAACTCCCTGCTGAATGACGGTCCTGCGGAACATCGAGCACAAGATCGAGTCGCTGTTCGAAGGCGTCTTCGGCCGCGCTTTCCGTACGCACGTCCAGCCGGTCGAGCTGGCGCGCAAGCTCGTGAAGGAGATGGAAGACCACCGCACGATCTCGGTCTCCCGCGTGTACGTGCCGAACGAGTACACGGTCTACCTCTCTCCCCCCGACCGTGAGCAGTTCGAGGGCTACGAGGAGTCGCTCGTCGCCGAGCTCCAGGACTATCTGGCCGAGAACGCGCGCAGGGAGAAATACGTGCTGCTCTCCCCGCCCCAGGTGCGGCTGGAGAGCGACGACGACCTCGCCGTGGGCGAGTTCGGGATCGCCACAAGGATGGTCCAGGGCCCAAAGCCGGTGGAATCCCCGGATGAGCTGCCGCCCCCGCCGGACGTCGAGCCCGGGGCGACGATGGTCTACAAGCCGGCACAGCCCGAGACAGAGGCGGTCTCGCCCGAAGACCTGGGCCTGGAGCGCGAGGTAGCCGTGCTCACCTTCGACGGCGAGCACAGGGAAGTCGACAAGCGCAAGTTCGTGATCGGCCGCTCGCGCGACTGCGACATTCAGCTCGGCGACCCGAACGTCTCGCGCCGGCATGTGGAGCTCCGGCAGGAAGGCGCCGCATACTGGATCGTCGACCTCGACTCGACCAACGGAACCGAGGTGAACGGGCGCCGCCTGAAGCGGGCCAAGCTCAAGCCGGGCGACCAGATCACGGTGGGGTCGACCCGGATGGTCTTCAGCCGAGAGACCGCCGAGGATTGATGCTCGGGTCCGTCGCCGTCGAGGAGGCGCTCCTCGCACTGAAGATCGCGTTCCTGGTGCTTCTCTACCTGTTCATCTGGCGGATCGTGCGGACCGCGAGCCGCGATCTCCGCCTGCCCCAGGAGAGCTTCGTGCTCGCTCCCAGCCAGACGGCGGGATTGGTCGAGGAGCCGCCCGCGGTCGAAGCGGGGCGCATGGTCGTCGTCAAGAGCCCGACCTTGTCCCCCGACGACACATGGGAGCTCAACGCATCGGCCGTATCGATCGGCCGCTCCGGCCAGAACGACGTCACGCTCGACGGTGACGAGTACGCGTCAGCGAGTCACGCGCGCATCGAGCCGCGTCGCGACGGCGTCTGGCTCGAGGACATCGGCTCCACGAACGGCACGTACCTGAACGGGATCCGCGTCACGCGCCCCCGCAAGCTGACGCCGGGCGACGTGGTGCGCGTCGGCGAGACCGAGTTGAGGTACGACCGATGACACCCATAGGGCAGTACGCAGCCAAGACCGACCCAGGCAAGAAACGCCGCAGGAACGAAGACGAGTACGTGATCGACCCACCGCTCTTCGGCGTTGCCGACGGGATGGGAGGTGCGCAGGCAGGCGAGTTGGCCGCGAGCCTGGCTGCCTCGGCTCTCCGCGAGGACGACGGCAGCCACGGCAGCGGAGAGGAGCGGGTCGCAGAGCTGATTCAGGAGGCGAACCGGCGCATCTACCAGCGGTCGAGCCAGGACGCGGCTGTCTCCGGTATGGGGACGACGATCACCGTCGCGCTCGTCGAGGACGGAATCGTCGCGTTCGGGCACGTCGGAGACTCTCGCGCCTACCTGCTGCGCGAGGGGTCGCTCGAGCAGCTGACCGACGACCACTCGCTGGTGGCCGAGCTCGTCCGCAGCGGCAGGCTCTCGCCCGAGGAGGCGGAGACGCATCCACAGCGCTCCGTGATCACCCGTGCGCTCGGCACCGACCCCGACGTCGATCCCGACACGTTCTCGATCGAAGCACGCCCGGGCGACGTGTTCATGATCTGCTCGGACGGCCTGACGTCGATGGTCGACGAGGACCGGCTCCTCGCGGAGTTCGAACAGCACAGTGGCGACCTGAACGCGACCGCGAAAGCGCTCGTCAACGCCGCCAACCGGGGCGGCGGCGAGGACAACATCACGGTCGTCCTGTTCGAGATCGCCGAGGCCGGCAGCGAGCCGCTCGAGGAAACGGCGCAATATTCGTCGCCCGAGGCCGCCGGTGGGGAAGCCGCCGACGAGGACACGCTCGACGAGCTCGATCGCGTCCCGGCGGTGGACACGATGGTGGTCTCGGGCGAGGAGGCGAAGAAATTTGCCCAGGCCGTCCAGGATCCGACGCCGCCAGCCTCGCCGAGCGGTTCGGGAGCCCAGAAGAGCCGTGTCCTGCCGATGCTGTTGATTCTGCTCGTCGTGATCGCCGCCGCCGCCCTGCTCGTGTGGTGGCTCGCGAGGTAAAGCGATGACCGAGAGGAATCGCGAGCTCTTGCACTTGATCGTCGTCGGCGTGCTCGGCGGCGTCGGCTTCGCCAGCGTCTACATCGCCCGCCAGGAGGTGGTGTCGCCGGCCTCGCTCTCGTACGCGGGGATGTTCCTCGGCCTGTATCTCGCCGCGCACTTCGTCGCCAGGCAGACGGTCCCGTACGCGGACCCGTACTTGCTGCCGATGGCCGGCCTACTGACTGCCGTCGGGCTGACGGAGATTTACCGCATCAACCCGAACGACGCGGCCAAGCAGGGCGTCTGGATCGTGGCCGGCGTCGGGCTCTTCGCCGCGGCGCTCTTCCTGCTCCGGCGCGACTACCGCCGCATCGAGGGCTACAAGTACCTGTTCGGCCTGACCGCGATCGGATTGCTCCTCCTTCCCGCACTGCCGGTGATCGGCACGACCGTGAACGGCGCGCGGCTGTGGATTCACGCCGGCCCGCTCCAGTTCCAGCCCGGAGAGTTCGCGAAGATCGCGCTCATCGTCTTTCTCGCGGCGTACCTGCGCGAGAAGCGTGAGGTCCTCGCGCAGGGGCGGCTCAAGGATTTCGGGCCGCTGCTCGCGATCTGGGGCGCGTCGATGCTCGTCCTCCTGGTCACGAACGACCTCGGCAGCGCGCTCCTCTACTTCGGGATCTTCCTCGGGATGCTCTACGTCGCAACCGGGCGCCTGCTCTACGTGGGCGGTGGGTTGGTGCTCTTCCTCGCCGGCTCGGCGGCCGTGTACGAGTGGGGGCCGAGCCACGTCCGGGAGCGGATCACGATCTGGCTGCACCCCTGGACCGAGCACGCCGTGTACTGCCCGCTGACGGGCGAGAAGGCACTGAGGCAGAACTGCGCGAGCTACCAGCTCGTGAAGTCGCTCTACTCGGTCGCGCACGGCAACTGGTGGGGCACTGGTTTGGGGAAGGGGACGTTCGAGACGGTCAGCGGTAGGCCCCTGATCCCCTACCTGAACACCGACTTCATCTTCTCGGCACTCGCCCAGGAGCTCGGTCTGGTCGGCATCTCTGCGCTCCTGCTCGTGCTGATGCTCTTCGTCGTGCGCGGCATGAAGATTGCGCTCCTCGCCGACGACGGCTTTTCCAAGCTGGCGGCCGCCGGCTTCACGTTCGGGTTCGCGCTCCAGACGTTCATCATCGTCGGCGGCATCCTGAGGCTGATTCCGCTGACCGGGATCACGCTCCCCTTCGTCAGCTACGGCGGGTCGAGCATCGTGGCGAACTTCGTCTTGCTCGCCGGGCTGCTGCTGATCTCCAACCGGGCGAACGCGCCGCGATGAACGCGCAGATCAGCAAGCTGGCCGTGGTCGGGATCGTGCTGATCTCGGCGCTCGTCGTCGCCACGACGTATTGGCAGACCTGGGCTTCGGCAGGCCTCGCCGACCGGCAGGACAACGAGATCCAGCGCGTGGCTCAGTTCACGATCAAGCGGGGCAAGATCAAGGCGGCCAACGGCCTCGTTCTCGCGACGAACGTCTCCAAGAAGGTCGGCGGCCACACGCTCTACTTCCGGCGCTACCCGGCTGGGCCGCTGTTCTCCCACCTCGTCGGCTACTCCACGCAGTCGCGCTCGCGCGCGGGCCTGGAGCGCTCGGAGAACGACTACTTGACGGCCACCAACGCCAACCTCGGCACGATCGTGAACAAGGCGATCGGCAAGTTGAAGGGCGCCACCGTCGAAGGCAACGACCTCATTCTCACGGTGCGCCCGAAACCTCAGCAGATCGCGATGAGAGCTCTGGCCGGAAACTGCGGCGCCGCAGTTGCCCTTGAGCCGTCGACCGGAAAGGTGTTCGTGCTCGCCTCCCAGCCGAGCTACGACCCGAACCTCGTCGAGCGCAACTTCGGAGCGATCGGGCGCATCCGAGCGAACTGCACAGGAGCGTCCGCGCTGTTGAACCGGGCGACTGACGGCCTCTTCACACCGGGCTCGACCTTCAAGGTCGTAACCACGTCGGCCGCCCTCGACACCGGGCGTTACACACCGGACTCGACGTTCGAGGATCCGGGCTACTGCATCGAGTACGGCAAGAAGGTCTCGAACGCGGGCAACCCGGAAGGCCCCGAGGCCTTCGGGACCGTGTCGCTGGCGGTCGGCCTCGAGCACTCGATCAACTCCGTCTTCTGCAACATCGGCAAGGCGCTCGGCGCAGGGCCGATCCTCACGTACTCGAAGAAGTACGGCTTCTACGAGCGGCCGCCGCTCGAGACGCCCGCGGACGAACGTGCGCCGAGCGGGCTGTTTTCGAAAGGGACCCTCTTCAACCCGACAAACCCCGACACGCAGGTCGATCCGGGCCGGCTCGCCTTCGGACAGGAGCGGATGCTCGCGACCCCGCTCCAGATGGCGATGGTGGCCGGTGGCGTGGCCAACGGCGGGGTGGTGATGCGGCCCTACGCGGTGGACAAGATCGTCGGGCCGAACCACAAGACCGTTGCGAAGACTCGCCCGAAGAAGCTGCGCCGTGCGATCAAGACGCGAGTCGCCGAGGAGTTGACCTCGATGATGGTCGCCGCGGTAAACAGTGGAACCGGCACGGCAGCCCAGATCTCCGGAATCTCGGTCGCGGGCAAGACCGGCACGGCCGAGACCGGCGTGAGCGGCCGCAACACGGCTTGGTTCATCGCTTTCGCCCCCGCAGACGCGCCTCGGGTGGCGGTCGCTGTCGTGCTGGAGAACCAGACCGGGTACGGCGGCCAGGTCGCGGCTCCGATCGCTAAACAGATCCTGGAGGCAATACTGAGCGGAGGGTCGAACTAGTAGGGCTGGGGTTTTTATGGCAACGACACGCGACACCCTGATCGACGCCGTCTTCGACGGGCGTTACCGGATCATCCGCAAGCTCGGAGCGGGTGGGATGGCGAACGTCTACCTCGCCGAGGACCAGGAGCTCGGACGACGCGTCGCGATCAAGATCCTGAACGACCGCCACGCGGGCGATGACCAGTTCATCGAGCGCTTCCGCCGCGAGGCGAAGAACGCCGCCGGTCTCTCGCACCCGAACATCGTCTCCATCTACGACCGCGGCGAGGCCGAGGGCACCTACTACATCGCGATGGAGTTCCTCGACGGACGCAGCCTCAAGGAGCTGATCCTCACGCGCGGCCCGGCGCCGGTCGCGCGGTCGATCGAGTACGCACGGCAGATCCTCGCAGCGCTGGCTCACGCGCATCAGGGTGGAATCGTCCACCGCGACATCAAGCCGCACAACGTCGTCGTCAACGGCGACGGCCGGCTGAAGGTGACCGATTTCGGCATCGCGCGATCGGGCGCGAGCCAGATGACGGAGGTCGGCTCGATCATCGGCACGGCGCAGTACCTCTCGCCGGAGCAGGCGCGCGGCTCGCCGGTCGACCAGCGCTCGGACCTGTACTCGGTCGGGATCGTGCTCTACGAGATGCTGACCGGGAAGGTCCCCTTCACCGGCGACACGCCTCTGGAGATCGCGATGAAGCACCTGTCCGCGATACCGAAGCCGCCGTCTCAGGTCCGGCGAGACGTGCCGCACGACCTCGACCTGATCGTGCTCCGCGCGCTGGCCAAGGATCCCGACGAGCGCTACCAGAGCGCGGAAGAGATGGATGACGACCTGACGCGCGTGGCGCGTGGCCTGTCGGTGGCCGCCGAGACCGCAGACGCCGCGACTCAGGTCCTCGCCGGCTCAGGGATCACCACTGCTGCGACCGCGATCTCCCCGCGTCCCCGAGCCGCGGCCGCGCCGCGACCGCCCGCGCAGACTCCGCCGGCCGGGTACTACGGCTACTCGGCTCCGCCGAAGCGCAAGCGGCCGATCTGGCCCTGGCTGCTCACGCTCGGCTTGCTCGTGCTCGCCGGTGTCGCGGCGTACTTCGCCTACGACAAGATTCAGCAGCAGCTGAACGCGAACAAGCCGGTCGCGGTGGAGAACTGCGTGGGGATCAACGTGCAGCTCTGCGTGAAGAAGCTCCGGCACGACGGCCTGAAGCCGAAGACGACGGGCCGGGAGCATCCTGTTGTCCCCGCGAACCAGGTGATCGAGCAGAACCCCACCGGCGGCGCCCGAATACCCAAGGGGGATCCGGTCACGATCGTCTACTCGACGGGCAAGCCGAAGACGACAGTCCCCAACGTCGTCGGTGTCACGCGCGATGAGGCGATCAGCAGGCTCACGCGCGCGAACCTGACGCCCTACGTGGTCGAGATCTACACGAGCAAACCCGTTGGCACCGTCACGGCCCAGGATCCGAAGCCGGGCACGCGCTTGCTCTACGGCCAGCGCGTGCGGATCAACGTCTCACGCGGCGTCGAGCAGGTCGACATCCCGGACGTCAAGGGCCAGTCGTACGAGAGCGCGCGGGGAGCGCTCCAGGGCGTGGGCTTCCACGTCGCGCGGCAGGATGTCTCGTCCGATCAGCCAGTCGGCACGGTCGTCGACCAGAACCCGGCGGCGGGGACCAAGGCCACGAGAGGCTCGACCATCACGCTCAGCGTGTCGAGCGGGCCGGCCCCCGTGGAGGTCCCGAACGTCAAGGGCCAGTTGCTCGAACTCGCTCAGGCAGCGCTCGAGAGCGCCGGCTTCACCGTCAACGTCGTCGAGCGCCAGGTGACCGACCTGAACCAGGACAACGTCGTCCTCAGCCAGGATCCGACCGGCAAAGCCGACCCGGGCTCGACGGTCACGATCACCGTCGGCGTCTACAGCGGACCGTGAGCAAGCGACTGCGCATCGCCGTCCTCGCCGGCGGGCGCTCCAGTGAGCACGACATCTCCGTCAACTCGGCGCGCTCCGTGCTCGAGTCGCTCGACCCGGACCGCTACGAAACGGTGACGGTCGAGATCGACCGCGACGGACGCTGGGAGCTTGGCTCCGGCGAAACGCGTGAGCTTCCCCCGGGCGAGCAGGCGGTCGCAGAGACGCTGCCGGTGCCTGCGAACGGCGGCGTACCCTCCGCGCTCGGGGACGTGGACGTCGTGATCCCCGTCCTGCACGGGCCGTTTGGAGAGGACGGAACCGTGCAGGGCCTGCTCGAGCTCGCAGGCGTGCCGTACGTCGGCGCGGGAGTGACGGCGTCGGGCCTCTGCATGGACAAGGACCTGTTCAAGGCCGTCTTGCGCGACCGCGGGATCCCGGTGGCGCCCAATGTGACGGTGCGGAGCCTGGAGGAGATCGAGAACCCGTTCGGCTACCCGGTCTTCGTCAAGCCGGCGCGGCTGGGCTCCTCGGTAGGGATCTCGAAAGTGCGGAGCAAGGAGGAGCTCGAGCCCGCGGTCCGGCTCGCCTTCGAGCACGACGAGAAGGTGCTCGTCGAGGAGTTCGTGGCAGGCGTCGAGGTCGAGTGCAGCGTGCTCGGCAATCGCGAGCCGATCGCGTCACTGCCCGGCGAGATCGTCTCGCACGGCTTCGACGCGCCCGACTGGTACGACTACTCCGCCAAGTACGACCAGGGCGGTATGGACCTGATCATCCCCCCGCGCATCTCACCGGAGCAGATCGAGCGCGTGCAACAGCTCTCGGTCGAGAGCTTCGTCGCCACGGAGTGCGAGGGCATGGCGCGGGTGGACTTCTTCGTCCGGGAGAGCGACGGCGAGGTGATCGTGAACGAGCTGAACACGATCCCGGGATTTACGGCGACGAGCGTGTACGCAAAGCTCTTCGAGGCGTCGGGAATCCCGTACGCCGAGCTGCTCGACCGCCTGGTCGACCTGGCCCTCGAGCGCCACGAGCGCCGCTCACGCCTGAAGTACTAGCTTTTTCGTCTCCGCGGCGTGCCAATCGAGGCCGAGGCCCTCGAACGCAGCCACCGCCTGTTCGAGCAGCCGCTTGTCCTCGCGGACGGATCCAAGCGCGCGGAGGGCGAAGGGCTCGAGGTACGTCCCCCGCCGCAGATGCGGCTCGGCCGCCTGCTCCGCCCGTGGCCCGTCCCCGAGCGCCGCAAAGGCGTCCAGCTGGGCCGTGAGCGCCGAGAAGATGAACCACCCGCGGTGCCAGCCGCGTAGCTCCGGCGCTTCGATGAGCTCCTCAATTTCGTCGAGCTCGCCCCGCGCGAGCCTGAGGCGCAGCAGCGGGGCGTTCAGGGTCGAACCGTAGCCCTCCATCCACATCCCTTGCGCTCGTTCCTCCTGCTCTCGCGCACGATCGAGATCGCCGCCATGCACGTTGGCGATCGCACAGACGAGCAGCGAGCGAGGATTGCGGACGCAGGGTGTCGCGACGTTGTCGGCCACGGCGCCCTCGGCGCGCTGCTCCAGAGCGCGGATTGCGTCCCACCGGCCCGCGAGCTCTTCGATCTCGAGCGGGATCGCGACCGCATGCATGCGGTGGTGGGGCGTGAGTCGCGAGGCGATCTCGTCGTGTTTCCCCGCCAGCCGGCGCGCCTCACGAAAGCGCCCGGTCCAGATGCAGCCCGAGATCGGCGACGCATAGATCTCCGCCTGATGATCCGGATCGCTGATCTCGTCGATCAGCTCGAACCGCCGCTCCTCCCAGGCCCGCCCGAGGTCGTACTCTCCAGAAACGAACGCCGTGATGCCCCGGACGTCGAATGCGCTCGAGCGAAGCTCGGGGTCGCCAAGCCCCTCAGCGAGCGCGCTTGCCTCAATAGCTGCCGCCGCTCCATCGACCGGATTCCAGCGTGCGGATGCGATCAAGGCCTTTACGCGCGCACGGCTCTCGGGCTCGGTCAGCTCCACCGCCTTCGCGATCCACTCCTGGACGAGCTTCGGATCCGGCATGCGCTTCCACATTCCGGAACGGATCGCGGTCTCGAAGGCGAGCTCCGCGTACAGCTCGCCCTGGATCATGCGGTCCCGGCAGCCTTTGAACGCGTTTTGCATCGCCGTCCAGAAATTCTCGCCGTCGAACTTGAGTGCGTAGGTCCGGCCGATCGACCGCCAGAGTCCGGATCGAGCCTCCTCGGACGATTCCAACTCGAGCGCGCGGTGAAGCAACGCGAGTGCCTCGTCGATCTCGTAGCGGCCCGCCGCCAGATCCGCGGCCCGCTGGAGCCACGCGAGGGCCGCTTCCCGTAACCGCTCGCGCTCCTCCGGGTGAGCCGACCACGCGAGATCGGCGTCCTCGGGCCGGACCGCTTCGGCGAGATGGTGCGCCAGCATCGGGGCGTGCTCGTCCCGTCCCTGGCCAGTGCGCTCGATCCAGTCCGCGAAGGCCGCGTGGAGCCGAGCCCGCTTTGCCTTCGGCAAGGTTGCGTAAGCGACCTCACGGGTGAGCGCGTGTTTGATCGCGTACTCGCGGTCGCCGGCGAGCGTGGAGCCCGGGCGCCGGCGTATCAGGTCGCGCTCCTCGAGCAGGCGGAGGTCCGGCCTACCCTCCACGAGCTCGTAGACGGGCCCCGCCCAGAAGACACGCCCGATCACAGCGGCCGCCTGGAGCGCCTCCTTCTCGGCCGGCGCGAGCAGATCGATTCGCGCGGCGAGCACGGCCTGGACCGAGTCGGGGACGGAGAAGTCGTCGGGCAGCTCTTCGAGCGCCCAGCGCCCGTCGACGCGGGCCAGGAGGCTACGGTCGATCAGCATCCCGAGCAGCTCTTCGACGAAGAACGGGTTCCCCTCTGCCCGCTCGACGACGACGTGGCCCAGCTCAGGCGGAAGCCCTCCGGCCATCAGCTCGGCCAGCATCCGCAGCGAGTCCTCTGCGCTGAGCGGCTCGAGCTCGATCAGTTCCGCCGACGGTGAGCCCGGCTTTGGACGGCGGTCTCGGAGCTCCGGGCGCGCGGTAGCGATCAGCAGCAGGGGGCCGCGCACGTCGGAGATCAGCTCCTCGAGCACGTCCAGGAGTGGATCGTCTGCCCAGTGGATGTCCTCGACCAGTAGGACAACCGGCCTCTCGGCGGCGATCTCCGTCAAGAAGTCGACCCACGCGTCCTGGAAGCGATCGCGAACGGCGAGCGGGTGGAGCCCGCCGACCACGTCGAGCCCGAGAGCGAGGCCGAGCAGCTCGCGGCCCGCGAGGCGCGCCAGCATCGTCTCGGGCGGATCGTTCTCGTTGATTCCAAAGTGCTCGCGCAGGACTTCCGCCAGCGGCCAGTAAGTGGTGGCCTCGCCGTAGGAAAGGCACCGTCCGGTACGGCGAAGCGGTTCGGGGCTTTCGGCGCCGAGTCGCTCCCAGAGCTCGCGCACGAGGCGCGTCTTGCCGACCCCGGCATCTCCAAGGATTGTTACGAGCCGCGGCCGGCGCTCGCCCACCGCCGAGCGGTACGCCTCGAGCAGCCGCTCGAGCTCACGATCGCGGCCCACGAACGAGGAAGCCAGGCCTCCCACACCGCGCGTCCGCATCAGCGAGAGGGCCCGGACGAGCCGCCGGGCCGGAATCCCGTCCGCTTTGCCCCTAGCCTCCACGGTCGTGGCCTCGTCGAACTCGAACGCGCCGCGCACGACACTCGCCGTCCGCTCGCCGACGAGGATTTCGCCGGCGCCTGCCCCCTGCTCGAGCCGTGCTGCGACATTGACCGCGTCGCCGCTCACGAATGAGCTGGCTTCGCGGGCGGCGCCGACTACGACGTCACCTGTGTTGACGCCTACCCTGAGCGCGAGCTCCTCGCCGAACAACTCGCCGAGGCGGCGCTGCATCGCGAGCGCGGCGTGCAGAGCGCGCTCGGCGTCGTCCTCGTGCGCAGTAGGGACGCCGAAAACCGCCATCACGGCATCGCCGGCGAACTTCTCGACGGTTCCGCCTGCGCGTTCGATCTCGGCGGCCATCGCCTCGTAGAAGCGCTCCAGCGTCACCCGAGTGCGTTCCGGGTCCTGTCCGGATGCGGCCGCAGTCGAGCCCACGAGGTCCGCGAAGAGGATCGTCGCGATCTTCCGCTCCGCGTCCGGCACCGGCTCCTCCACAGGTCTTGCGCACGCCGGGCAGAAGCGTGCATCGGCGGGCAGCGACGCCCCGCAACCAGAGCAGGCGGTCATGTGCGGATATTGACCTAGTGGGGCGCGCCTGCCTACGCGCGGCCGAACGCGGTGACTTCGTTGATCGCGACCGAGGGGGCGCCGCCCAGGTCGGTGATCCAGATCACGTAGTACTGGTGCGGCTTCGTCTTGACCTGGAACGTCGTCCGATCGCCCACGCGCTGCGAGCCGGACACCTTCCGGAACGGCCCCGACTCGCGGCCACCCGCGCGGATCTCAGCCGTGAAGCCCGGTGTGGTCGAGTTCACCGTCAGCTTCGTCAGTGAAACGGCTCGCTTCGCGCCGACGACGAGACCGACGCCCTGCTTCTGGAACGCGTTGTAGTGCTCCGTGCTCCAGTACGTCTCCGGGTTCCCGTCCGTCGCGAGCGGCGCAGCCTTGTCGTGCTCGCCGGTGCCACCTGTCCCCTCGGGGTCGTAGGCCGTCACGCCCTGTAGCGCGACCTCACGCACCGGCCGCGGTGACGGCGGGCCATTGCCCTTTCCGTCTCCGCCGCCGAGGAGCGAATAGGCGAGAAAGCCGGCTCCGGCGGCGGCCAGCAGGAGAAAGGGGATTGCCACGAGCGGCCACCGTCTCCGCCGCGGTCCCGCCGGCGCCGGCGTGAAGCGAGGATCGGCGGGGCCGATGATCGCGGTCTCACCGCCTTCGGCATGCAGCTCGTCGAGACAAGCGTCGAGCTCGGCGCAGAACGCCTCCATCGAGTCGAAACGCTCGGCCGGGTCCTTGGCCATCGCCCGTGCCACGGCGGCATCAAGCCGCTCCGATACGTCGGGCCTCGTTTCCCGCACGCTCGGCACCGGGTCGTTCACATGCCGCATCGCCACGGAGACGAAGTTCTCGCCCGGAAACGGCACGTCGCCGGTCAGTACCTCGTAGAGCACCGCGCCGAGCGAATAGACGTCGGTCTGCTCGCTCACCTCCTTCCCGTGCGCCTGTTCCGGTGCGATGTAGTGACTCGTCCCGGCGATACGGCCGGCGCCGGTCGTGGCGGCGTCGTCGACGTCGAGGGAACGCGCGATCCCGAAATCGGTCACTTTGGCTCGGCCACCTCCATCGAGCAGCACGTTGTGGGGCTTGACGTCGCGGTGAACCAGCCCATGGCCGTGTGCGAAAGCCAGGCCGCCCCCGACCTGCAGGGTGATCTCGATCGCGCCACGCACCGGCAACGGCCCTTCACGCTCGACGAGGTCCTTGAGGTTCTCGCCCTCGACGTACTCGAACACGATCAGCTGGCGACCGTCCTGCTCCAGGCGGTCGATCACGGTGACGATGTTCGGGTGTGAGAGCTGCGCGACGGCACGGGCCTCGCGCCGGAAGCGCTCCACGTAGTCCTGGTCCTCGGCAAGCTCGCCGTGCAGGATCTTGAGCGCCACCTTGCGCTCCAGCAGCCGGTCGTGCGCGAGATACACGGCGGACATCCCGCCGGTACCCACGAGCTCGCGAATTTCGTAGCGGCCGGCGATTACCTCGTTCAGCACGAGGTCAAGCTTGCCTGCGGCGTTAGGCGAGCGCTACCGAGAGCGCCTCTTCCCAGACGCCCAGAGCCTCGTCGACCTCTGCCTCCGAGATCGTCAAAGGCGAGAGCACGCGGATGCAGTTCGAGTAGATCCCCGACTTGAGCAAGAGCAACCCGCGTTCGGTGGCGGCCTCCACGACGGCCGAGGCGAGCTCCGGCGCGGGGTTCTTCGTCTCACGGTCGTGAACGAGCTCGATCGCGAGCATCGCCCCAAGACCGCGGACATCGCCGATGGCGTCGAACCGCTCCTGCCAGGCGTGCATCCGGCTGCGGATCGTCTCGCCGATGGCGGCCGCGTGCTCGACGACGCCCTCTTCGTCGAAGACGTCGAGCACCGCCAGCGCAGCGGCTTGCGCGACGGGGTTGCCGACGTACGTCCCGCCGATGGCCGAATCGCCGGGCGCGTCCATGATCTCCGCCTTGCCGATCACACCCGACAGGGGCAGGCCGGCGGCGATCGACTTGGCCACGGTGACGAGGTCCGGCTCGACCCCGTAGTGCTCGATCGCGAACATCTTCCCGGTGCGGCCGAAGCCGGTCTGGACCTCGTCCACGACGAGGACGATCCCGTTGTCGTCGCAAACCCGGCGCACGCCTTCAATGAATTCGCGTGGAGCGACGACGAAGCCCCCTTCACCCTGCACCGGCTCGATCACGATCGCGGCGACGTTCTCCGCGGCGACGTGCGTGACGAGCGCGCGCTCGAGCGCCTCCAGGGCCTCCGTCGCTGTCGGGCCGCGGTAGTCGTTCGGGAACGGCAGCCGGTAAACCTCGGGCGCGAACGGGCCGAGCCCGGCCTTGTAGGGGTGCGTCTTCGAAGTGAGGGACAGCGCGAGGAGTGTCCGGCCATGGAAGCCGCCCTCGAAGCCGATCACGGCCGGCCGCTTCGTGTACGAGCGAGCGAACTTGATCGCGTTCTCGACCGCCTCGGCCCCGGAGTTGAAGAAGGCGGCCTTCGCAGCCCCCTGGATCGGAACGCGCTCGATCAGGCGCTCGGCGAGTCGGACGTAGACCTCGTACGGAACGATCGTGAAGTCCGTGTGGCTGAACTTCGCCAGCTGCGCCTGCGCCGCCTCGACGACACGGGGGTGTGAGTGACCGACGTTGAGACACCCGACGCCGCCCGTGAAGTCGATGAAGCGATTCCCGTCGACGTCGGTCAGCGTCGCGCCCTGGGCGTCCTCGATCACAACCGGCAGGTACACCGACAGGGGGTCTGCCACCACCCGCTCCTTGCGCTCCAGGATCTCCCGCGATTTCGGCCCGGGGATGGCCGTCTTCAGCTCGATCGTTCGCGTCGTCGCCATGAGCCGACGATACAGCAGCGGGCGGGCGTCGTGCATAGGTGCATAGACGTCATTCAGTAACCGCGACGGCACCCCCGCCGAGGTCCGTAAGGTGTCGCCTTCGATGACCGCTCTCGCCCGCCTCGTCCTCAGCCACCGTCGCGCAATCGTCGGCGCGTGGATCGTGCTCACGCTGCTCGGCGCGTACTCCGCCAACGCGGTCTCGAAGCGCTGGCTGGAGCAGTTCTCGATCCCGGGATATTCCGCCTACGAGGCGAACCAGCGCACGCTGAAGACGTTCGGCACCGGTGAAAACGCGCCGCTCGTTGTGGTGTTCCAGGGCAAGGGCGACGTGAAGAAGGTGGCAGGGATCGAGCAGGCAATCGCCGCAGCCGCCAAGGCGAACCCACATTCTCGAGTGAGCTCCTACTTTTCGACAGGAAGCAACGCATACGTCTCCCGCGACCGACACACGACCTTCGCCGAGCTCTATCCCCCCGGAAATCAAGGATTCAGCGGCAACGTCGACATCGGGCTGGCGAGGAAGGATCTGAAAGCGAGCACGCCGGCAGGGGTGAAGTCGTATCTGACCGGGCGAGACCCCCTCTACGAGGCTTCCAGCGGCGGGAACGACAACGGGCCGAGCATCCTGCTCGAGGCACTCGTCGGCGGTCTCGGGGCGATCGTGATTCTTCTCTTCGTCTTCGGAACCTTGCCCGCCGTCGCAATGCCCATCGCCATCGCGATCGTGTCGATCCTCAACACCTTCACGCTGATCTGGCTGCTGACCTACGTGACCTCGGTCTCGCTGATCGTGCAATTCCTGGTCGCGCTCGTCGGCCTGGGTGTCGCAATCGACTACTCGCTGTTGATGATCTTCCGCTTCCGGGAGGAGCTGCAGAAAGATGAGGATCCCGAAACGGCGGTCGTCGAGACGATGCGGCACGCGGGGCGCTCGGTGATCGTCTCGGGCTCGACGGTTGCGATCGGCTTGCTGTCGATGGTGATCCTGCCGATCCCGGTGATCAGGTCGATCGGCATCGGCGGCATGCTGATCCCGGCGGTGTCGGTGATCACGTCGATCACATTGCTTCCCGCTCTGCTCGGGATGCTCGGGCATCGGATCAACAGGCTCCGCGTGATGCCGAAGCGGATAGTGGAGCGGCAGGACCCGACGCACGGATTCTGGCACCGTTGGGCGGAGATCGTGACCCGCCGGCCGATCCCCGTCGCTGCGCTCGGAATCGCGATCGTCGCCGTTCTCCTCGTGCCAGGCGTGCAGCTCAACGCGGCCGAGGCTCAGCTGAAGGACTTCCCCGGCAACGGCGACGCGATCGAGGGACGCACGGCCCTTGCCCGTGCCCACATCTCACCCGGCGTGATGAAGCCGTACGTGGTGTTGGTCGAAGGAAACCCCGCCCCCGCTGATCTCGAGGCGGTGACGCAAGCCGTGCGACGTTCGCCGGGCATCGCAGGTGCGTTCGCGCCCCGACAGTGGAGAAAGCACGGCAGCGCTTTGATCGAGGCGTTCCCGAGCAACGATTCGGCGAGCGCGCGGTCATCGTCGACGATTTCGAAGCTCCAGCACGACGTGCTGCCGGCGGCCGAGCAAGCAATCGAGCCGAGTGCAGGCGCCGGCGGCCGGCGGGTCACACTCGGCGGGATTTCACCAGAGGACCGGGACTTCGTGCACGCGGTCTACGGGAAGTTCCCCTATGCCGTTGGCTTCGTGATCCTGTTGACGTTCATCCTCCTGATGCGTGCTTTCAGGTCGATCCTGCTGCCGCTCAAGGCCGTGATCCTGAACCTCGTTTCGCTCGGTGCCGCCTACGGCATCATCGTCTTCATCTTCCAGTGGGGCCACGGGTCGGAGGCGATCTGGGGTGTCCCAGGTACGAACGCGATCATCGGGTGGATCCCGCTGATGATCTTCGCGTTCCTGTACGGCCTCTCGATGGATTACGAGGTGTTCATGCTCGCGAGAATGCGCGAGGAGTACGACCGGACCGGCGACACGGCGAAGGCGGTCGAGCTTGGCGTGGCGCGGACCGGAAAGCTGGTCACCAGCGCCGCGCTGGTGCTGATGTTCGCTTTCTTCGTGCTCTCGAGCAGTCCCGGGACCGACATCAAGCAGTTCGGGATCGGGCTCGCAGCCGGGATCATCTTCGATGCGACCGTGATCCGCGCGTTGCTCGTGCCCGCGCTCGTGCGGCTGTTTGGCCGCTGGAACTGGTGGCTGCCCCATCCGATCGCTCGGGTCCTGCGCGTCCCGCCGTCGCCGCTGTCCGCGACGGCGACTGCTTCATCAAGCTAGGGAACGAGCACGCCGTCCGTGTAGACGCCGAGGGGGTTCCAGAGCAGGAAGCCGCCGGTGCTGTACTGGCGGGCTGCAGCGATCTGGGCTTGCACATCCGCGAGCGTGTACGTGCGCCCGAGGGGGAAGTCCTGGAGCCACGGGACGAGCCGCGCCTTGCGGCCCTGGAGCGCGAACTGGTAGTCGCTGAGCGAGCGGCCGACAGTGTCTCCCGGCGCGAGGTTCGGATCCGGGATTCCGTACTCGCCCTTGTTGTAGTGCGACGGGTAGGTCATGGGGTAGATGGCGTCCACGTACTGGGCGATGCGCCGCGGGTGCTGGCCGATGCCGAGGTCGCGCGTCGCGGCCAGGCCGAACAGGTCGACCGAGACGCGAACGTCGAGCGGTCGGAGCCGCTTGGCCGCGTACTGAGCGTAGGCAGGAATCGTCCACCCCATCGGCTGCGGGTGCTCGCCGGGATACCTGATCAGCGAGATGTCGCCGTCGCTCGGGAAGCGCACATAATCGAACTGGATCTCGTCGAAGCCCGCTTTCGCCGCCGCGACCGCGATGTCGACGTTGTAGTTCCAGACTCGCCGGTCGTACGGGTTCGTCCAGCCGAGACCGGCGTTGTTGTGCCAGACACCGCCGTCGGCGGTACCGACCGCCAGCGCCGGGCGGGCCTCGCTCAGGACCGGGTCCTCGAAGGTGACCACGCGGCCGACGACGTAGATGCGGCGGGTGTGCAGGTAGCCGACGAGCCGGCGCGGCTTGTAGTACGGCTGGGCTGCCCCGATCGCCTTTGCGAGCGGTACGGACGATGGGACGAACCCGACCTTGCCGTTCTCGTCCTTGACGTCCAGCTCGATCGTGTTCAGCCCGCTAATCGACGCGTACTGCGCGATCTTCCCGGGCAGCGAGGCGAGCGCCATCGTGACGTGGACCCCGCGGATGTCCTTGGGCCGGGCCGCGTGGAGCGGCGGGCCCTTCGGCTTCGCCTTCTTCGCGCTCGCAACAGCGCGCTTGGGCTTCGCTTTCGTGCTGTGCCCACCGCTGCCGGCGCTCGCGCCGAGAGCGAGCCCGCCCACGAAGGCCACGAGGATGGCGCCCAGCACGACACGGCGGCGGCGCTGCTGCTTGCGCTTCAGCTCTCGCCGTTGGCGCATGCGCACGTTTGGATCTCGCTCTCGTCGGTCGACTGGCTCCACGCGACTCGGAACCATAAGCCACGTGCGAGAGACGCCATAGAATCGCGCGCAATGGTCCTGTCTGACCGGACGATCACGCGCCTGTTAAGCGAGGGCCGGATCGAGATCGACCCCTATGACTCGGCGCTGCTGCAACCGTCGAGCGTGGACGTGCGGGTCGACCGCTACTTCCGGGTCTTCCACAACGCGCGTTACCCCTTCATCGACGTGCGCGAGCCACAGGAAGACCTGACCGAGCTGGTCGAGATCGACGACGAGCGGCCGTTCATCCTCCACCCGGGTGAGTTCGTGCTCGCCTCGACGCTCGAGCGTGTCCGGCTACCGGATGACCTCGTGGCCCGCCTGGAGGGAAAGAGCTCGCTTGGCCGGCTCGGCCTGCTGATCCATTCGACCGCCGGCTTCATCGATCCGGGCTGGAACGGCCACGTCACGCTCGAGCTCTCGAACGTCGCTAACCTCCCGATCACGATCTACTTCGGGATGAAGATCGGCCAGCTCTCGTTCGTGCAGCTTTCGGAGCCGGCGGCGACTCCCTACGGCAGCGACGGGCTCGGCTCGAAGTACCAGGGCCAGCGCGGCCCGACGCCTAGCCGCTACTGGCAGAACTTCGCCCGCCCCCGCCCGACCGGCGAGCCCGCACCGTGATCCTGGTCACCGGCGGAACGGGGTTCGTGGGCCGGCACGTCGTCCACGAGCTACGGGCTCAGGAGCAGGATGTTCGGGTGCTGGTGCGGGACCGCAAGCGCGGGAGCCGGCTCGAGTCGTGGGGAGCCGAGTTGGCCGAGGGCGACATGACCGACCCCGAGAGTCTCCGGCGCGCCGTAGCCGGAGCGGATGCGGTCGTCCACCTCGTCGCCATCCGTCAGGGACGAGACGAGCAGTTCCACCGGATCATGGAAGAGGGGACCCGCGACCTCCTCAAGGCCGCCAAGGGCGAGGGCGTGCGGCGCTTCGTCCAGATGAGCGCACTCGGCACGGGGCCGGAGACGAGGGATCTCGTTCCGTACTACCGAGCGAAATGGGAGATGGAGGTGGCCGTCAAGGAGTCCGGGCTCGAGCATGCGATCTTCCGTCCCAGCTTCGTCTTCGGCCGCGACGGCGGCATCCTTCCGACCTTCAAACGGCTCGCCAAGCTCGCTCCGGTGACGCCCATCACGGGATCGGGCGAGCAGCGGATCCAGCCGATCTGGGTTGAGGACGTAGCGGCGTACTTCGCAGCCGGCGTGGACAAGCCGGAGGCCGCCAATCGCACGTTCGAGCTGGGCGGGCCCGACCAGGTGACCTGGAACGAGCTCTGGGATCGTCTCAAGCGCACGCTCGGTCTCAGGCGGCCGAGCCTGCACGTGCCGATGGCTTTCATGAAGGCGAACGCCTTGATCACCGAACGGCTGCCCGGGAACATCCCGCTCACGCGCGACCTGCTGAAGATGCTCGAGCACGGCGACAACGTCGTCTCCAACAACGACGCGGTCACGACGTTCGAGCTCCCGCTCGTGCCGCTCGACGAACAACTTCGTCGAGCGATTTAACCCGGCCGGGCGGGCAAAGCCCATCCGGCCTCCAGACGGCGCCGCCGAGTCGGCGCCTCGGACGAACAGTTGCGCCGCGCCACCTAGATCGCGACACTCGCCGCGTGGGTCTCACTGAGCGTCTAGCGCGGGCGGCGAGCCGTCGTCCTTGGCGCACGATCGGCGCCTGGACGGTACTGCTCGTCCTGTCGTTCGGCGCGATTGGGCTCCTGCTCGGCAACCGCCTCACGAACGAGCGCGGCGCATCCGGTAATCCGCAGTTCAGAAAGGCGAACGCAGCCGAGGCCAAAGCGTTCCCGCCCGACCCCAGCCGCGCAACGAGTGACATCGTGATCGTCAAGTCCGACCGCTACACAGTCGACAGCCCGGAGTTCCGCACCTTCGTCATCCGGGTCACGAAGAAGGTGGACAGCGTCAAGGGGGTCGACAACGTCGTCACCTTCTTCAAGACTCGCGATTCGGCACTCGTCTCGCCCGACCGCCATGCGATGGCGATCCCGATCGACATCGTCGACGACAAGGACGCGTCGGCCGTCATCGACGCAATCAGAAACCTGGATTCCGATCCGAATTTCGCGGTCGAGATCACGGGCGACCGCACGATCAACCACGACTTCCAGGATCTCTCACAGCACGACCTGAAGAGCGGCGAGCTGCAGTTCGGCCTGCCGGCGGCACTGATCGTGCTCATGCTCGTCTTCGGTTCGGTGGTCGCCGGGCTGTTCCCGGTCCTGATGGCCATCGCCGCCATCATCGTCGGACTAGGCCTCGTCGCCGTGGTGGCGCAGGCATGGGAGCTCTCGGTCTTCGTGATCAACATGCTCACCGGGATGGGCCTCGCACTCGGAATCGACTACTCGCTGTTCGTGATCTCCCGGTATCGCGAGGAGCGGAACGCGGGTCGCGAGAAGGAGGACGCGATCGGAGTCGCCGGGGCAACGGCGAGCCGGGCCGTGCTGTTCAGCGGCACGGCCTTCGTCGTGGCGATGTTCGGAATGCTGCTCGTCCCGAACACGGTCATGCGCAGCCTCGCCGCCGGGGCGATTCTCGTCGGCGCGGTCTCCGTGCTCTCGGCGATGACGCTCCTGCCGGCCCTCATCGGGCTCCTCGGCGACCGGATCAATTCGCTTCGGGTGCCTGTCATCGGCCGTGCATCGATCGGGCGCGCCGATCCTGAAAGCCGCTTCTGGAGCGCAATCGTGGGTTGGGTGCTGCGGCGGCCGGCGGTCAGCCTCGCCGTCTCCGTAGCGGCCCTCGTGGCGCTGGCCGTGCCCGTCTTCGGGCTCAACATCGGCGCGAGCGGCGTAACCACGCTCCCCAACAGGTTTGCGTCGGTACAAGGCTTTGAAGAGCTGCAACGCGACTTCCCGCGTCTTCGCATCTATCCGGTGCGGGTGGTGGTTGCGAACGACGCCTCCACGCCCGCCGTGGCGGACGCAATCGGCCGGCTCCGCGCGCTGATTGCCCGGGATAAGCGGTTCACTTCGACGACGACCAATTACTCGAAGGACCAGGACGCCGCCGTCGTGGCGGCGACCCTCCGTTCGGATCCGGCGTCACCCGAGGCTGTCGCCGCGGTCCGCAACCTTCGCAAGCACGTGATCCCGAACCTGTTCGGTGGCCGGAACTCCCGCGTGTACGTGGGAGGCAATACCTCTGAACAGATCGATTACCTCGATTCGGTCACGAAGCCGGCCCCGTTCGTCTTCGCGTTCGTCCTCGGTCTCACCTTCATTCTCCTGACGATCGTCTTTCGCTCGATCGTGATCGCCGCCACGGCGGTCGTCCTCAACCTGCTCTCGGTCGGGGCCGCGTACGGCCTGCTCGTACTCGTGTTCCAGCACGGATACGCCGCCGGGCTGCTGGGGTTCGAGCACAGCCCGACGATCGAGGCCTGGGTGCCGCTGTTCCTGTTCTCGGTCCTGTTCGGGCTCTCGATGGACTACCAGGTCTTCCTCCTGAGCCGAATCCGCGAGCGCTATGACGAGAGCGGCGACACAGCCGACGCAGTGCAGCACGGCGTCGCCTCGACTGCGCGGATCATCACAGGCGCGGCTTTGATCATCGTCGCCGTCTTCCTCGGCTTCGCGATGGGCGACCTGATCCAGTTCCAGCAGATGGGCTTCGGCGTGGCCGTGGCGCTGCTGATCGACGCGACGATCATCCGCTCGCTCGTGCTCCCCAGCGCGATGAAGCTGCTGGGCCGCTCGAACTGGTACCTGCCGCGGTGGCTCGACTGGCTGCCGGACCTGCAGGTCGAGCGCGAGGCCCCACCACGCCCGGGCCTTCAAGAGCCCTAGAGACGTTAGAGGCGTCGCTTGCGATGCCGGCTGGAGGCCGTGCCGGTGCGGCCGGGCTAACAACGGCTGCGACAGTCCACGGCTCCATATTTAGAACGCCGGATCGCCTAGAAGAAAGACAAGAGCCGCCCGAAGGCGGCTCTTAGTCCGGTAAACCAGCGTTTGATTGGTAGAGGCGCTTCCTGCCGGTCGGACACCGGCGGCGCGAAATCGCGAGCCCCCTACGCTGGCTAGGCGGTTCCCCGTAGGTCCCGGGGACGCACCTCTACCCGCTGGTACCTCCACTGCCCGTACTAGATGAAATTTCGATCCGGACCACCTCCTTTCCGCGGTTAGGCGCACTGTAGCGGTTCCTCCGGCGCGCTCAAGTGCAGAATCGACACGACCCCGGCACAGACACGCGCGAGTTTCTCCGGTAGCGTCGCCTGTCGAGGGAGGTGGGATCGAGCCCCACCCAGAGGAGGGTGGGGGAGCTACCCGCACTGCCCCCTTGACGAGCTAGCCCGGTGCCGAGTCGAGGTCCCTCAGCACGACCGAGAGCTCCAGGCCGCGGTCGAGCGGGACCGTGACGCTCTCGAGCGAGGAGTCTTCCTGACGTGCCTCCACGTAAGCGCCCAGCGTGTCCCCATGCGAGAGCACGTTGTCGGCCACGAACACGGCGCCGGGCTCCACCTTGTCACGGGCGAGCTCGAACAGCCGCTCGTAGTCGTGCTTCTCCGCGTCGAGAAAGACGACGTCGAACACGTCCTGGATCGCCGGGAGTGTTTCGTACGCGTCCCCCTCTACCAGGTCGACCCACTCCTCGAGCGCAGCGTCGGCGATGTTGCCCCGCCAGGCCTCGATCTTGGCCGGGTCGCTTTCGAGGGAGAGCACCCGCCCTCCGAGATAACGCACGCCCGCCGCGAGCCAGAGCGTGGAGTAACCGCGCGAAGCGCCGATCTCGAGCACCTCGCAATCGGTCTGTGGCGCGACCAGCGCGAAGAGGAATTGGCCCGTCGACCGCGCCACCTGGCGCGACCGCTCTTCCCGGGGCACTCCGCGCGCGCGCTCGTCCTCATCCTCGGCCTCCAGGCGGGCGAGCACCTCCCGCACGCGATCGTCGAGCATCAGAGCACGTCGACTTTGACCATCCCGTCCTCGATGCGGACGGGGAAGGTCTCGACGGGCTCATACGCGGGCAACGTCAGCGCACGACCGGTGCGGATGTCGAAATTGGCACCGTGGCGCGGGCAGATCGCGACCCCGGTTTCCGGGTCGAAGTCGCCTTCGCACAGCGGCCCGTCGTCGTGCGAACAGCGATCCTCGATCGCGTAGTACTGCCCGTCGAGGTTGTAGACGCCGATCGAGATCGTTCCGGTCACGACGATCTTCACTCCTCCCGGTGGGAGGTCCTCGACGCGGCAGACCTCGAAGCCCGCGAGCTTGCTCGGGTTATTTGAGCTCGAGCTCGTCAAGGCCCGCCCACTCTTCCGGAAGCGGCGTCCCCTTCGCCCGATGCACAGCGACCTTGAGCACACCCAGGCCCAGCAGAGCGCACTTGAGTCGGATCGGCGTCAGCGGGATTCCGATCTCCTCGAGCAGGTCGTCCTTCGGCAACGTCGCGATCTCCTCGGCCGTCCGCCCCTTGACCATCTCGACGAGCATCGACGTCGCGGCCTGGCTGATCGCGCAGCCACGGCCCGAGAACTTCACGTCGTCGATTGTCTCCCCGTCCTCGCCGAACGCGACGTACATCGTGATCTCGTCGCCGCAGAGCGGATTCTGGCCTTCGGCCTGCGCGTCCGCATCCTCGATCACCCCATGCCCACGGGGGTTCTTGTAGTGATCGAGGATCACTTCTCGGTACATCGTCTCGAATTCAGTCATGGCCTGGCCCCTGTCGATGTCTCCCGAGCGTAGCGATGCGGGTTACGCAAACAGCTTACGCGCCTTGTGCAGCCCGTCGACGAGGCGGTCGATCTCTTCTGGAACCGTGTACAGGTAGAAGCTCGCTCGGTTCGTCGCCGCCACGCCAAGCTTGGCCATCAGCGGCTGGCAACAGTGATGACCGGCGCGAATGGCCACACCCTCGCCGTCCAGGACCTGCGCGACGTCGTGGGGATGAATCCCCTCGACATTGAACGAGACGATGCCGGCACGGCGCTCAGGCGGCGGCCCGTAGGTGACGATTCCAGGCACTTCGGCGAGCCGCTCCAGCGCGTACGCGGCCAGCTCGTGCTCGTGCTCCTCGATTGCGTCGAGGCCGACGTCCGTCACGTAGTCGATCGCGGCGCCGAAGCCGACCGCTTCGGCGATCGGCTGAGTCCCCGCTTCGAACTTGTAGGGCAGCTCGCCCCAGGTCGTCTCCTCGACCTTGACCGACCGGATCATGTGACCCCCGAGGTTGAAGGGCGCCATCCGCTCGAGGATCTCCGCCCGCCCCCACAGAGCACCGACGCTCGTCGGGCCGCACATCTTGTGCGACGAAAAGGTGAGGAAGTCGCAGTCGAGCGCTTGAACGTCGATCGCACGGTGGGGGGCCGCCTGCGCGGCGTCCACAACGAGGATGCCGCCGCGCTCGTGAGCCCAGACCGCGAGTTTCTCAACCGGATTGACCGTCCCGAGCGCGTTCGAGACGAGGTTGTTGGCGACCACCTTCACCTGCCCGCCGCTGGCGGTCTCGTCGAGCAAGTCCAGCCGCAGCTCACCACCGTCGTCGAGCGGGAGCACACGGAAGTCCGCCCCGGTTCGCTTCGCGATGTACTGCCAGGGGACGAAGTTGGAGTGGTGCTCGAGCTCCGTGACGAGCACGACGTCGCCGGGCCCGAGATTGTCCAGGCCCCAGGCGTATGCGACGAGGTTCAGGCCCTCGGTTGCCCCGCGCACGAAGATCACCTCCCGGCTGGCCGGAGCGTTGATCAGCCCAGCCACCTTGTCCCGCGCGCCCTCGTACTCCGCAGTCGCTCGCTCCGAGAGCGTGTAGACCCCGCGGTGCACGTTCGCGTAGGAGGTCTCGTAGAAGTCGCGAAGCTTGTCGAGCACCTGCCGAGGCTTGTGCGTGCTGACCGCCGAGTCGAGGTAGGCCAACGGCTTGCCATGAATCTGCTGCTCGAAGATCCGAAAGTCCGCGCGCAGCTTGCGCGCATCGAGCTTCGGACGGGCGGTCACAGCCACAGGGCTATGGTACCCAGGCGAGGTCGGGCGAAGATGACGCGGAAACTCCTGTGGGTCGTAGCCGCTTGCGCCGCGGTTCTCCTCGTGACCGGTTGCGGCAGCAAGAACAAGACGGCGGCGAGCTCAGCCGGGCAAAAGATCTTCGTGGGATCCGGGTGCGGCGGCTGCCACTCGCTCGCGGCGGCGAAGTCGAGCGGCCAGGTCGGCCCCAACCTCGACCAGTTGGAGCCGTCCTTCAAACGAGTGGCCCGCCAGGTTCGCCTGGGCGGCAACGGCATGCCTGCGTTCGCTTCCCGCCTGAGCAAAGGCGAGATCGACGACGTCGCGACTTTCGTCTCGCAGTCGGCCGACAAGAACAAGACTGCGGTGGTCAAGTTCACGCCTGACAAGACGAAGATCGCCGACTGCAGCGACGCACCGTGCTACCAGCAGGCCTTCGGGAACATCGCCTTCCGCCAGGGGCCGGAGAAGGCACTCGCTCTCCTCGACAAGGACAGTCGGAAGATGCACACGGTCACCGTCGAGTGCCACCCGATCTCGCACGCGATCGGCCACGCCGGGCTCGCGCGCTATCACGGCAATGCGGCGCAGGCGCTTGGACACGGCGGCATGACCTGCGCCTCGGGGTACTACCACGGCGTGATCGAGATCGCATTCGCAGGCGTGCCGCGCTCCAAGGTCTCCGGCAAAGCCAGGCGGATGTGCTCCGGGTCCGACATCCGGGCCAAGGAGTTCATCGCGTACCAGTGCGTCCACGGGCTCGGCCACGGGCTGATGGTCTACAGCCGCGACGACCTCCCCTACTCGTTGCGCGTGTGCGAGCGACTCGAGACGGGGTGGGATCAGACGTCGTGCGACGGCGGAGTCTTCATGCAGAACGTCGTTCCCACCATGGGCCTTCGCTCGAAGTGGCTGAAGGCGAACGACCTGATCTACCCGTGCAACTGGGTCGCCCGGCGGCACAAGCTCTACTGCTACTTGCTGGCGACCTCGCGGATCCTGCCGGCGGTGAAGTTCAACTGGACGAAGGCGGCGGCCTGGTGCCGCAAGAGTGAGCCCGGCTGGGTGGCGACGTGCTTCCAGTCGTACGGCCGGGACGCATCGGGGAGCACGCAGCTCAACGCCCGCAAGACGAATGCGATCTGCCTCAGGGCCGGCTCGATGGCCGGGGAGTGCTTCTATGGCGCGGCGCGCGACTTCGCGAACACGGACGCGAATGGCCGGCGCGCCTCCCTGCTCTGCCGGATCGCTCCTGAGCGCTACCGCGTCCAGTGCTTCGAAGGCGTCGGCTCGATCCTCGGCTCGCTGAACACGTATGGCCCACAGCGCCGGGCCGCCTGCAAGGCGGTCACACCCAAGCGCTACCTGCGTGCTTGCCTCCGCGGCGCGGCCGTGGTTTAGGACGCCTGTGGGATCCGCGCTTCGAGCATTTCGCCGAGCGCTTCGCGCACCGGCTCGAGCTCGATGCGATCGAGCACGTCCGTGAAGAACCCGCGCACGATCATGCGCTCCGCTTCCTCGCGGCTGAGGCCGCGGGCCATCAGGTAGAAGAGCTGCTCGCGGTCGACCTGGCCGATCGTCGCGCCGTGCGTGCAGCGCACGTCGTTGGCCTCGATCTCCAGGCCCGGAATCGAATCAGCATGCGCCTGGTCCGACAGGAGCAGATTACGGTTCTCCTGGTAGGCGTTCGTCTTCTGCGCGTCCTTCTCCACCTTGATCATCCCGCGCCAGACCGCGGTGGCCTCGTCGCGCAGCGCACCCTTGAAGGCGAAGTCCGAGGTCGTGTTCGGCGCGATGTGCTCCTGGAACGTGTCGTAGTCGAGGTGCTGATCGCCGTCAGCGAAGTAAGCGCCCGTGACGCGTGAGGTGGCGCCCTCGCCGGCGAGGTCGTTTTCGATCCGTGTCTTGCCCTTCTTAGAGCCGAAGCCGCCGGCGACCCAGTCGAGCTCGGCGTCCTTGCCGACGCTCGCCCGGTGCGACGCAAAGTGCCACGTGCCCATGGAGAGGTTCTGGAGCGAGACGTACTCGACCTTGGCGGCCCGGCCGACGAAAATCTCCGAGACGGCGTTCGAGTAGCCACCGAGCTCTGGCGAGGCGGAGGTGTACTCCTCGATCACGGTGAAGCGGCTCTCCTGATCCGCAACGATGAGTAGGCGCCAGAAGAGCGCGCCGCCCTCGTGCGCATTCGCGATCCGGACGTGGAGTGGCTTATCGAGGACGACGCCAGGACCGACATGAACGAGCAACCCGTGCTCCCACAGTGCCGCGTTGTGGGCGGCAAACTTCTCGTCGGTCCCGACCAGCGTGCCGAGCAGCTCGTGATCGTCGAGCGGCGCGAAGGTGATCCCCTCTGGAGCACGGTCGATCTCGATCCCGTCCTCGGTAACCGTGGCTAGACCGGCCACGTCGATGTCGAGCATGCCGCTTCCGGCCAGGGCCGGGGTCTGACCCCCGACATGTCCGTTCGAGACGAAGCTGTCCGGATCGAAGCCCTTCAGGTCGGTGAAGCGCCACGGCTCGTCGTTCGTGGACGGGAACGGCAGGGCGCGGTAGCGCTCGATCAGAGCGTCCCTGGTCACGACTCGACCAGGCTCCGGCTGTCCGCGTGGCTCATTCCGTCGGGCCGCGCCGGCGCGTAGCGGCGGTGGAGGATGATCCCGTTGCCGTCGAAGTCCGTGCAGAAGGCCATGTGGCAGACGCCGGTGTCGATGGTCTCGCCGCGAAACTCGACTCCTTCGGCCTCGAGCGCCTTCCGGGCCGCCTCCACGTCAGGCACTCGCAGTGCGACACCCGAGCTCGGAACGAATTCCATGCCCAGGGCCTCGGGCTGCCAGACGCCGAGCGTCACGTTCGAGGTCTCGAACTCCGGAAACGTGTCCTCAGGCGTGGTGGTCTCGCGCAGCCCGAGCAGCTCGACGTAGAACCGGCGCGCCTGCGCCGGATCACGGGTCGGAACCGACACGAAGTCGACGCGTTCGACGCTTAGGGACACGATCAGCCGACGGAGCCTTCCATCTGGAGTAGCACGGAGGAAACCATGTTTCCCCCGTGAGCCCCCTTCTTCGCGTCAACACTCTCGCGAAGTGAGGCTCCCGCCGAGCAAAGCTCGGCTCCGCCCTCGTAGCGCCGCCTAACCAACAGATCCCTCCATTTGAAGCTGGATGAGCCTGTTCATCTCAACGGCGTACTCCAGTGGAAGTTCTTTCGTGATCGGCTCGACGAAGCCGGAGACCACCATCGCTGTCGCCTCGGACTCCGAGAGCCCGCGCGACATCAGGTAGAAGAGCTGCTCCTCGCCGATCTTCGACACCGTCGCCTCGTGACCGATGTCCACGTTGTTCTCGTCGATCCGGATGTACGGATACGTGTCGGTGCGCGAGTCCTCGTCGAGGATCAGCGCGTCGCAGACGACCTTGGACTTCGCGCCCTCGGCGCCCTTGGCCACCTCGAGCAGCCCGCGGTACGACGAGCGCCCACCGTTCTTGGAGATCGACTTCGAAGTGATCACCGACGTCGTCCGCGGTGCGACGTGCACCGCCTTGCCGCCCGCGTCCTGGTGCTGACCCTGGTTCGCGAACGCGATCGAAAGCACCTCGCCGTGGGCGCCCTCGCCCATCAGCCAGATCGCCGGATACTTCATCGTCAGCTTCGAGCCCAGGTTCCCGTCGACCCACTCCATCGTCGCGTTCTCGTACGCCACGGCGCGCTTGGTGACCAGGTTGTAGACGTTGGTCGACCAGTTCTGGATCGTCGTGTAGCGGCAGCGGCCTCGGGGCTTGACGATGATCTCGACGACCGCGCTGTGCAGTGAGTCGGACGAGTAGATCGGCGCAGTGCAGCCCTCGACGTAGTGCACGTAGGCGTCCTCGTCGACGATGATCAGCGTGCGCTCGAACTGGCCCATGTTCTCCGCGTTGATGCGGAAGTAGGCCTGGAGCGGCATCTCGATGTGGACACCCGGCGGCACGTAGATGAACGAGCCGCCCGACCAGACGGCGGAGTTCAGCGCCGCAAACTTGTTGTCGTTCTGCGGGATGATCGTGCCGAAGTACTGCTTGACGAGCTCCTCGTGATCACGCAGCGCAGAATCCATGTCCAGGAAGATCACGCCCTGGTCCTTGAGCTTCTCCTGCAGCTTGTGGTAGACGACCTCGGACTCGTACTGGGCACCGACGCCGGCGAGGAACTTCCGCTCCGCCTCCGGAATGCCCAGCCGGTCCCAGGTGTTCTTGATGTCCGGCGGCAGGTCCTCCCAGGAGTCGGCCTGCTCCTCGGTCGGCTTGATGTAGTAGTAGATGTTGTCGAAGTCGATCTTGCTCAGGTCGCCGCCCCACTCGGGTAGCGGGCGCGCCATGAAGTAGTCCAGTGACTTGAGCCGGAACTTGCGCATCCACTCGGGCTCGTTCTTGCGCTCCGAGATCGCCTCGACGACCTCTGCCGAAAGGCCGCGTTCCGACTTGAAGACGTAGTTCTCCTCGTCGTGGAAGCCGTACTTGTAGTCGTTGCCCATCCCGGCGACAACCTGGGTCTCGTCCGGTGTAACGGCCACTACGACTCACCTCCTCCGACAGGCTCTGGCGTGAACGCCTCGTACCCTTCGGCCTCCAGCTTATGCGCAAGCTCGGGACCGCCTTCCTCAACGATACGCCCATCCACGAAGACGTGCACGAAATCGGGCGTGATGTAGTTGAGGATGCGCTGGTAGTGGGTGATCACGACCGCGCCCATGTCCGGGCCGACGAGGTCCTTGACGCCGCCCGCCACGATCTTCAGCGCGTCGATGTCGAGTCCTGAGTCGGTCTCGTCGAGCACTGCTATCCGCGGCTTCAGCATCGCCATCTGCAGGATCTCGACGCGCTTCTTCTCGCCGCCCGAGAAGCCGTCGTTCAGATACCGGCTCGCGAGCTCGCGCGGCACCTTCAGCCGCTCCATCGCCGCCAGGAGCTCTTTGCGGAACTCCGAAATCTTCACCGGGTCTTCGTCGCCGCCCGCACGCGCCTTGCGGATCGAGTTGATCGCCTGGCGCAGGAAGCTGGTGACGGTCACACCCGGGATGGCGTGCGGGTACTGGAAGGCCAGGAACAGCCCCCTCTGGGCGCGCTTGTCGGCCTCGGCCTCGGTCACGTCCTCGCCGTCGAAGAAGATCTGCCCTTCCGTGATCGCGTAGGCGGGGTGACCCATCAGCGCGTAGGCGAGCGTGGACTTGCCGGAGCCGTTCGGGCCCATCACAGCGTGGGTCTCGCCCGGGTCCACGGCGAGATCTACACCCTTGACGATCTCGGTGCCGTCCTCCAGCGCGACGTGCAGATTCTTCAGTTCGAGTAGTGCCATAAGAGGGATTGCCCGCCGGCTCGTGAAGCCTGCAGCGCAAGTTCCATGCTAGCGGCTCTTGACCGGCCTCCGGACGAGGGATATGGCTTTGCCCCGGGGCGTCCGACTTTCATGGTGAACCACGCACCCGGCGGTGCGGCCACGTCGAATCCACGATCGGAGATGGCCGCCCCATGCCCGGACGCACCTATCCCAGCTATGCCACCTGCCTCGTCGCAGTCTGCGCCGGAGCAGCGCTGAGCGCCTGGCTGGTGATCGAGTTTCACGCTCTCACGCCGTCGCTCAGCTCCCAGGCCTGGTCGATCATCGCCTGCGCTGTGTCCGCCCTCGCCGTGAAGACCGTCCTGCGCACCTTCGGCTATGACGCCCCGTTCTTCGCGGCTGCCGGCGCGCTGCTCGCACAGCGCGTCGTGGGCTACGCGCTCGTGAGCGCTACGGCTTCGCTTTCGACGCTCGGCCCGTTCGAGCTGCCACCGGCGTTCTTCGCCGCGGCTCCGGGAGCTCTGCTCGGGGCGATGGTCGTGCAGCTGACGGCAACGCGCCAGCACGCCGCCTCACGCGGCGGCTAGCCGTCTCCCGGTAGCGGGGGTCCGGAACGCCGGGTACCCTTCGTGTATGCCCGGTTGGGTGAGTCCCTGGGAGCTCTTGATCCTCCTCGCGTTCGTTCTGCTCCTGTTCGGACCGAAGCGGCTGCCCGAGATGGGGCGCTCGCTCGGGAAGGGAATGCGCGAGTTCAAGGACTCGATCACGGGCAACAGCAAGGACGACGAAGAGGAAGAGCGCAAGCCCGAGGAGCTGCCCCCGGCAAGCACGGCTTCGCCGGCGGAGGACGAGCATCCCGTCGGCGCCGCGCAGTCCCGCGCCGACGAGCGCGACTCGACCTCCTGAGCAAGTGAAGCGGCCCCGGCGCCTTAGCCCGGGAGAAGAAGCCACGCTCGTCGAGCACCTGGACGAGTTGCGGACGCGCCTGTTCGTCTCGATCGGGGCGATTCTGATCGGCTTCGGCGTCGCGTTCGCTTTCCACGAGCGGTTGATCCGGACACTCGAGCACGCGCTTCCGAAGGAGCGGCGGCACCTGATCACCTTCGGAGTCGCCGAGCCGTTCCTCACCTCGATGTGGGTCAGCCTCTGGGCGGGGCTCGGGCTGGCGCTACCGGTGGTCCTGTGGCAACTCTGGAGCTTCCTGGCACCGGCGTTCGAGCGCCACTCGCAGCGGATCGTCGCCGTCTTCGTCGCTGCTGCATCGATGCTCTTCGCCGCGGGGCTTGCCTTCGGCTACTACCTCGCTCTGCCGGCAGCGGTGCACTTCCTGACCAACTACGACAAGGACCTCTTCAACATCGAGGTCCGAGCCAAGGACTACATCTCGTTCTCGATCCTCGTCCTCGTGGCCACGTCGGTCGTGTTCGAGCTGCCGATCTTCATCCTCGCGCTCGTGCGGCTGGGTGTGCTCACCACGGCCAAGCTGCGCCGCAACCGCAAGATCGGCTACGCGATCGTGGCGGCGATCGCGGTCGCCCTCCCGGGCGTCGACCCCGTGACGACGACGCTTGAGGCTGTGCCGCTCCTCGTGTTGTACGAGCTCTCGATCTGGCTGGCGGTGCTGATGGAGAAACGCTGGCGGCCGGCGCTCGCCGCGACCGAGCCTTCGTGACGTACCCGAAGATCGAGCTCCACGTCCACCTCGAGGGGACGATCCGTCCACGCACGTTGTTGGACATCGCACGCCGGAACGACTACGCGTTGCCGACGGACACCGTCGAGGGGCTCGAGGCGCTGTACGACTTCCGCGACCTCGCACACTTCATCGAGGTCTGGATCCTGACCACGAACGCCTTGCGTCATGCCGCTGACTTTCGCCAGGTCGTCGTCGACTATGCGGCCGAGGCGGCTTCGCACGGCGCGGTCTACCTGGAGGCGATCTTCTCGCCCGCCGAGCGGATTCGGCGGGGCATTCCGTGGGACGAGATCTTCGGCGGCTACTGCAACGGTGCGCAGGAGGCGAGGGAGCTCCACGGCATCGAGGTGCGGCTCACGCCCGACATTGCTCGCGGGTTCACGATCGAGGAGGCGACGGCGCTCGTCCAGAACGCAGCCCGCTATCGGGACCGGGGGGTGCTCGGCGTCGGGCTCGGCGGACTGGAGGCCGAGTTTCCACCCGAGCCCTACGCGGGGGTCTTCGAGCTTGCCCGGTCCGAGGGGCTTGCCTCGGTACCCCACGCCGGCGAGGCGGCGGGCGCGGCTTCCGTGCGCGGAGCGCTCGAGTCGCTCGGCGCGGACCGCATCCGGCACGGCATCCGCGCCGAGGAGGACCCCGGCCTCGTGCGCGAGCTGGCAGGACGCGGGATCGTGCTCGACGTCTGCCCGATCTCGAACCTGCGCACGCGAGTGGTGAGCTCCCTCAACGAGCACCCCTTGCCTCGGCTCGTGGCCGCGGGTGTGCGCTGTTCGATCTCGACTGACGACCCGGCGATGTTCGGCACCGATCTCACGCGCGACTACGAGGCGGCCACGAGCTTTGGCATCGAACCGCGCACGTTCTTCGAAGCGGGGCTCGCCGGAGCCCTTTGTGACGAGGCCACCAAGGCGGGCCTGCGTGCGATCGGCGAATCATTCGACTGGGCGAGCGTGCAGGCACGCGCCGCAGGCGAGGTACGCTAGCGGCCCGATGGCCCGAGGAGCCGCGAAGCAGCGCACCGCGCGACCGAAGCCGAAGCCTGAGGTCCGCCGCAAGCGCACGAAGGAGAAGCGTGTCGAGGACACGATGTTCTTCCCGCGCCTGCGTAACCACGCGAAGTGGATGTTCGTCTTCCTCGCGCTCGTCTTCGCCATCGGCTTCGTTGGTTTCGGCGTCGGCACCGGCTCCTCCGGAATCGGCGACGCCCTCCAGGGCAACTTCAAGCTCTTCGGCGGCGGCGAAACACCGTCGCAGAAAAAGGAGAAACGGGCGCGCGCGAAACTGAAGAAGAATCCGAGCGCGGCCGGGGCGTGGAGCAATCTCGCCGCCGCGCTGACTGAGCAGAACAAGCTCGGCAAGGCGAACGCGGCGTGGGAGCGCTACGTGAAACTGCGGCCCAAAGACGCCGACGCACACCTGCGCATCGCCGGCTACTGGCAGACCCATGGCAGCAACCTCGCCTCGAAGGCGCGCTCAGCGCAGCTCGAAGCGCCCGGCACCGTCGGCCCCCCGGGGATCGTCACTCTGAGCGGGCCGTTGGGGAATGCGATCGGACAGGACCCGATCTCCCAGGACATCCAGCAGCGAACGACGAAGCTGTTCCAGGACGCGGTGTCCGCCTACCAGAAAGCCAAGGCCTCGTACCAGCGCGTGACCGTGCTGCGCCCCGACGACCAGAACAGCCAGTTCCAGCTCGGCGAAGTCGCACTGCAGCTCGGCGACCAGACGACCGCGATCGCCGCCTACAAGAAAGCGATCGCGATCGCGCCGGACGACGCGATCGCCCAGCTCGCGCGGCAAAGGCTGGCCCTCTTGGCGGGTCAGTCTGGCGCAACCGGCGGATAGACTCTCCGCGCCGTTCGACCCGGGGGTGAGATGAACTTCGACATCAAGACAGAGAACGTGGGAGGCGACGCTTACGTGATCTCCCTGGCGGGCGAAATCGACCTCTACACGGCGCCGGAGTTCAAACAGCAGCTGCTCGAGGTGATCGGGCAAGGCGGCAAGGAAGTGGTCGTCGACTTCTCCGACACGACTTTCATCGACTCCACCACGCTCGGCGTGCTCGTCGGCGGGGTCAAGCGGCTGCGCACGAACGAGGGCTCGCTGTCGCTGGTGTGCAGCGACCGCAACATCACCAAGATCTTCGAGATCACCGGCCTCGACCGGGTGTTCACGATCTACCCGAGCCGCGACGAGGCCATGGCGAAGCTCGGGTCGGCGAATCAGCCGCCTGCATAGCGCGTGCGACTCCGCGCCGCCGTTCCGCTCCTGATCGCGCTGGCTGCCCTGGTTACCGGGTGCGGAAGCGAGGGTGGGATCGCCAAGAGCGGCGACCCGGCGAACGGCAAGAAGCTCTTTCTGACCAAGGGACGCTGCGGGTCGTGCCACGTGCTGAAGGACGCTGGGTCGAAGGGGGCTACCGGGCCTAGCCTCGACGATGCGTTCGCGGCCGACAAGCAGCACGGGTTCAAGGAGAGCACGATCCGCCAGGTTGTCCGCGATCAGATCCGGTTCGCCTCGGCGCCGATGCCGGAAAATCTCGTGACGGGATCGGACGCTGAGGACGTCGCGACGTACGTCGCCAAGTGCGCAGCTCGGTCGTGCCCGGAGCTCGTCGTCTCGATCGTCCCACCGGGGAGCGGACGAGGGGGCAAGCTGTTCGCCTCACTCGGCTGCCAGGGGTGCCACTCGCTTCAGGGCGGTCAGAGCACGGGGCCACCGCTCAACGGCCTGTTCGGGACCAAGGTTCAGCTCGCGAACGGCAAGACCGTGACCGCGGACGTGAGGTACCTGCTCGAGTCGATCCGCAACCCGGACAAGGAGATCAGGAAGGGCTACCGCGCTGGGATCATGAGCGGGACGATCAAGCCCGGTTCGGTCTCGCAGGCGGACGCACAGGCGCTCGTCGACTTCCTGAAGAAGCAGAAGTGAGTGTCCCTTTCGGCGGTGTCCGGGGTCTGACCCCGGACCAGTCCGAATGAGCTACTCCGCGGGGCTCGTCGCCTGAACATTCTTTTGAGGCGCGGCCCTGTGGACAAGCTGATCCACCTTCGCGACCAGTTCTGGCCATGGCCAGGGTCAGACCCCGGACACGCCCGGACGGGCTAGCGGACTTCGTCGCGTTCGGCGGCCAGGTCGACGACCACGTGCGTGATCGGCACGGTGAAACGTTCCCGCGCGCCGCAGACGACGCCTCGCTCGAGCCAGTTCGAGCGGCCCTCGGGGTGCGTGGAGATCACGATCTCGTCCGGGCCGAACGTGCGCAGCGCATCCTCGATCGCCTGTAGCGGGTCGCCGTCACCGACCGAGCCGTGCGCCTCGATGCCTGCTTCCTGCAGACGCGCGAGGCTTGACTCAAGCCGCTCTTGCGCCTGCGCGCGCGCGGGATCCTCGTCCGAGACCCAGTGCCGCAGCGGGGAGTTCAACGCCGGCGCGACGACCAGCACGTTCCCTCGATAGCCCTCGGTGCGACTGCGGATGCAGTCGCGCAGGGCGCTGCCCGCGACCGTCTCGTTGGCGATCACGAGGATTCGCCGCTCGTCGGCGGCGCCCCGGTGAGCCGATCCGGTCTGCCGAGGCGGCTCCCGCTCGCCGCGGCGGAGGAACCACCAGGCCAGCGCGGCGGAGAGGGCGATGAAGACCGCGAGCCCGAGCCACCGGTTGATCAACGCGCCCGCGACGATCAGGGCGAAGTAGCCCAAAGTCAGCCAGACGAGGCGGTACGCCTCAGCCTCGCTGCTTAACGGGTTCCGCATGGGGTGCCTAGAGGATGTACACAGTCGTGTAGACCACGATCCACATTACGTCCACGAAGTGCCAGTAGATCCCGGGGATCTCCACGCCCAGGTGATGCTCCGCCGAATAGTGGCCGCGGAACGCGCGCGCCGTCGCCGCCGCCAGCAACGTCAGGCCCACGAACACGTGCGCTCCGTGCAGCCCCGTCAGGCAGAAGAAGATCGTCCCGAAGGCTCCGTCGTGCGGCGTGAACCCGATCCGTGCGTACTCCAAGATCTGCGTCAGCAGGAACGTCAGGCCCATCATCAGCGTCAGCACGAGCCCGGCCTGGAGCCCGGCGCGGTTGTTGCGCTTGATCGACTGAAGCGCCCAGTGCATCGTGAAGCTCGAGGTGACGAGGATCGCCGTGTTCACAGCTGCCACGAAGACCGGCAGGTGGAACGGGGGAGTGGGCCAAGGCGTCCCCGCTGCCACACGGACGAAGAAATACGCCGTGAAGAACGATCCGAACAACATCACCTCGGAGGCGATGAACAGGAACATCCCGAGCGTCCGCGCGTCCACGCGCGAGCTCTGGTGCGCCTCGGGCGGATGAGCGCCGTGGTCGTGTGCCTCGGCGTGAGCGCTCACGACGCCACCCCTGCCTCGGCCGGCTCCACGACCACGTGCTCCACCGGTAGGTCCGTCTCATCCTTGAGCCGCTCGACGAGATCCCGCCGCAGCCACCCCGACCGCATCGAGGGGAACGTGGAGACGATGATCTCGTCGATCCGCTCGTCCTGGACCGCATGCAGTGCAGCCGTGAAGGGATCCGGATGCGCGACCTGACCGTGCGCGTCGATCCCGTCACCGCGCAGCCCCGCAATCGCACGACGCAGGCGCCGCTCGGCCTCCGGATGCTCGCTCTCGGAAACGTCGCTCTGGGGAGCGATGAGCAGAAAGCTGGCCGGGGAGCGCTTCGCGCGCGCGCGAATCTTCGCCAGCAGCGGCTCACCAAGGATGGTCTCATTCGCCACCACGAGCACGTTCGCCTGTCCGTCCGGCTCCTGGGCCAGGTCGACGACGACGTGCTCGACCGGCAGGTCTCCGGCCACCGACCGGATGCGGTCAACGACATTGCGCCGGAGCCAGCCCGATTTCTGCTGCGGATGAGTCGAGACCACGATCTCGTCCGGCTCCACCGCGGCGATCGCGTCGCGGGTCGCGTTGACCGGATCGGCCTCGACCACCATCCCGTGCGCCGAAATCCCCGCCTCACGCAAGAGCTCCACGCTCCGGTCGAGCCTCCGTCCGGCCGCCGCACGGCGTGTGTCCTGGTAGACCACGTACCCCTCGCGCGGTGGAGTCACCGGCGCGATCACCGTCACCTGGACGTCGCCCTCCGCGGCCCGCTTCCGCACTGCATCGATCAGGCTCTGCCCGACGACCGTCTCATTGGCGATCACGAGCAGGTGGCGAGGCTCGCCGGTCACTTCCGCACCTCTTCCTCAGCAGTCTCTCGTTCGCCCTCGAACACTGCATGCTGCGCGCCGGGGACGCCGTACTCGTACGGCCCGCCGACGACCTGCGGCACCTTGTCGAAGTTGAAGACCGGCGGTGGCGAGGACACCTGCCATTCGATCGTCAGTGCCCGCCACGGATTCGCCGGCGCAGGCTCGCCGCGCACCCACGAGACGAGCAGGTTGTAGAGGAAGACGAGCGTCGACGCACCGAGGAAGAACGACGCGATGGAGATGAACAGGTTCAGGTCCGCAAAGCGCGGGACGTAGTCGGATACCCGCCGCGGCATGCCTTGCATGCCCAGCCAGTGCATGGGGAAGAAGGTCGCGTTGAAGCCGATGAATGTGAGCCAGAAGTGCAGCTTCCCCAGCCGCTCGTTGTACATCCGCCCGGTCATCTTGGGGAACCAGTAGTAGATCCCCGCGAAGATCGTGAACAGCGAGCCACCGAAGAGCACGTAGTGGATGTGCGCGACGACGAAGTACGTGTCCGAGGTCTGGATGTCGATCGGCACCGCTGCGAGGTAGATCCCGGACAGGCCGCCGATCACGAACATGGAAACAAAGCCGAGCGCGAACAGCATCGGCGTCGAGAACCGGATCCGTCCCTCCCATAAGGTGGCTAACCACGAGAACACCTTGATCCCCGTCGGGACCGCGATCACCACCGACGTGACCATCATCGGGACGCGCAGCCAGGGCGCCATGCCGGAGACGAACATGTGGTGCGCCCACACCGAGAAGCCCAGCACCAGGATCGCCATCAGCGAGAGCGCCATCAGGCGGTAACCGAAGATCGGTTTCCTCGCCATTACGGCTATGACCTCCGAGGCGATCCCGAACCCGGGCAGCATCATGATGTAGACCGCCGGGTGCGAGTAGAACCAGAAGATGTGCTGGTAGCCGAGCACGTAGCCGCCCTGGCTCGGGTCGAAGAAGTGGGTATGCATTACGCGGTCGAACATGACGAAGAACTGCGAGCCGGCGATGAACGGCGTCGCGATCACCACCAGCAGCGAGGTCGTGAAGTTCGCCCACACGAGTAGGGGCAGGCGCCAGAAGGTCATGCCGGGCGCACGCATGGTGATGATCGTGACCAGGAAGTTGAGCGCGGTCATGATCGACGACGCGCCCGCCCACTGGACGCCCATGTTGAAGAAGACGGCACCGAGCGGCTGGTGTGACGACCCGAGCGGCGCGTAGCACGTCCAGCCGCAGCCGAAACCGTGCACGAGAAAGCTCGAGAGCATCATCAGTCCCGCGATCGGCAGCAGCCAGAACGAGAGCGCGTTCAGCCTCGGAAACGCCATGTCCGGCGCGCCGATCATCAGCGGAATCACGTAGTTGCCGAGGCCCGCGAACGCCGGGATGATGAACAGGAAGATCATCAACGCGGCGTGAACCGAAAACAGCTCGTTGAAGGTCTGGTTGCCGACGAGCTGCATCCCCGGCTTGGCGAGCTCGGCGCGCATGATCATCGCGACGAGGCCGGCCGCGACGAAGAAGAAGATCGTCGTGACCAGGTACTGGACCCCGATCACCTTGTGGTCGGTGTTGATGCGGAAGTAGTCGCGCCAGCTACGGGCGCCGTGGCCGGAGTGATCGTCCGCACGTGTCGGCGATCCGATCGCGTACCGGGCCCAGTAGTCGAACCCACCGATCCCCGCGAGGAACCCGAACGGCACGGCCGCGAGCTCCACGGTCGTGATCACCGATCCCTTCCAGATCGGCTCCCACCCCTCCGCCCACCGCACCAGCACCGTGATCCCGGCGCCGATCCCGAAGAAGAGGGCGCTCATCCAGGGCACGCGCAGCCACCCTGGAGCCAGCAGGCGTCTCCAGCCGCGCGGAGATCCGGCCGGCGGTGCCTCGTGCAGCTCGTGGCCGGCGGTGATGCTCGTCATTGCTTGCTCCCGGCAACCAGGAACCGCACCAGCGCGTCGAGCTCGGACTTCGAGAACGTCCTGTCGAAGCCCGTGGGCATCACGTTAGGGAAGCCCTTCTCGACGTAAGCGCTCGGGTTCACGATCGATTCTCTGACGAACGACTCGAGCGGCTTCCCCGCCCGCCGGGCATACGTCGCCAGCTTATCGAGGTCCGGCCCGGTGGTTCCCGTGGATCCGGCCGGCTTGAACGTGTGGCAAGCACCGCAGCCACCCTTCTCGAAGGCAGCCTTGCCGGCACCGCCCCCGCTTCCCCCGGTCGGCTTCTGGCCACGCCCCCACGCCTCGAACGCATCCGGCTTCATCACGATCGCCCGTGAGCGCATGAGTGCGTGACCCAGGCCGCAGAGCTCGGTGCAGATCACCGGGTAGGTGCCGATTCGCGTGGGCGTGATCACGACCCGCGTCGTGAGCCCGGGCACTGCGTCCTGTTTCTGCCGAAACTCCGGCACCCAGAACGAGTGGATGACGTCGAGCGCCTTGAGCTTCAGCTCGACAGCCTCGCCCTTCGGTAAGCGCAGCGTGCCGGACTCGAGCCCGCCGAACCCGGGGTACTTGAACTTCCAGGCGAACTGCTGGGCGGTCACCTCGACGACGATGTGACGCTTCGGCAAGCGGTCGTTCTTGGCCAGTACGACGGCGCTCACGACGGCGATCGCCGTCACGAGCACGGCCGGGACCGCCGTCCACACGATCTCGAGGCCGGTATGGCCGTGTACCGGCGGTCCGTCGGAGTCATCGTCCGGCTTGGCGCGGAACTGGAAGACGGCGTAGACGATCACCGACGCCACCAGCGCGAAGATGCCGATGCAGATGATCGTGACGAACAGGAAGACGAAGTCGATCCGGTCCGCCTGCTCGGCGGCTGAGACCGGGTACCAGTCGATGAAATAGGCCACGGCCCAGGCCACGGCCGCGGCCACGAGCGCGACTGCGACAAGCCGCACGATTAGCCCCCTGCGCACTGGGGCCGAGCCTACTCAATCCGCCCTCAAGCTTGCCGCAGGGAATCGCTCGAATGAGTGAGATTCGGCCAGGGCAGTTGCGGGTACAACCGGATCCAGAAAAGGAGGTCTATGGGAATCGGAGCAAGCATCTTCTTGATCGCGATCGGACTGATCCTCGCCCTCGCCGTCAAGGCGCAGGTCTCGGGCCTGGACATTCACACGATCGGCTGGATCCTGTTCATCGTCGGACTGGCGGGGCTCGTGCTCTCGCTGATCTTCTGGTCGACGTGGGCCGGCCCCGGCTACTGGACACGGCGGCGCGCATACGTGGACGAGGGCCCGCCACCCGGCCCGCCTCACTAGGCCGGCGCTAGACAGACCTGAACGGGACGGCATCCGCCGTCCCGTTCGCGTTTGGAGCTACACGTGGTCGGAAGCGGGGAGCTCGAAGGCGAACGTCGAGCCTCGGCCCTCCCGCGAGTCGACCCAGATCCGGCCGTTCATCCTGCGGATCAGCTCACGGCAGATGTAGAGACCTAGACCGGTCCCGCCGACGCCGCGGGTCATGTCGGGATCGAGCCGATAGAACTTGTCGAAGATCCGCCGCTGCTCGGACGAGGGAATCCCGAGGCCCTGGTCGACGACCGAGAACCTCACCGTGCGGTCGGTCGGCTCGATACGCAGTGCAACCCGACCGCCGTCCGGCGAGTACTTGACGGCATTGTCGATCAGGTTGGCGAGGACCTGCCGCACCTTGTCGGGGTCACTCGCAACCTCGGGCAGCTCGTCCTCAGCCTCGAGCTCGATCTCGACGTCCGGCGGAGCGTGCGTCTTCGCCGCGGCAACGACCGTCTCCGCAAGCGCAACCGGGCTGCAGCTCTCGATCGCGATCTGAAGCGTCGACGAATCCAGTCGGCTCGCCCACAGGATGTCGTTGACCGTCCGAGCGAGGCGGTCGGCCTCGTTCGCAACGACGGCGAGCAGATTGTCGCGCTGGTCGTCCCCCAGCTTGAGGTCGGTGCGACGCAGCGTCAAGGCGGCCCCGTAGATCGCGGCCAGAGGCGTCCGGAGCTCGTGCGAGACCGTGGAGACGAACTCGCTCCGCAGCTCCTCCAGCGCTCGCTCCTCGGTCAGGTCTCGGAACGCGTACACGATCCCGTCCTGGAAGCCGACGCCCGAGATCGAGAGCCAGCGCTCTCGATCGGGCAACTCGAGCGGCACCGTCTCGGCACGGCTCGCGCCGGAGCCAGGCGCCGTGAGCACCGGGATGTTTTCGACGATCGCCTCCCACGACGGAAGGATCTTCCGCAACGCCCGCCCGACCACATTCGACCCCTCGAGCCCCGTGATCGTCTCCGCGGCACGGTTCCAGAACCGGACGACTCCTTGTCGGTCGAGCATGAACACGCCGTCGCCGACGTACTCGAGCACCCGCGCAGCCTCGGCCCGCTGCTCGGCCTCGTGGAAGAGCCGCGCGTTGTCGACCGCGATCGCCGCGCGGCGCGCGAGATCCTCCGCGAGTGCGAGGTCGGCCTCGTCGAAGCGCCGCCCCGCGGCTTCGGACACGAACGTGATCGCGCCGAGCACCCGCTCGCGCGCGACAAGCGGTACGCACATGGAGGATTTGAGCCCAAGCTCGCGGAGAATCTCGAGCAGGCCCTCGTCACCCTCGGTCGCCTCGACGAGCAGCTGATCCGGAATCTCGGAGAAGAGCTCGGACTTGCTTGTGCGCACGACGTTCGGGACGCCGTACGGAGCATCCGGATCCGGCGGATAGCGCTCCTCGAGCTCATTTGCCCACGCAACCTTGGCCGGGTCGGCGTGCGCGACCGCGAGCCTGAGGATCTCGCCGTGATCGCCGACCATGTCGATCGTGCACCAGTCCGCAAGTGCGGGCACCGCCAGGTTGGCGACCCGGGCGAGCGTCTTCTCCCAGTCGAGCGACGATGAGAGTACGGTGCTCGCCTCGCTCATGAATCGCCGCGCCTCGTCCGCACGCTTGCGCTCGGTGATGTCGACCACCACCGCGCCAATCCCGACGATGGCGCCGTCCGGGCTCTCGACCGGGTAGTAACTGCCGAGCAAGTGAAGGGGGGCCTCGCCGGCCGCGGGGGTCTTTCCGCTGAACTCGAGGTCGAGCAGCGGTTCCCCGCTGGCCAGGACCTGGTTCCACCACTCCTCGAGCCTCGGCGCAAGCTCCGGGATGACTTCGCGGACCGTCCGGCCGAGGTGCTCTTCGGGCGTCGGACCATTGATGCTCGCCAGCGCGTCGTTGATGCGGATGAAGCGAAAGTCACGGTCGAGGAATGCGATCCCGATCGGCGCGGTCGCGACGAGCGTGTCGAGGAGCGCGGCTGTCTCGGCGCTCGCGCGGGCAGCCTCGCGAGACACGTGGTAGAGGCTCGCATTGTCGACGGCAAGCGCGGCTCGGTCGGCGAGCTCCTTGGCCAGAGCCAGGTCGTCCTCGTCGAAGCGGCGATCCGACTCTGCCGATACGAATTCGATCGCGCCCAGCGTGCGGCCTCTGGCCGAGAGCGGCACGCACATCGAGGAGATGATGTCGAGCTGCCCCAGGGCCGCATCGAGCGCCTCCGGATCGGTCACGTCGGCGGCGAGCTGCCTCGACGACGAGTCCGAGCGAAGCTCCGGTTGCCCGGTGCGCATCACCTCAGGCACGCCGGTCCGAGCGTCGGGGTCGAGCGGGTGACGCTCCAGAACCTCCCGAACGGCCTCCTCACGCCCGCCGAAATGCTTGATCGCCAGCCGGCGGATCGAGCCGTCGCCTTCTCGCATGTAGACGATGCACCAGTCGGCAATCCTCGGGACAGCGAGCTCGGCGAGCTGGGTCAGCGTCTGGTCGTAGTCGAGCGACGCCGAGAGAAGGTCGCTCGCTTCGGCGAGGAAGGCGAATCGCTGTTGCGCAGTCTCCGCCTTGGCCCGCGCTTGGGACTCCGCCGCATAGAGACGGGCGTTCTCGATCGCCAGCGCGGCTCGGCGGCTGACCTCCTGGGCGAGCGCGACATCGGCTTCGCCGTACGTCCGGCGCGACTCGGCCCACGCAAAGGTGACCGCCCCGACGGTCTCGCCGCCGGCGACGAGAGGGACGGCGATCGCCGAGGACGGATCGAGCTCCTGGATCAACCGGAAGTGGTCCGCGTCCCTGGTGGTCGCCCGAAGCGATTCGGGTGTGAACTCCCGGAAGTAGGCCGGCTGAGACGTGCGCAGCGCCTGAGCCGCCGGCTGCGGCGATTGCAGGGTCGGCGGATAACGCCGCCGCATCTCGAGCAGCACCTCCTCCTTGTGTGGGTCCGCGGCGGCGACGGCGACCTGACGAATCGTCTCGCGGTCTTCCGCGAGGACGTCGACGATGCACCAGTCGGCCAAGCTCGGGATCGCGAGCCGCGCAATGCCCGCCAGCGTCTCCTCCCACTCGAGCGACGCCGACAGCAGCTCGCTCGCCTCGGCCAAAAACCGCGACCGCTCCTCTCCACGAGCGCCGGCAGGAAAGTGTTCGCGGTCCAGGCTCAGAACAGGAGCCTGCGTCTGATCACCGTCTCCGCGGGACCGCTTGAAAAACTCACGGAATCGCATCCTGGGCAATGGCGTCGGCCTTTGTGAGTGGGCGAGGGCCTATGGGCCGTGAAGGATTCGAACCTTCGACCTTGGGATTAAGAGTCCCCTGCTCTACCAACTGAGCTAACGGCCCAGGTCTATCCGACGAAAGTCTCACGACTTTCGTCGGGTACTAAGGTTGTCGCATCGCTGCGCTCGCGAGAGTAGCGAAAAAGCTCCGTAGGCTATGGCGCCGTGAAGATCCTCTCCGTCGTCGGGAACCGCCCTCAATTCATCAAGTCTGCGCCGCTTTCGGTGGCGCTTCGGGACGCTGGGATCGACGAGGTCGTGCTGCACACCGGGCAGCACTACGATCCGGAGCTTTCGCAGGTCTTCTTCGAGGAGCTCGAGCTCCGCGAGCCGGGCTACGCACTCGGACTGAGGACCGCGGACCCGGAGCCGATGCAGGCCGGGATCCTCGAGGCGATCGAACGTGAACGACCGGACTGGGTGCTCGTCTACGGGGACACGAACTCGACCGCGGCCGGGGGGCGCGCGGCGGCCGAGACACAGACGCCGCTCGCGCACGTGGAAGCAGGGCTTCGCTCCGGCGACCTTTCGATGCCGGAGGAACGAAACCGCATCGAGGTCGACCGGCTCGCGCAGCTCTTGCTCGCGCCGAGCGAGCACGCGGCCGCGACGCTCGAGCGCGAGGGCGTTTCCGGCCGAGCCGAAGTCGTCGGCGACGTGATGCACGATGCGACACAGACGTTCTGGCCGATCGCGTTGAAGCGATCTGACGTGCTGGAGCGATTGGGCGTAGAAGCGGGGCAGTACGTCGTGCTCACGATTCATCGCGAGGCGAACACCCAGCCCGAACGTCTCCGCGAGATCGTCGCGGCGCTGAACCGCGTGCGGCGACGGATGGTCTTCCCAGTGCATCCGCGCACGGCGCGCGTCATCGCCGAGGAGCAACTCGAGCTGGCGCCGGAGATCGAGCTGATCGACCCGCTCGGCTATTTCGACTTCGTCGCGCTGGCGTCGCAGGCGGGTGTGATCCTCACCGATTCCGGCGGTCTGCAGAAGGAGGCTTACTGGTACGGCGTGCCGTGCCTGACCCTGCGGCCCTCGACCGAGTGGGTGGAGACGGTGGAGGTGGGGGCGAACCAGCTCGTGGAGCCGAGCGGTCTCGGGCCCGCCCTCGAGCATGCCCGCATGCCCGGGGAACGACCACAGCTGTACGGTGACGGTCGCGCCTCCGAGCGCATCGCCGGGCTGCTGGTTACGCTGACGCCGTGACGAAAGTCGGACTCGCAGGCCTCGGCTACTGGGGCCCGAACCTCGCGCGCAACTTCGACGACCTCGCCGACCTGACGTGGTTGTGTGACCTTTCTCCCGAGCTGCGAGAGCGGTTTGCGTCTCGCTACCCCCAGGCCCGCATGACCGCCGAGTTCGACGAGATGCTCACTGACCCCGACCTCGAGGCCGTCATCGTCGCGACTCCCGTCGTGACGCACTACGAACTGGGAAAGCGCGCACTTGAGGCCGGCAAGCACGTGCTCGTCGAAAAGCCGCCGGCGCTGACCGCCGCCGAGGCCGAGGATCTCTGCACCTTGGCCGAGGAACGCGACCTCGTCTGCATGCCGGGCCACCTCCTGCTCTACCACCCAGCCGTGAAGAAGCTCAAGGAGCTGATCGGAGCGGGAGAGCTCGGAGAGGTTCTGTGCATCTATTCGAACAGGCAGAACCTCGGGAAAATCAGGCGCGACGAGAATGCGCTCTGGTCGCTCGGGGTCCACGACCTGTCGGTGATCCTCCAGCTCCTCGACGAGGAGCCGAGCGAGTTGTGGGCCCACGGGAACTCGTTCCTGACGCCGGGCGTCGAAGACGTCGTCTTCTGCTTCCTGCGCTTCCCATCCGGGAAGATCGCGCACATGCACCTCTCCTGGCTCGACCCGCACAAGATGCGGAAGATCACCGTGGTCGGGAAGGAGAAAATGGTCGTCTTCGACGACATGGAGCTCGACCGGAAGGTCACGGTCTACGACAAGGCCCCGTGGCAGCGCGCCGAGACGTACGGCGAGTGGCTCACTCGTACCGGCGACATCTACATCCCGAAGATCGACAACGCCGAGCCACTGCGGCTCGAGTGCGAACATTTCCTCGCGCTCGTACGGGGGGAAGGCGATCGTGTCGCGGCCGCGCGGGACGGGCTCGCCGTCGTGCGCACGCTCGAACAGCTCCAGCGGACGCTCGAACGGGCCGTCGCTTGAGCTTCGAGCGCGGAGAGAACGTCGTCGTCCACGACGGCACCGTGATCGGAGAGGGGTGCCAGATCGGCGACAACGCGGTGCTCGGCAAGCAACCCTCCCTGTCTCCGCGTTCCACCGCCGTGCGCGAGCCGCTGCCGCCGCTCGAGCTCGGCCCCGGAACGATCGTGGCCGCCGGCGCCGTGCTCTTCGCGGGGACGAAGATCGGCGCACGCGTGGTTGTCGGCGACCAGGCATGCGTCCGGGAGCGCTGCGAGATCGGCGACGACGTGGTGATCGGCCGCGGCTCGCTGGTCGAGAACGACACGACGATCGGCGAGTTGACGAAGATCCAGGCCAACGCCTACATCACTGCGTACTCGACGCTAGAAGACAACGTCTTCATCGCCCCCTGCGTGGCGACCACGAACGACAACTTCATGGGGCGCACCGAGCGGCGCCACGCGCTGCGCAAGGGGCCGACGATCCGGCGAGGCGCGCGCATCGGCGGCGCGGCCGTTCTGCTGCCGGGGATCGAGGTCGGCGAGGAAGCGTTCGTGGGCGCGGGAGCCGTCGTGATCCGCGACGTGCCGCCGCGGGTGCTCGTGGTCGGGAACCCGGCGCGCATCCTCCGCGACGTGCCCGACGACGAGCTGCTGGAAAACAACTAGACGCCGATTAGGCGGGCCGACCGGGTCAGCCGACTATTCGCAGGATCGGCGAGATACCCGGGACGAAGCCGCCGCCGGGAACGACCCTGGCGCGGTAGGTCCCGGCCTCGGGGTAGACCTGCGATTCGAAGGTGCCGTCGGCGCGCACCGGCACGCTTGCGACCGTGCGCCAGGCTGAGGCGCCCTGCCGCTGGATCTGCACGGTGCCGCTGACGAGCGGCCGTACGCGTCCGTAGAAGCCGCTCCGATCGCCGGCGACGAAGAGCCTTACCGCCGGTGAGACGTTCAGCCGGACGAGCGCGCTCGTGACGCCGCGGGCGTACAGCCGGTAGTCGGTCGAGATCCGGGGCGCGACCGAGCGCTTGACGGTGCCGTCGCCTGCTGGACGCACCGTCGCAGCCGGTCGCCAGGATCCGCCGTACGACCGTCGCTGCAGGGTTGCGGCGCGGACTCCGCCGGCCAGGCCGGTCAAGGTCTGCCGCAGGCCGTAGACAACCGGCTCCTCGGGTGGCGTTAGCAGCAGCGAGGCGATGCGGAACCAGGTCGATCGCAGCCCGAGCGCGCTCTTGACGTCCGAGCCGCTCAGCGTCACCTGGCCACCGCTACCGGTCGCGATCACGTTCTTGACCCGGCCCGACCTGGCCGCGGCGATGTCGACCGAGACCAGTCGCCCCGGTACGTGCAGGCGGCGGGCCAGCGCGCCCGGAGTGATCCGGAACGGGCCCCAGGTGTGGTGTGGCGAGATCGAGTCGTACGGATCCGCGACCGACTTGAGGTACGGAATCGGAGAGGAGGTCGGCCAGACATCTTCGACCGACGCTGTGCGGCCGCCCGAGGTCGAGAAGAAGAAGGTGTTCGCGACCTTCCCTCGGTAGAGGACGACCTTGCCCGCCGTCGCGCTGACCGCCGCGTTGGAGCTTGCCGCTTCGCCCCGGATTCCTCTGTAGACCTGACTGCGGGTGTCCTGGTAGAGGTCGAACCCACCGCCGCTGTGTAGGTGGGCCGCCGCGTAGGAGCGGGCCACGATCGCCTGTGCCTTGAGCGCCTCCTGCGACCAGTCTCTGGGCATCTCTGACGGAACGACGCCCCAGAGGTACGGCTCGAGGCCGACGACGTTGACGACCTGGAGCGACGAGCCACGCTTGTTCAGCCGGATCGAGCCGCGGTAGCCGCTGCCGTCGAGTGCAAGGGGCTGCAGGCCGGGCACGAACGTCAGCGGGTACTGCAAGACCTTCGCCGGTCCGCTCGGGTCGTCCTTGACCTTGAAGCTCGTGCCGACGTTGTACGTGCCGGGATCGAGGGGGTGCGTCTTGCCCTTGCCGTCCCTCACGGCAAACGCCTCCTTCGACGCGATCGAGACCCGGCTCCGACCCTCGCCGAGGAGAATGCGCACCCGCGAGAGGGGCGCTAGCCCGATGGTCGTACCGGCGTAGTAGTGCTTGACGATCCGCTCGGCCCGGTAGCCGTGCTGCGCGAAGCCGTAGGCCCCGTACTGGCTGAGGCCGATTCCGTGGCCCCAGCCGCGGCCGACGACGAAGAACGTCGGCGACCCTTGCGCGCGTGCCGGCGACGTCCTTTGGGTATCTCGCGCAGGCGCGCTGGACGCGGCGGCCAACAGGCCGGAAGCCGTCAGAACTGCGGTGAGAATGGCACGCGTGGGCATTTGGCTGATACCGGGGGCAGACCCGCCGACGGCGCTCGGGACGGCGCGCCGAGGCCCGGACCTGTGGAGGTTAGCCGATCATTTGCGCAGGCAACTCGATCTTTACAGCGCCTTCATTCTTGGTTTGTGCGGGCGTTTTTCGGCGTTCGCGCCCGGGCATGGGACGCCCTGAACCTCCCGGATGACTACGCCTGTCGATGCACAGATCCTTCCCGAGCGCTACCGCTCACCCAAGCGGATCGCCCGCGGCGGCATGGGCGAGATCTACTGGGCGACCGACGCGACTCTGGGGCGTGCCGTTGCGGTCAAGCTGCTCGCGGAGCGCTATTCACAGGACGATGCGATCCGCCAGCGGTTCACGCGCGAGGCGCTGGCGGCCGCGCGACTGTCGGGCGAGCAGAACATCGTCACGATCTTCGACGTGGGCGAGTGGAGCGGCCGCCCGTTCATCGTCATGGAGTACCTGAGCGGGGGCTCGCTGGACGACCGGCTGCGAGATTCCGGGGCGCAGGAGCCGGCCCAGGCGCTCGACTGGCTGGAGGACGCCGGCGCCGCCCTCGACGCTGCGCACCGGCACGGCGTCGTCCACCGGGACGTGAAGCCCGCGAACCTCTTGCTCGATCGCGCCGACAAGGTCCACGTCGCGGATTTCGGCATCGCCCGAGCGGCGGGCCTGGACTCGCTGACGATGACGGGAACGGTGCTTGGCACGGCGGGCTACCTGTCGCCGGAGCAGGCCCGAGGAGAGCTGGCTACTGACGCGAGCGACCGGTACGCGCTGGCCGTGGTCGCATTCGAGCTGCTCAGCGGGCGGCGGCCGTTCGAGAGCGAGTCGATAACAGCGGAGGCGGCGGCACACGTGAACGCCCCGATCCCATCCATCCACGAACTGTGCGAGAACCTGCCGCCCCAGCTCGACCGGGTGTTCGGCAAGGCCATGGCGAAGGACCCGGCCGCTCGCTACCCCACGGCGGCCGAGCTCGCCGCCGATCTGCGGCATGCGCTAGCCGAAGCGGCGGGATCCACGACGGAGCTCGCACAGGTCGTGGCCCCCGGCGGCGGACCACCCGTCGATGCGATGCCTGCGCGCTCCGGCCGCCCGGGCGGACAACCGAGGCGACCGCCCGTGCTGCTGGCGTTGGGCGGTCTCCTGCTGGGAGCCGGTGCTCTGGGCGCGATCCTCGCAGCCTTGCTCGTCGGCGGTGACGACCGTAAGCGTGGGGCAGGCGCCACCGGCGTGAAGACGATCGTGAAGACCGGTCCCGGATCGACGGTGACCGAGCGCATCACCACGACGACCAAGACTGCGGGGCCACCGCCGCCGCCGACCACGACGCCGTCCGGCGGGAAACCTTCGCTCGGCGAGGCGCGGCGCCTGGTCGACCAGTCGACGGGCCGAATACGCTCGGGGGACTATGCCGGCGCGCTCCCGGTCGCGCAGCGGGCGCTTTCGGGCCTGCAGGGCAGCGGCGACATCTACGAGGCGTACGCGAACTACAACATCGGCACCTCGCTGATCCATCTGGGGCGCTGCGGCGAGGGCCTGCCCTACCTCGACCGCTCGCAGGCAATCCAGGGCCATCGCAGCGAGTTCGACCGCGACCGCGCGCTCTGCAAGAACGGCTAGGGCAAGAGACCCAGAATCGGCACGGATCGTTCACGTACGCGCGCGATCTCTTGCGGTAGCGTCGCCTGCGAGGGTGGTGGGTTGATTGCCCCACCCTTTGAGGGTGGGGGCGGGCGCGCGTGAACCTAATACACGGTCGTTGGGGCTACCCAGCCGGCTAGCGCCAGGCGGTTTCTTCAACCGGGGCGCGCTCCTTCAGAGGCTCCCACCAGTCGCGCCGCTCCACGTACCACTCGACGGTCTCGCGCAGTCCGGTGTCGAACTCGACCTCCGGCTCCCATGACAGCTCGCTGCGGAGCTTCCCCGAGTCGAGCAGGTAGCGCCGGTCGTGGCCGGGCCGGTCGGGGACGATCGTCTTCAGCTCCGCAGGTTTGCCGGTCAGTTCGAGCACGAGGTCGGCGATCTCCTCGACGCTCTTCTCCACCCCGGAGCCCACGTTGTAGGTCTCGCCCTCCCGCCCGTCGCGCAGCACGAGCTCGATCGCGCGGCAGTGGTCGTCGACGTGCAGCCACTCCCGCCGGTTCTTGGTCGATGCGTAGAGCGGCAGCGGAAGCTCGTCGATCGCGTTCGTGACGAAGAGCGGAATCACCTTCTCCGGGAACTGAAACGGCCCGTAGTTGTTGGAGCAGTTCGTGATCGTGACCGGTAAGCCGTACGTCTCCGAGAACGCGCGCACGGCATGGTCGGCCGAGGCTTTCGAGGCGTTGTACGGCGTGCGAGGGCGGTAAGGCGTCTCCTCGGTGAACACTTCGTCGCTCTCGAGCGGCAGGTCGCCGTAGACCTCGCAGGTCGAGACATGATGGAATCGCTCCAGGCCGACCGCTCGGGCGGCCTCAAGGAGCGCCACCGTCCCGAGCACGTTCGTCCGGAAGAACCGTCCGGGATCGACGACAGCCAGGCTGTTGTGCGACTCGGCGGCGAAGTTGACGACGGCTTCCACCTGCTCGTCCCTCAGCGTTCGTTCGGCCAGTTCTCTGTCAGCGATATCGCCTTCGATGAAGACGATCCGCTCCTCGAGATCCCCGAGGCTCTCTCGGTTGCCGGCATACGTGAGCACGTCGTAGCCGACGACGTGATCGTCAGGGTTCCGGTCGAGCCAGTAGCGGACGAAGTTGGAGCCGATGAAGCCCGCGGCTCCGGTCACGAGCAGACGCATGGCCTAAGAGTAGAAGCTCAGCGCGTTGGCTCCGAGAGCACGGGCTCCAGGCGGTCGGCCAGAGCCCGCTCGAGATAGGGATCGACGCCGAGCGATTGCTTGAAGTCGAGGTAGCTCCGCGCTGCGGCGGCGTCGGGGCGACGATCCCGTTTCACCGCCCGGATCAAGAGGTTCTTCGGCGTGTGCTCGGTTTCGACGAACTCGACGATCTGCGTCCGGTACCCGAGCAGCTCGAGGATCTGGGCCCGGACGGCATCGGTGGCGAGAGCAGCGACGCGCTCGCGCACGATTCCGTGTTCGAGCAGCGGCCGCAACGGCTCGCTGTGGAGCTGGCCGTAGAGCTCGTGCTGGCAGCAGGGTGCCGCGAGCACGACACCGGCGTCCCACCGAACGGCCCGCTCCAGGGCGTCGTCGGTTGCCGTGTCGCAGGCGTGCAATGAGACGACCAGGTCGACCGGTTGCTCGAGCTCGAATTCCGCCGCGGCGGCCACCTCGAACAGCAGCTGCTGGTAGCCGAGGCGGGCGGCCAGGTCGGCGCAGCGCGCCACCACGTCCGACTTGACGTCGATCCCCACCTCGCGCACGTCGAACCCTTCGACGTCCCGCAGGTAGTGAAAGAGCGCGAAGGAGAGATACGACTTGCCGCACGCCACGTCGACCACGCGGAGAGGTCGATCCCGCGGAAGGTGCGGGACAATGTCGGCGACGAGCTCGAGGAAACGGTTGACCTGCCTGAACTTGTCCCGCGCGCGCGGATGAACCGCGCCGCTTTCGTCCATCACGCCAAGCTCGATCAAAAACGGGTTTGGCACGCCTTCCTCCAGGACGCGGACCTTGCGCCGGTCGTGCTCGAGCTCGGCCTCAGGCCGCGTCGGCGGCCGCTTCAACACTTTTTCGCCGCCGAGCACCTGGAAGTCAGCTTCGGGCGAATGCAGCAGGCCCTGCTTGAACCGGTCGCGGAGCAGCTCGGCCAGGTGGGCATGCGCCTCCTCCGGCGCGAGGTTCTCGCTGCGAGAGCGGTCCAGCGCCTGGTAGGTGAACTGGTAGCGCAACCCCTCGCGTAGCGCTACCGGACGCACGATGACCTTCGAGATCTCCTCGGTCTTGCGCCGCGGACCGCTCAGCACCGCGCGGGTCAAGGTGTGCCCGCCGACGAGCTCTTCGAGGAGCGGCTCGAGCTGCATGCGATTCAGGTTAGAGCAGGAGGGCCAGGCACTCGCGCAGCCCGTCGCGCCAGTGCGGAAGCCGTGGGGCGCCCTTTCGTTCGCTGCGCAGCACCGAGTACGCAGGCCGCGGAGCGGGCCGCCCGAGCTCGGCGGTCGAGATCGGCCGAACACGGCACTCGATCCGCGCCTCTTCGAAAATCGCGCTCGCGAACTCGGCCCAGGTGCACTGGTCCTCCGCAGCGATGTGCCAGATACCGGGGTCGAGCTGCACCACCCGCCGGGTCGCTGCGGCGAGGTGCCCGACATACGTGGGGCTCCCGACCTGATCGTCCACGACCGCGACCTCCTGGCGCTCGGGACCGAGCCTGAGCATCGTCCGCACGAAGTTGTTTCCGGTGGGCCCGAACAGCCACGAAGAGCGGACGATCCAGGAGCCCTCTCCGGCCGCCGCCTCCCCGACCGACTTCGAGCGACCGTACGCGGACAGCGGATTGGGCGCGTCCGACTCGACGTAGGGCGAGCGCTTCGAACCGTCGAACACGTAATCAGTGGAGAAGTAGACGAGCGGCGCACCGAGCGCGGCCGCGTTCCTCGTGCCGCCGACGTTGACAGCCGAGGCGCCCTGAGGGTCCGCCTCGGCACCGTCGACGTCGGTCCAGGCGGCCGCGTGCAGCACCAACCCGACGTCGTCGAGACCAGCCGGAGGCGGAAACGTGACGTCCCAGTCCCCGCGGGTCAACGCAACCACGTCTTGCGGTGCGAACTCCTCCGCGAGAGCGCGGCCGAGCTGCCCGCCCGCGCCGGTTACGAGGACGCGACCGACGCGTCCCGTGCCGAGAGGATCGGCGATTGAGAGCTCCAGAGATGCTTGACGCGCGGGTCGTCCCAGGGAACCCCCTGTTCGTCGGGGTCCTCGGGGTCGTATTCCTCGGTCACGTGGTAACAGAAGAGCAGGTCCGTCAGCGCCTCGAAACCGTGGGCGTGATGGCCCGGGATCCAGACGGCGACCGGGTTGGCGTCGCCGATGTCCTCGGAGAACGTGGCACCGGTCTGGAGGTCGAGCACGACCACGCGAGCGGTCCCCTGAAGGCACGCGAAGAGGTCGTCCTGACCGCGTTGGTGGAAGTGGAGCCCCCGGATCACGCCTTCCCGCGAGAAAGAGACGTTCGTCTGCTTGGTCGGCTTCGGCAACACGCTCTCGCGGCGGAGCTCGCAGAACCAGCCGCGCTCGTCCTCGAACCGACGCAGAGGGATGACCTCGACTCCCTCAATCACGGTTCACGCCGTTCGCCCGCACGAAGTCGTTGACCTCGTAGTACGCGTCGATCGACTCCCCCGCATCCCCCCAGAAACCGTCGAGCACGTCGTACTCCATCGTCCCCTGGTCGACGTACCAGTTGTTGACGTCCGTGATCTCGAGCTCTCCGCGCCCGGACGGCTGCAGCGTGGGGATCACCTCCCAGACGGACTCGTCGTAGAAGTAGATGCCGGCCACCGCGTACTCGCTCGGCGGTTGCTCGGGCTTCTCGACGATGCGCACGACGCGGCCGTCCCCGTTCAACTCGGGCACGCCGAGATGGCGCAGGTGCTCGACCTCCTGCATCGGCGAGAGCAGGATTCTCGCGCCGTGGTCCTGCTTGCCGAAGTTCTCCACAGCGGTCCGGAGCGAGCTCTCGAGCACGTTGTCGGCCAACATGACGACGACCCGGTCGCCACTACCGAACCGCTCGGCGAGCCCCAGCGCCTCTGCGATGCCGCCCGGCTTCTCCTGGTAGGCGTAGAGGAGACGGTCGATGCCGTACTCGTGGCCGTTGCCGAGTAGGCGGAAGAACTCGCCGGCATGCGTCCCTCCGGTGACGAGCATCAGCTCGTCCACGCCCGCATTTACGAGCGCCTCGATCGAGTAGGTGACCATCGGGCGGTCGTAGATCGGCAGCAGGTGCTTGTTCGTGATCCGCGTCAGCGGATCGAGCCGCGAGCCGGTCCCACCGGCGAGAATGATGCCCTTCATGCCGCGCGATGCTAGTCGGACTGTCGTTTTGGTGGATGCGGAGAACGTCCGGCGCTCCCAGTGGCCGAACCTCTCGGGCCAGGAGCTCGAGCGGCGCGCAAAGGCCTGGGCGGACTCGAACGACGTCGACGTGGAGGTGTTCTGGGAGGGCCAGGAGATCGCCGACGACACGATCGCCCGCCGCGCCGGTGAGCTGGCAGAGGCCGGCGATCGGTACTGGCTCGCCACGTCGGATCGTGGCCTGCGCGACCGTGCAGGAGCGAAGGCCGACCGCGTGATCGGCGGCGGAAGTTTCCTTCGCGAACTGCTCGAGGGTGGTTAACGGCCACTAAGCTAGCGCTTGCTAACTTAGACGTCGCACCGAACCTCGCACGAACGGCGGTACCGTATGTACGTGAGCAAACGCAAGGAATTCGACCGGCTCCAGGGTGAGATTCAGGACCTGATCGACGAGCTGTGGCAAGTGCCACGGTTCTCGGGCATGCGGCACGGGTTTCGGCCCGAGGTGGATTGCCTGCGGTCCGAGGATCCTGCCGAGCTGCGGCTGATCGTCGACCTCGCCGGGATCGACCCCGACGACGTGAGCATCTACGCGGACGACAGCACGCTCGTGATCGCGGGAGAGCGCAGCCGGCCTCAGTCCGCCGGGCGCTACCACCAGATGGAGATCGAGTACGGCCCGTTCCAGCGGCGATTCGCACTCCCTGAGCGCGTCGACCCGAGCGCGGCCAATGCCGAGTACCGCCGTGGCTTGCTGACGATCGTGCTGCCGGTCGCCGAGGCTCGACCGCCGCAGAGCAGAGTCACGATCGCGATCGGAAGGGCCTCGTGAGCGAGAACGAACACGAGCTGGAGCTCGACGAGACGATCGGCACGGGCGAGATCGAGATCCCGGACTCTCTGCCGGTCTTGCCGTTGCGCGAGACCGTGGTCTTCCCGCAATCGATGACCCCACTCGCGATCGGCCAGGAACGCTCGATCAAGCTGATCGAGGACGTCGTCGCCGGCGATCGCGTGCTCGCGCTCGTCACTGCGCGCAACAGCGAGCCCGAGCAGCCCGGCTGGGACGACCTCTACGAAACGGGGACCGCCGCCGTCGTGCACAAGATGATCCGGGTGCCCGACGGGACGCTCCGGATCCTGGTCCAGGGCGTGCGCCGGATCAAGTTGGAGCGCCGCGTCCAGGACGAGCCGTACTTCGTGGGCAAGTTCGGCGAGGTGGCCGACGTCGTCAACGAGACCCCGGAGCTCGAGGCCCTGACCCGGAACGTCCAGACGCTCTACGGCCGCGTGATCTCGATGGTCCCGTATCTGCCGGACGAGCTGGAGCTCGCCGCGACGAACGTGGACGACCCGAGCGCTCTCTCGTATCTCGTCGCCTCAACGCTCAGGCTGAAGACCGAGGAGAAGCAGCGCCTGCTCGAACAGAACGACGTCGAGGCGCGCCTCCGCGAGATCGCGCTGATCCTGAACCGCGAGCTCGAGCTGGTCGAGCTGGGATCGAAGATCCAATCGCAGGTGCAGTCCGAGATGGAGAAGGGCCAGCGCGAGTTCTTCCTACGCCAGCAGCTGAAGGCGATCCAGGACGAGCTCGGCGAGGGCGACGCGGAACAGGCCGAGATGAACGAGCTGCGCTCCCGCTTCGACGAGATCGAGCTGCCGGAGGACGTACGGAAGGCGGTCGACCGCGAGCTCGCGCGCCTGGAGAAGCTTCCCGCGGCGTCAGCCGAGTACGGCGTCATTCGTACCTATCTCGACTGGATCGTGACCCTCCCGTGGGACAAGACGACCGAAGACAATCTCGACCTCGAGCGAGCGCGTGAGGTGCTCGACGAGGACCACTTCGACCTCGAGAAGGTCAAGGACCGGATCATCGAGCACCTCGCGGTCGCGAAGCTCCGCCAGGACGTCTCGGGTCAGATCCTCTGCTTCGTCGGGCCCCCGGGAGTCGGCAAGACTTCGCTGGGCCATTCGATCGCGCGGGCTCTCGAGCGCAAGTTCGTCCGCATCTCAGTGGGCGGGGTCCGGGACGAGGCCGAGATCCGAGGCCATCGCCGCACCTACATCGGCGCCATGCCGGGCACGATCATGCGCGCGCTGCGCGACGCCGAGTCCAAAAACCCAGTCCTCCTGATCGACGAGATCGACAAGATGGGCGCAGACTTCCGCGGCGATCCGGCGAGCGCGATGCTCGAGGTTCTCGACCCCGAGCAGAACAAGACTTTTCGCGATCACTACCTCGACCTTCCGTTCGATCTCTCGAAGGTGTTGTTCATCTGCACCGCGAACCAGCTCGAGACGATCCCGGGGCCGCTACTCGACCGCATGGACATGATCAACCTGTCGGGCTACACCGAGGACGAGAAGTTCGGCATCGCACGCAAGTACCTCGTGCCCAAGCAGCTCGAGTCCCACGGGCTCGAGCCGGGACAAGTGACGATCCAGGACAAGGCGCTCCGGCTCGTGATCCGGGAGTACACACGGGAAGCCGGCGTCCGCAACCTGGAGCGCCAGATCGCCGCGCTCTTCCGCAAAGCCGCCCGGCAGATCGCCGAGGGCAAGAAGGGCAAGATCCGCGTCGACGAGAAGAGAGTTCGCCTCTGGCTAGGGCCGAGGCGATTCGCGGGCGACGTCCGTAAACGAACCTCGGACCCCGGTGTGGCAACCGGCCTGGCGGTCACGGCCGTTGGCGGCGACGTGCTCTTCATCGAGGCCACCGCCTACCCGGGCGAGGGAAAGCTGACCGTCACCGGCCAACTCGGCGAAGTGATGCAGGAGTCGGCTCGCGCTGCGCTCTCGTGGGTGCGCTCGCATGCCGTCCAGCTCGGCCTCGACCCGACTTGGTTCACAGATCACGACATTCACGTTCACATCCCAGCCGGCGCGATCCCGAAGGATGGGCCTTCGGCGGGGATCACGATGGCCACGGCGATCGTCTCGCTCGTCCGTGGCGTGCCGGTGTCAGAGGATGTCGCCATGACCGGCGAGATCACTCTCACGGGACAGGTGCTCCAGATCGGCGGCCTCCGCGAGAAGGTGCTCGCAGCCCAGCGTGCGGGCGTGAAGAAAGTGATCGTCCCGCACGAGAACGAGCCGGATCTCGAAGAGCTGCCCAAGGAAACCCGCGAGGAGCTCGAGTTCGTGCTCGCAGACACCCTGGACGACGTGCTCGAAGCAGCCTTCGACGGCGCGCTGACGAATCGCCGTCCGCGGCCGGCTACGTCAGAACGCCAGGCCGCTCTTCCCGCCTAACCCTGTTTAGCAGTGGCTTTCGGAGGGGTAGAGTCCCCCGGCAAGCAACTGAAAGGACCGCTGAACATGGCAAAGACCAAAGATGTCCGGCCGTACGTGGAACGGGCGATCAAGGACGAGGAGTTCCGAGGGAACATCCGCGACGCCGTCCTCGCGGCGCGCGAGGTCTACCAGGAGCTGATCGGCAAGCGCGGCGTCACCGGCATGGCTCAGCGGGTCGCCGACGACAAGGACATCCAGGAGAACCTGCGCAACGCGGTGCAGGACCTCCGCAAGGCGGCCGACCGGATCCAGGGCGCGGACAGCCACAAGGGGCGCAACACGATGCTGCTCCTGACCGGTATCACGCTCGGCATCCTCTTCAACCCGATGACCGGCGAGGACACACGCAAGTGGCTCAAGGACCGGGTCTTCGGCGAAGAGGACGAGTTCGGCTACCAGGGCAACTCCAACAACTAACGCGTAGGCCATTCGCGGGTCTGTCTCGGCGTCGGCCCCTATTCATAGACGGCATCGCGAGCGATGCCTTTGGCCGGCAGCCCAGGGCTGGCACTCAGCCGCTGAGTTTTCGGAGCTAGCCTTGCGGGAGGAAATCTCGCGCTCGGAGCAGCGCGAGGTCGCCCTCGGCCGAGGCCGGCGCGACGAACGCCCGTCGCAGCGAGCCGGGGTCGAGCCCGCTCGCCTGCGAGATGTCGGAGACCTGGAGCAGGATCGCTCCTGGCTTCGGCGCGGCCACTGACGGCCGCACATTCGGGAGCCAGCCCGCGACGGAGGTTGCGCGGACGTCCTGGAGGTGCTTCCAGGCCGTCAGGTAGCTGGTCGGGTTGACCGCCCCGTCGTAGCGGAGGTTGAGCAGCGAGACGGGGTGGATCTCGAAGTGCACGTGGTACGGCGTGCCCGCCGCGTCGCCCGTGTTGCCGACGAAGCCCACCACCTCACCGGCCTTGACGTGTGCGCCGTTTCGGGCCAGGGGCGAAAAGGCCGAGAGGTGTGCGTAGTAGAACTCGTTTCCCTGCGCGTCCCGGAGCCAGAGCCGGTTGCCGCCGACCTCGTTCCAACCAACGGAGAACACGGTGCCCTCGGCGCACGCGAGTAACGGAGCGCCGAGTGGAGCGAAGATGTCGTCGCCGTGGTGCCAGTTCACGTCGGCCCGTGACGCGCCGAAGGTGTCCGTGAACGAGGAGGGGCCGTAGACCGGAAAGACGTAGCCGCCGGCGGTCAGCTTCGGGTGGACGTGCGGGATCCGCGGGAAGGGGGAGCGGGGAAGCCTGGCCCCCGAGCGCGCGCCTGGCTCTGGAGCCCTCGGTGGCCTGTGAACGGTGATACGGGTCTTCTTCTCTTTCACGCGCGCGGTCGTTTTCGTCGGAGGAGGCGGCGGAGGTGGTGCCGCCTGGACGGACGCCTCGGCGTGACCGATCTGGATCTCCGTGCCGGCGGGCAGGCCGCCGTGCGCGGCGGTGAGGTGGATGTCGAGCGCTGTCACGAACCCGCGGTAGTTCTGACCGCTACTGGTCGCTCCATGCGCGGCGGACTCCTCGAGGACGATTGCGTAGCCCCAGTCGCCGAGCGCAACCCGAGCTCCGGCGCCGGTGGCCGCGGCGGCACCAAGGACGGTGAGGCCTGAGACGTAGGAACCGGAGAAGTTGCCCGCCGCACTCGTGCCGACCGTCGAGGCCTGCGCCTTGGCGGCGACCGAGCCTGCCGTCACCTCCCCGCCGAACAGCGAGACCGAGCTGATGGTCGCCGACGCGCTCGCGGTAGCCGTCGAGGTCGCCGATGCCGACGCCGAACCGGAGATCGATCCCGTGGTCGCCGAGCTGCCGTAGGAGAAGCCGCCGGCGAATCCGACCGTGTCCGGCGGAGCTGACACCGAGACCGCCGAGCCCCCCGCGGCGCCCGGAACGAGCACCTTGATCCCGAACGCGCTCGCGGACGCGCCGGTACCTGCAGTCGGTTGCGAGGCGCCGGTCGACCCGGCGGCGAGCATTGCACCGACCACGAGCAAGAGGGCGAGCGGTAGCCGCTTCTTCACCGCGGCCCATTATCGGCAATCGGTCCCGACGGTGTGGGTGAGTTTTGCAAATTCTCTACCTGAAATTGAGAATCAGTCTCAGCTAAAATCCTCGATCGATGCCTCGACAGCCGAAGCTCGATCTTCCCCCTCGCGCGCGCATGACACCGCAACGCAAGACCGTGATCGATGTGATCGCCCGCTGGCGCGGGTCCTTCACCGCGATCGAGGTCTACGACCGCGCTCGTAAGGACTCGCCCGGCGTGGGCCTCGCCACGATTTACAGAACGATCGAGCTGCTGAAGCGCAGCGGAGCGGTCAAGCCGCTCTCAGGCGGCGAGCCCGGTGAATACGTCCGCTGTCACCTCGGACACCATCACCACCTCGTCTGCCTCTCATGCGGGTCGGTCGAGGAAACTGAGCTTTGCGCGGCTCCGTCCCCACGCGAACTGAAGCGCAAGCACGGCTTCGCAGCCGAAAGACACGAGTTCGATGTCTACGGAACGTGCGCACGGTGCGCGGCGGCATGACCTGGATCGCGATCCCCCTGGCCGGTCTGACCGTGATCTCTACGCTCATCGGGGGCGCCGTTGCGCTCCGCATGCGGCGCGAGCTGACTACGCTGATCGCGCTCACAGGCGGGGTGGTCGTCGCAGTCGCCTTGTTCGACGTTCTGCCCGAGGCGATCGACGCGGTCGACGACCCGCGGCGCGTGACGCTGCTGCTCGGGGCTGGGTTCATCGGGTTCTTCCTCGCAGAGCGCTTGCTGGTGCTCCACCATCGCGATGAGCCGGAGCAGGCGCGGGCACACGGCCAGGTCGGGGTGCTCGGAGCCGCCGGCCTGTCGCTGCACAGCTTCGTCGACGGGCTCGGGATCGGGATAGCGTTCCACCTCAGCACGGGGACGGGGCTGCTCGTCTTCCTCGCGGTGATCACGCACGACTTCGCCGACGGGATCAACACCGTCGGTTTCGTGCTCAGCCAGACGGAGGATCGGCTTCGGGCGATCAGGTGGCTGACGATCGACTCACTCGCGCCACTCGCGGGAGCGGTCGTGGGGTCGTTCATCTCGATCTCCGACTACGCGCTCGGACACCTGCTCGCGGTCTACGCGGGCTTCTTCCTGTTCATGGGCGCAACCGACCTGCTGCCCCACGCCCACCAGCACCCGTCGAGGCGGCGCGTCGCCCTGACGCTGGCCGGCTTCGGCGGAACGTACTTGATCGCCCGGCTCGCGACGGGCTAGTCGTCCGAGAGCTGCCGCTCAGCGAAACGGCGGAAGCGCTCGCGGGCCGGCTCGTCCGGACCGAGCATGGCGTCGTCTGCGTAGCGAGGATCCGCGGCGATCTCCTTGGCGACCGTTTGCACCTCTTCCACGACCTGCTCGTAGAGCTTCGGGTCGCGCAGGAGGGCGTCGATCCACGTGTCGGACCCGTTGTAGGGCTCGAGGTCTTCTTCGACGAGCAGTTGGCCGAGCAGGATGCCGACGCGGATATAGGCAAACGTGCGGAACGCGAGCAGCCGGTGCGGCGTGCCGACGAGCTTCGTGATCTCGGGATGCTGCTCCTGGATCTTGGCCACGATCGAGCCGATCGGCTCGTCGACCAGCGGGATCCAGACTTCCTCGTGCGCCTCCACGTCACGAAGGATAGGGTGGTTCGCGCCACGCGCGCCAGGCAATTTGCGCCGCCACCACCAGCATGAGGGCCGCGAACAGGCGTCGCAGAGCGTGCTCGGGCAGCGATTCTGCGACCGCCACACCAGCTTCCACGCCCGCAATCGAGGCGATGCCGATCACGAGCGCGGGGCGCCAGCGGACGTTTCCGTACCGGTTCTGGCTCCAGGCGCCGGCTGCGACGGCGGGGAGGATCGCCAGAAGCGACGTCGCCTCGGCGTGCAGTTGCGAGAGCCCGAGCACGAGAGTCAGCGTGGGCACGAACAGAATTCCTCCTCCGACCCCGAAGAGCCCGGCCACTACGCCGGCGAGGAGACCCAGGGCAACGGCAGCCGCGATCGCGCCCATCAGACCAGGAGCCTCACCGCGACCGCGACCAGCAACGCTGCAAACGCAAACGCGAGGACGCGGTTCGTGAGCCGCTGCTGGAGCGCGGTCCCCGCAACGGCCCCGACGGCGGCCGGGAGTCCGACGATCGCAGCCGAGCCGAGTTTCACCTCGCCGTGCGCCGCATACGAGATCGTTCCGGCGAGAGCCGTCAGGAAGATTGCGAGCAGTGAGGTCCCGGTCGCCACGCGGGGCTCGAACTTCAGGAGGGCGACGAGTAGCGGCACGACGACGAATCCGCCGCCGACGCCGAAGATCGCGCTGAGGAACCCGGCCACGAGGCCGATGGCGACGAGCCGCACAGCCTTATTCTAGGAAGCGTGGATCCCGGTGCCCTGCTCGCACCGCTGATCGAGGCGCCCGACGAGGCGGCCGTGCTGCTCGACGTCGACGGCACGCTTGCTCCGATCGTCCGGCGACCCGAGCTCGCCGTGGTGCCCGACGACACTCGAGCCGAGGTCGAGCGCCTGGCTGCTCGCTACGCGCTCGTGGCCTGCATCAGCGGGCGAACCGGCGACGAGGCCCGGCGCCTCGTCGGCGTCGACGGAGTCGTCTACGTGGGCGTGCACGGGCTCGAGCTGGCGCCGGAGGCCGAGCGCTGGCGCGAGCCGCTCGCATCGATCGCGAGCTCCGTCGAGTGGCCGTGGGAGGTGGAGAACAAAGGCCTCTCCGTCGCATTCCATTACCGCGAAGCAGAAGACGAGGACGCGGCCCGTCAGGCTGCGGAGGCTGTGGCAAGCCTCGGGCTGGAGGCAGGTCTGGTTCCGAAATGGGGGCGGCGGGTCCTGGAGCTGCGACCGCCGGTGGACGCCGACAAGGGCACCGCGGTCCGACAGCTCCTCCTCGAGCGCGGCCTGTCCAAGGCGCTCTACGCGGGTGACGACCTCACTGACCTGGACGCGTTCCGCGGCCTCGACGGCCTGGACGTCGCGGTGCGGATCGCGATCGCCTCCGCGGAAGGCCCGCCGGAGCTCGGCACAGCCGCGGATGTCGTCCTCGGAAGCCCGGCCAAGCTGCTCGAGCTGCTGCGCCTGCTCTAGAACCCCTCAACCGCGTCTAGCTCCGGTGCCAAATTCTTGTGTTGCACGCCACAAAGGTCTCAGCACCAGCCCCGCCAGCACGTCGGCGACGATCTCGTCACGTAGATCGGCAGCTCGCTTCCGGCGCAGCCGCTCGGCCGCGAGGAACCTTCGCACCGTGAAGTAGCTTGGGCGAGTGAGGCCGCGACGGCTCGCGACCGGAATCAGGGCCCGGCAAGCCTCCGCATAGGTCACGTCGAGACGTGCGAGGAGCCGCAGCGCCTGCACGAAGTCCTCGTGTAAGGGTGGCCGGTAGCCCACGAAACCAGGCTCCCAGCACAAGAGTGACGGGTGGGTAGCAGCATGCAACACAAACTGTGAAAACGGTGGCGCCCGGGAGCGGTACCGGCCGAGGGGCGCGGCTCAGAGGCGGAGCCGCTCGCGCAGGGCCTTGCTCTGGCGACGCGCGACGTCGAGCTCCGTGCGCTCCCGGTTGTCGAGCGCGAGACGGATGCGATCCGGGCCCGCGCGCCGGACTGCCGTCACTTTCACGAGGTTGACCAGATAGCTGCGGTGGATACGAACGAAGCGCTCCGACGGCAGCCTGTCCTCGAGCTCTCGCAGCGATGACGTGCAGAGGTATGACCGGTCATAGGTGTGGATCCGGCTGTAGTCCCCGTCGGCCTCGGCGTAATGCACCGCGTCGTAGTCGAGCAGCTCCGTCTTGCCGGCGCTGACGACCGGGATCTTGTCGACCTTGCTGCGGGCGGGGCGGCGCGCCTTCGTCAGCCGCGTCACCACCCGAGCGAGGTCGACCGGCTCGACGGGCTTCAGCAGATAGTCGAAGGCCTCGACCGCAAAGGCGTCGACGGCGTAGTGCGCGTGGGCCGTCACGAAGACGATCACGGGCCGGTCGGCGCTCTCGAGGACGAGGCGCGCCGCGTCGAGGCCGCTCATCCCCGGCATCTCGACGTCGAGGAAGACCACGTCGTAAGGGACCGCCTGGGCCAGCGCCAGCGCCTCCTTCGCCGTTGCGGCCTCGCCCACGATCTCGACCTCCGGGTGCGCGGCGAGCAGATACCGGAGCTCACCGCGCGCCGGCGCTTCGTCGTCGACGAGCAGCGCCCGCAGCGTCACGCCGCGGGAACCTCGAGCCGCACGACCGTTCCGAAGCCGCCCGATTTGAGCCGGACCCCCTCGCCGTAGAACGCCGTCAACCGGCGGTGGACGTTGGCCAGCCCGAGCCCGGCTCCTTCGCCGAAGCCGGGCTCCAGCACACGCTCGAGTGCCTCCCGGGCGATTCCACGACCGTTGTCCCGCACAGTGACCCGAAGCCGGCCCCTCCGCACCCGCGCGCGAATCACCAACTGCAACGGCCGGTCGGTCTTGCCGTGCTTGACGGCGTTCTCGACGAGCGGTTGGACGAGGAACGGCGGCAGCTTGACCTCCAACGCCTCCGGGGTCGCGTCCACGCGAACCTGGAGCTGGGGGCCGAACCGCGCCTGCTCGAGTGCCAGGTAGCTCTGGACGTGACGCAACTCTTCCTCGAGCGAAATGAACTCCCCGGGCCGGGCAAGAGTCCAGCGGCAATAGTCCGCGAAGGCGAGCACGAGCTCACGGGCGCGGCCGGGGTCGGTCCTGATGAAGCTGGCGATCGTGTTCAGGCAGTTGAAGAGGAAGTGAGGCTCGATCTCCGCCTGCAACGCCTTGAGCTCCGCAGAGGCCGCCGCCCGCGCCGAGCCGGCAACCTCGGCGACCTGGAGCTGCGCCGAGAGCTGGTCGCCCAGCGACGACAGGAGCACCACGTCGTCGTCTGCAAGCGGCGCGCCGTCGGTCGCATAGACGACCAGCGAGCCGACCGGACCGTCGGTGACGCGCAGCGGGACGATCGCGGCCGCCCCCAGCGGACAGGCCGGGTGTCGGCATGAAGTACGAATCGCCAGCGGCGCGATCCGCGTCTCGTCCGCCGACAGCGCCTCGAACACGGGCCGCATCGGCTCATCACCTGGTTGGTGGTGATCAGCCCCCGCCCCGACGAAGGCGAGCACGCTCGTCGTGTCCGTGACCGCCACGGCGCCGAAGCCGAGCTTCTCGAACACCTCGTAGGCGACCGTTCGAGCTGCTTGCTCGGAAAGGCCACGCCGCAGCTCCGGCAGCGTCGCCGCCAAGAGCTCGAGCGCCGGCGCCTCGCGCTTCAGCCTCCGAACACGTGCCATCGAGAGGGAATCTCTACAGCTTGCGCGTGCGCACAGCGGTTCCGTAAGCGCAGATCTCGGTCCACATCTCACCCATCTCCGACGTGTCGAATCGCATTGCGATGATCGCGTCGCCGCCCTTCGCCTCGGCCTCGGCGACCATGCGCTCGACCACCTGCTGCCGGCTCTCGACCAGGGCCTTCGTCATGCCCTTGAGCTCACCGCCGAGGATGGACTTGAGCCCGGCGCCGATCTGCGCGCCGAGGTTGCGAGAGCGCACGGTCAGTCCCATCACCTCACCGAGGGTCTCGGTGACCTCGTAGCCCGGCAGGTCGTTCGCGGTCGTGATCAGCATCACCCCTCCTTGTCGACGATTCCCATGATCTCTGGAATGGACGTGATGCGCGGCTGCCACCCCCGCGCCTCCTCCCAGTAGGGCTCCTCCTGCTCCGGCCGCAGGATGAGCACGGCCTTCATGCCGACGCGCTCGGCTCCGGCGAGCTCGTCGTTGGCGCCGTCACCGAAGAAGATCGCCTCGTGCGACTCGACGCCGAGCTGCTCGCAGGCGAGCAGGTAGATCTTCGGGTCCGGCTTGCGCAGGCCAACCGAGCACGAGAAGACCGTAGCGTCGAACCGGTCGGCGAACGCAGTCTCCGGCCAGACGTTCGGGACGTCCTCGCTGCAGACGCTGATCATCCCGAGCTTGAGGCCGCGCCGGCGCAGTTCCCCGAGCGTCTCGATCGTGCCGGGCCTGGGCCGGAGCATCTCTCGCGTGACGTCGTGCCGGGCCTGGACCAGCTCCTCGACTGCGCCGTCCTGCGCGCCGACCTCGACCAGGTACTCCCGCAGCGAACCGCCGTCGCGCTTGGACCGTCCGGCCAGCCAGACCTCGGCGAACTCCTCCGGATCGTGTCCGAGCCGACGAGCCACACGGTCGCCAAACGCACGCGAGACCGCGGGATCGAAGTCCACGATCGTGTCCCAGAGATCGACGATCACCGCGCGCAGCGCTTGAGCACCTCCCAGGCCTGCGCGACGTCCGCTTCGGTCGTCCGCGCGTTCCCGATCGCGAGGCGCAAGACGTATCGGTCCTTCAGAACCGTGTGCGAGAGGTAGGCCTCGCCGCTCGCGTTGACGCGCTCGAGCAACGCCTCGTTTTCCGCATCCGAGCCGTCGTGCCGGAAGCAGACGACCGAGAACGGCCGCGGAGCGACCACCTCCCATCCCGGCTCGTCGCGCACCCAGCTTTCGAAGACCTCCGCCAGCCGGACCGCCTCGCGAATCCGTTCCTGCAACCCGTCGCGTCCGAAGCAGCGCATCACCGCCCACAGCTTCAGGGCGCGGAACCGCCTCCCCAGCGCGGGCCCGTACTCGCTGAAGTTGACCGCATCCTCGACGCCGGTGCGTAGGTACTCGGGAACGACCGAAAAGGCTTCGCGGAGCTCTTCGGGCCGACGGGTCCACAGACAGGAGCAGTCCACAGGCGTGAATAGCCACTTGTGCGGGTTGACGACGACTGAATCGGCGCGCTCGATGCCTTCCCAGGCCCACCGAAACTCGGGGCAGACCATCGCCGAGCCCGCGTACGCCGCGTCGACGTGGAGCCAGGCGTTCGCGCGCTCGCACAGCTCCGCCAGCTCCGCGACCGGGTCGACGGATGTGGAAGAAGTCGTGCCGACCGTGGCCACGACCGCACAAGCGCCTTCGAGATCGAGACCGTCGGTCTTCATTCGGAACGCCTCGTCGACGGGCGCCTTCTGAACGGGCAAGCCGAGGATCCGTGCCGCTTTCTCGACCGACGAGTGCGAGTGCTCCGAACAGACGACGACTCGTCCCTCACGCGACTGCCGCGCCGCTGCCAGCGCAGCCAGCGTCGAGGTGGACGCGGTGTCCTCGATGTGCCCGTGCCAGTCCGGCGGCAGCGCGAGCAGCTGCGCGAGCCACGACAACGCAACCTGCTCGAGCTCGGTCGCCGCGGGCGAGGTTCGCCACAGGATCTGCGTGACGTTGAGCGTCGCTGCCAGAAACTCAGCGAGCACTCCCGGCTCCGAGCCCGTGGTGGCGAAGTAGGCGAAGAAGCGCGGATGCTGCCAGTGCGTGATCCCACGCAGCAGCACCTTGTCGAGGTCGCGCAGGACCGCCTCGAACGGCTCGCCCTGCTCCGGCGGCGACTCGGGCAGCTCTGCGCGGATCTCGCCGGGCTCGACCTGCGCGAGCACTGGCAGTTCCTCGACGCGCTCGAGGTACTTCGCCGCCCAGTCGAGCGCCGCGGCCCCATCCTCCCGGAAGGTCACTGCTTCAGCAGCCTCTTGACCTGCGCCCACGAGCGCGTGTTCAGGACCTGGTCCGCAGTCAGCCACGCGCGTCGCGCCTGCCCCACTCCGATCGCCATGTGGTCGAGCGCTCGCACCTCGTGCGCGTCGGTGTTGATCACGACCTTCACGCCTGCCTCTCCGGCGAGCCGCGCGTCGACGTCCCGGAGGTCAAGGCGGTCGGGCTGCGAGTTGACCTCGAGGAAGGTCCCGGTCTCGAGCGCCTGCTCGACCACCCGCTGCACGTCGACGTCGGCCGGGGGGCGCTTGTTGAGCTTGCGGCCGGTCAGGTGGCCGATGCAGTCGACATACGGGTTCTCCATCGCGCCGAGAATGCGCTCGGTCGGGCTCTTGTCGCGCGCGGTGTGCAGCGAGGCCACGACCCAGTCACGACGCGCAAGCTCGTCGTCGGACACGTCGAGCGAGCCATCGGCCTTGATGTTGACCTCGATGCCCTTCAGCAGCTTCAGCGGTTTGACGCGCTCCGCCAGGGCGTCGATGGCTTCGTCCTGCGCGCCCATCCGCCCTTCACGCAGGTAGTGCGAGTGATCCGTGATCGCGTAGTACGCATAGCCCCGCTGTAACGCCGCATCCACCATCTCCTCGAGCGCGTTCTTGCCGTCCGCGGACCAGTCGGAGTGCGTGTGCAGGTCGCCGCGGATCTGCTCGAGCTCGACGAGCTCCGGCAGCTCACCCTTGCGCGCCGCCTCGAGTTCCCCGGCGTTCTCACGGAGCTCCGGCGGAATGAACTGGTAGCCCAACCGCTCGTACAGCCCCTCCTCGGTGCGTGCGGTGAAGACCTCGCCGGTGTCCACCTCGGTGACGCCGTACTCCGAGACCGAGAGGCCGCGCCGGACGGCGTCCTCGCGCAGAGCCACGTTGTGCTGCTTCGAGCCGGTGAAGTGCTGGAGCAGGTTGCCGTAACAGTCGGGCGGAACGACGCGGAGGTCGAACCGGAGACCCTGGTTGGAGACGACGGTCGCCTTCGTGGACCCCTTGGCCGCGATCTCGGTTACCCAGTTCAGCTTGGTGAAGTAATCCGTCAGAGCGGCCGGATCACTGGCGGTGGCGATGATGTCGAGGTCGCGGACGGTCTCCTTGCGCCGCCGCGCACTGCCGGCCTCGGAGACCTGATCCGACGCCGGGTGCTCGCGCAGCACCTCCACGACCGCGAGCAGCGCGGGCAGCGCTTGCCCGAGTAGTGGGCGGTACGGCTCCTCTTTCGGCTGTTTCTTCGCCAGCGCCTTGAGGACGTTCTCCTCGAGCTTCGCACCGAGGCCGGGCAACGTTCTCAGCCGCTCGCCTGCTGCCGCGTCGCGGAGCTCTTCGCGTGTGGAGACGCCGAGGTTCCGCCAGATCTTCCGCACGGTCTTCGGGCCGAGACCGGGGATCTTGAGGAAATCGACGACGTCCGGAGGAACCAGCTTCCGGCGTTTCGCCAGCGCCTCCATCTCTCCGGTGTTGACCATCTGGACGATCTTGTCCTGGATCGTGGCGCCGATTCCGGGTAGGTCCTTGGCCTTGCCGTCAAGCGCGAGCTGAGCGACGGGCCCGCCCGTCTCGCGTACGCGAGAGGCCGCTCGCCGGTAGGCGACCACCCGAAATGACGCCTCTCCTTCGAGCTCTAGCAAGTCGGCAAGCAGCTCGAGTTGTTCCGCCACTTCGTTGTTCCGCGGCAGCGTGGTAGCCACGTCGCGATCATAGGCGCGTGCGCACAGTCATCTGCCTGCCGACCTACAACGAGCGCGAGAACCTGGAGCGGATGGCGCGCGCCCTCGGAGAGCACGACGTCAGTGTGCTCGTGATCGACGACAACTCACCGGACGGAACGGGTGAGATCGCCGACCGGCTTGCGGCGGAGCTCGACTACGTCGACGTCCTGCACCGCGAGCGGAAAGAGGGACTTGGGCCGGCGTACGTGGCCGGCTTCCGGCGGGCGCTGGCCGAAGGAGCGGAGCTGATCCTCGAGATGGACTGCGACTTCTCCCACGATCCGAGCGACGTGCAGCGGTTGATCGCAGCGGCGGAAGAGGCTGACCTGGCACTGGGCTCGCGCTACGTGCGCGGCGGTTCGGTCGGGAACTGGGGCTTCATCCGTCGCTTCGTGTCGGCTGCCGGGTCTTCCTACGCGCGGGTGCTGCTCGGAGTAGGCGTCCGTGACCTGACCGGCGGCTTCAAGGCGTATCGCCGGCGAGTGCTCGAGACGATCGACCTCGACGCGATCTCCTCACGCGGCTACGCGTTCCAGATCGAGACCACCTACCGCGCTTTGCGAGCCGGCTTCCGCGTCGTCGAGGTGCCGATCACCTTCGTCGACCGCGAGGTGGGAGGGTCCAAGATGAGCCGGGCGATCGTGCTCGAGGCGATCTGGAAGGTGCCGGCGCTTCGGCTCGCCGCGCTCCGTAACCGTCTGTAGGCGGACAACGAAACGAGCCGCGGCGCTAGAGCCTCTGCCGAAGACGCCGTCACACTCTCGACACACTCGCGGCACAGCTTCGTCACGGTGTCAGACAACTTCACAATTCGCCGGATACGTTTCGCCAAGCGGTCTTCCGCCCACCGCGCCGGCAACCCGCCCCGATGTCTGACACCGGAGGGAGCCCGCTGCGGCGTCGCGGGCACGTCCGCTACGGACGAGCTCGGGGTCCGTAAAGCCCGGGCGCTAGGGTGCGGCTATCGAAACCAGAGCTCACGGCCAATTCCGCGACTTGCTCCACCCGTGAAGGACGTCACCGACGAGACGTTCGAGCACGACGTCCTCCAGTCCGACACGCCAGTCGTAGTTGATTTCTGGGCGCCGTGGTGCAGCCCGTGCCACGCAATCGAGGGGATCCTCGACGACCTCGAAAGCGAGTGCGAGGGCCGCATCGTGTTCGCGAAGCTGAACGTGGACGACAACCTCGCTACGTCGACGCGTTACGAGGTTCTGACGCTCCCGACCGCGATCCTATTCGAGCGTGGCGAGCCACGTGAGTCCGTGCTCGGCGCCCGACCGCGCTCGTACTACGAGCGCGCCTGGCAGCCCTGGCTCGCGGCCTAAGCAGTAGGGCTCGTGGCCGGCCGCGGCGCCTTGCTCGGCTTCCGCGCACCCGACCTGTTTTCGGTCTGCACGCCGCCGGCCAGCCTGACGCGAGGATCGAGCAGTCCGTAGAGAACGTCCACGATCAGGTTGAAGATCACGATCGAGATGGTCAGCACGACGATCACTCCCAGGATGATCGGCAGATCGAACGTCTGCAGGCCCCGACGCGCAAGCCGGCCCACGCCGGGAGGCCGTAGACCTGCTCGACGAATAGTGCGCCCCCGAGCGCGGCGCCGAGATCCATCCCGAGCATCGACACCACCGGCAAGAACGCGTTGCGCAACGCGTGCGTGCGTAGAACGCGAAGCTCGGACGCTCCCTTGGCGCGAGCGGTGCGAACGTAGTCCTCGCTGAGCGCCTCCGTGACGTTCGCGCGAATCATCCGCACGTACAGCGCCGCAAAGAGGAACGCAAACGTGAGCCAGGGCAGGACGAGGTGATAGGCCCACTGGACTAAACCTCCACACGAGGCCCCCGCAGAGGGGCTCCTCATCTCGCAGTAACCCTGGATCGGAAACCAGTGGAGCCGGTAACCGAAGAGGTAGCCAAACGCCAGGCCGATCCAGACCGGATGCAGCGACACTCCGAAGAGGACGAAGATGGTCGCGGCTCGATCTAACAACGATCGTGGCCGGACGGCCGAAAGGATCCCGAGGGGTACCGCAATCAGCAGCCACACGAAAGGACTGCATCGCGGATGCTGACGACGCCGCGCTCTTACTGGCGCAACACGCGCGTACGGTCGAGCGGAATCGTGACGAAGATGATGTACGTGATCCCAGTGACCGTGAACAGGAGCACGATCGCCCAGAGGATGCGCCGGAGAAGGTACGACAGCACCGGTGATGCCTACGGTGCCGACTTCGCCGCGGTTCTTCTAGTTGAGAAGTGTTCCCAGCCGGGCAGCTCGATCGCTCTGCCGTCGCGAAGAAGCTCGACGCCTCGGCCTTCCTCGCAGCGTCCGATCACAGCGAAATCGAGCGGGTCCGGAGTAGCGGCCAGGAGCTCGTAGTCCTCGCCGAAGCCAAGGTCGTCCGGCTCAGCGCCATCGGCGAGCGGAACGCGCTCGAGCTCGATCACCAGACGGCACCCAGAGCGCTCCGCGATGTGACCCGCGTCCTGGGCAAGACCATCTGAGATGTCCAGCAGGGCGTGCGCGTGCTCGGCCAGCCGGCGACCTTCGACGATCCGGAACGGTGGTCTCACGAACCTCTGGTTGCGAAACGCGGCTCCGGTTGCGCCCAGTGGGCCCGTGACCACGAGCGCGTCGCCGGGTCGCGCGCCGCCTCTGCCCGGCACGCGATCGGAGCGTCCGACCGCAGTGACGCTGAGGTAGACGCGGTCGGCCCGAGTCGTGTCCCCCCCGCGCACGGGCACGCCCGCTTCGGCGATCCCCTCGTAGAGCTCGACGACGTGCGCGGCGTCCATGCTGGCAGGGAGGCCGGCGGCGACGATCAGGGCTTCCGGTTCCGCACCCGAGGCGGCCAAGTCGCTGAGGTTCACCGCCGCCGCGCGATAACCGAGGTCGGCCCACGAGATCCAGTCGAGCCGGAAGTGGACTCCCTCGACCAGCGCGTCTTGCGTGACGACGAGACCGTCGCCAAGCGCGGCGGCGTCGTTCTCGACCCCTTCGATCAAGCCTCGGCGCTCCAGCTCGGCCAGGAGGCCGAACTCCCCGAGCTCAGCCAGCTGCACGGTCGATCACAGCTCGCAGCTCGCGCGCCTGACCCGCGGCGCGGATCACCGCCACGCCGGCCGCGCCGGACTCGATGCAGTCCGCAGCGTTCGAGATGTCGATCCCTCCGATCGCGACCACCGGCACGGAGACGGAGTCGCAGATCATCGCGAGCCCCTCGAGTCCGATCGGAGAGTCGGCGTCCGGCTTCGACGGCGTAGCCCACACCGGGCCCGCTCCGACGTAAGCCGCGCCGAGCTGCTCGGCTGCCAGGGCCTCCTCCACGGTCGCCGCCGAGATGCCCAGCACGAGCTCACTCGCCCGCACGCCGTGCGCCGCAACATCGGCCTGACCGAGATGAACGCCGTCGGCGCCGAGCGCGCGGGCCGCGTCGATGTCGTCGTTGACGACGAAGGCAACCGCGCGATCCGTGCACAGCGCACGGAACGGGCGGCCCCGCTCGACGATGGTCTCCGTCGGGAGGTTCTTGAGGCGGAGCTGGATCACGGTTGCGCCGCCCTCGATTGCCGAGCGGGCGACGCGGAGCTCCGAGACGATCGCGTGCAGTTTCATAGTTGTTCAACGCTCGCACGAGCGTCGAGGGTGTCGGGGTCGAGCGCAGCGAGCGCGTCGTAGAGGCCGGCGTGGAAGCTTCCCGGCCCCTTCGCGTCCCGGGCGGCGTCCTCGCCGGCGACTCCAAAGGCAACGAGCGCTTCCGCGGCGGCCTCCAACCGGTCGTTGCTGCGCGCAGCGACGAAACAGCCCGTGATCGCCGAGGACATGCACCCCGTGCCGGTAACCGTGCCGAGCAGCTCGTGGCCGTTCGCGATCGCCAGGACGCGCTCGCCGTCCGAGACATGGTCGACCGGCCCGGTGACCGCCGCGACGAGACCCAGCTGCTGCGCGGCGGCCTGCGCCAGCTCCGCGCCCGAGCCGGCGGCTCCCACCGACTCCACGCCCCGGATCTCCGCCTCGCGCCCCGCAAGCGTGGCGATCTCGGCGGCGTTGCCACGCAGCACGGAGATCTCGAGCTGGTCGAGCAGGCGCTGTGCGGTCTCGGTGCGGTAGCGAGTCGCGCCCACCCCGACGGGATCGAGCACAACGGGAACCGCGGCCTGGTTCGCGGCCTTGCCGGCGAGGAGCATCGCCTCGATCCAGTGCTCTGAGAGCGTGCCGATGTTGAGCACGAGCGCACCGGCGATCGCGGCCATCTCCTCGACCTCCTGCGGCGCGTGCGCCATCACGGGCAGGGCGCCCAGCGCCAGCGTGGCATTCGCGGTCTCGTTCATGACGACGTAGTTCGTGATTTGGTGCACAAGGGGTCTGCGCTCACGGAGAGCGGCCAGGTCGGCGCCCGTTCGCAGGCTCATGCGGCTCCCTTCAGGCCGAACACGTCGACGGGACCCTCGCCGGCGCCGATCTCGACCAGGCCGTTCGCGACCGCTCGCGATGCCACCTGAGCCGCTTCGCGGGCCGAAGCCTCGAGGGACTGTCCCCGGGCCAGGCCCGCCGCGAGCGTAGCCGAATGGGTGCAGCCCGCTCCGTGCGTCGCAGCGACATCGCGTTGCTCGACCGGAATCTCCACGTGGGCGGTTCCGTCGAAGAGGTGATCGACCGGATCTCCGTGCCCGCCGGTCACGATCACGGCAGGTGCACCCCGCTCGTGAATGCGTTCGGCCAGCTCGCGCCGGCTGCCGCTTCGTCCGGCGAGCACTTCGGCCTCCGGCAGGTTCGGCGTCACCACCGTCGCGAGCGGAAACAACCGCGCGACGAGCGTTTCGACGGCATCGTCCTGGAGCAACTGCGCGCCCGAGCTCGCGACCATCACAGGGTCGACCACGAGCGGCACCCGATGACTGTCGAGGAAGTCGGCGACGGTCCCGATCAGCGCACGGGAAAAAAGCATCCCGGTCTTCACCGCGTCGGCGCCGATGTCGTCGAAGACGGCCTCGAGCTGAGCGGTCACGAACTCCAGCGGCAGCTCGTGGACGGCCGTGACCGCCATCGTGTTCTGAGCCGTGAGCGCAACGAGCACGCTCGACCCGTGGCACCCGGCGCGCGCGAAGGCCTTCAGGTCAGCCTGAATCCCGGCGCCGCCGCCGGAGTCGGACGTGGCGATCGTGAGACAACGTGGTACTGGCATGCACTCCCTTCGTGAACATGGGGGAACCCATGGTTCCCCCATGAGCCCCCTCCTTCAAGCAGCGGCAGCCCAGCCGCGATGACTCCGGGCGAGCAAAGCCCGCCCTCCGCGACGAAACGTCCTGTTGACCAAGTTCTCCTCCCTTCGCCGGCATTACCCGGATCAGGTTCGCGGGTGTGATCTCAGCCCTGACGGGCACCCCGGTAGACCGAGGCTAGCATCGTGCTATGGCCACGCGGGTTGCTTCCTGGGACGACCTGCTCCAGGGTGAAGAGCTCGCCTATCTGGGCGCCGAGCCGGCTCGCGATGCGCGAACGGCGCCGCTGCCCGCCGAGCTCCACCCGCGCGTGCGCGAAGCGCTGGAGGGTCGCGGGATCACCGGGCTCTACACGCACCAGCGGGAGGCCTGGGAGGCGACGCAGCGCGGCGAGCACTTCGTCGTCACGACCGGGACCGCGTCCGGCAAGACGCTGGCGTTCAACTTGCCCGTGCTGGATGCGCTCGCGCGAGAGCCCAAGACGCGGGCGCTCTACCTCTACCCGACCAAGGCGCTGGCCCAGGACCAGGTCCGGGCGCTTTCCGAGCTGAAGCTGCCGAAGGTGAAAGCGGCGATCTACGACGGCGACACGGCCAACGAGCGGCGCTGGCAGATTCGCAAGTGGTCGAACCTGATTCTGTCCAACCCGGACATGCTGCACGTGGGCGTTCTGCCGCACCACGATCGCTGGGGCGACGTGCTCACGAACCTCCGCTACGTGATCGTGGACGAGGCACACGTCTACCGCGGCGTCTTCGGCTCGCATGTCGCGAACGTGCTGCGGCGCCTGCGGCGTCTGGCCCGCGTCTACGGAGCCGAGCCGCAATTCCTACTCGCCTCGGCGACGATCGCGAACCCGGGCGAGCTCGTGCACTCCTTGCTCGGCGTGGACGCAACCGTGATCGCCGACGACGGGGCGCCGCGGGCCGAGCGAACCGTCGCTCTCTGGAACCCGCCGCTGCTGGACGAGAACCTCGGCCTGCGCGCTTCACCGCTCGGCGAGGGCGCGAAGATGATGGCCGACCTGGTCGAGCGGGAGCTGCGAACGCTCCTCTTCGCCAAGAGCCGCAAGGCTGCAGAACTGATCCACAGGTTCGCTGCCGAGCGCCTCGGGGATTCCTCGCGACTGTCGCCCTACCGCGCCGGCTACACGCCTGCCCAGCGGCGCGAGATCGAGCAGCGCCTGCTTGCCGGCGACCTGCTGGGCGTCTCCGCGACGAACGCGCTCGAGCTCGGGATCGACATCGGGCTGCTGGACGCGGTCGTGACCGTCGGCTTCCCCGGCACCGTCTCGAGTCTCCGCCAGCAATGGGGCCGCGCCGGCCGCATCGGTCACGGCCTAGCCGTCCTCGTCGCCAGTGAGGATGCCCTCGACCAGTACTTCATGCGCGCCCCGGAGACGCTGCTGGGCCGGCGCGTCGAGGCCGCGATCCTGGACCACGAGAACACGCGCATCCTCGACGGCCACGTCCTGGCTGCCGCGTTCGAAGCGCCTCTCGACGACGCCGATCGCGATGTCCTCGGCGACAAGGCGCTCGAGCGTGCGGCCGCGCTGCCAGAGCTCAAGCGAGCCAGCGCCGGCTTCGTCTGGGCCGGCCGCGATTACCCGGCAGCCCGTGTACCGCTCCGCTCGACGGACCTCAATCCCTTTACCGTCGTCGAAGCCGAGAGCGGTTCCGTGCTCGGGGTCGTCGAGACCGGCCGCGCCTTCTCGACCGTGCACGAGGGAGCGATCTACCTCCATCTCGGCGAGCAGTACCGCGTCGTCTCGCTCGACCTGGAAACACGGACCGCGCTCGTCCAGGGCTTCTCCGGCGACTACTACACCCAGCCGAAGAAGGAATTGACCACGGCGATCGACGAGACGCTGCGCACCGCACGCCGGCTCGGCGTCGAGCTTTCGTTCGGCCGCGTCATCGTCACCGAGCAGGTCGTCGCGTACCAGAAGAAGAAGCTCTCGACGCAGGAGAGCTTCGAGATCGTGCCGCTCGATCTACCGCAGACCGAGTTCGAGACCGAGGCGATCTGGTTCGTACCCCCACCCGAGCTCACCGAGGACCTCGACTCCGAGCGCCGCCTGCTGGGATCCCTCCATGCGGCCGAGCACTCCCTGATCGCAATCCTGCCTCTGTGGGCGATGTGCGACCGCTGGGACATCGGCGGCCTGTCGACGAACGTGCACTACCAGACGGCGGCCCCGACGATCTTCGTCTACGACGGGCATGAGGGCGGCGTGGGCATCACCGAGCGCGGTTACGAAATCTTCGACAGCTGGACCGAGGACACGGCCGGGATGTTGCGCGGGTGCCCGTGCCTCCACGGCTGCCCGTCATGCGTCCAGAGCCCGAAGTGCGGCAACCTCAACGAGCCGCTCGACAAGGCCGGCGCGAAGCTGCTGCTCGAGCGCATGCTCTCGCGTCGCTAACCGAGAGCGTCCAGCACTAGCTCCACCGCCTCTTCAGCTGTCGCTGCCCGCGGCAGCTCTTCGAGCTCCCAGCCGGGCGCGCAGATGACCACGGGGCGGCCCAACACGCCGGCGAAGGCGATTTCAGCGAGGGTCCCCCAGTGTCCGCCGACAGCGATCACGGCATCGCCTGAAGCGACGACCGCCAGGTTGCGCGCGTGGCCGATGCCCGTCACGACGACGTGGTCGATCCATTCGTTGGCAGCGGCGCGGGACTCGCCGGGCACGATGCCGATCGTCGTCCCGCCCGCACTCTTCGCTCCGCGCGCCGCGGCCGCCATCACCTCTCCGAGCCCGCCCGTGACGACGGTGCAACCGCGCTCGGCGAGCAACCGCCCGACCTCCTCCGCGCGCTCCTCGTGCTCGGCGCCGCTACCGATCACCGCGACCTGAACCCTCGGCACGCCGCGATAGTACGGCCATGGCGACGAGGGACGCGATGGGCGGGACGCTCGTACTGGGCGGTGGCTTCGCCGGCGGTTACGTGGCGCGACTGCTGAAGGACCGCGGCGCCACGATCGTCAGCCCCGAGAACTTCATGCTCTACACGCCGATGCTGCCCGAAGCTGCATCGGGAACGCTCGAGCCGCGTCACGTCGTCGTACCGCTCCGGATGATGTGCCCGAAGGCGGAGCTCGTGCTGGGCCGTGCCCGCGCGCTCAACCTCGAGGGCCAACGCGTCCAGGTCGAGACCGAGGACGGTCTCTTCGGCATCCACTACCGCGCGCTCGTGATCGCGCTCGGCTCGATCGCCCGCACTCTGCCGATTCCCGGCCTGGCCGAGCACGGCCTTGGCTTCAAGTCGCTCGCCGACGCGATCCGGCTGCGCAACCACGTGCTCAGGCGCGTCGAAGTCGCGGCCGCGGCGGCGACCGAAGGGCACAGACGCCGCGAGCTGACGTTCGTGTTCGTGGGTGCGGGCTACGCAGGCGTCGAAGCGCTCGGCGAGCTCTCCGACCTCGTCCGTGACGCCATGCGCTACTACCCGCCCGCGCTGAAAAGCGCGCCGCAGCACTGGGTGCTGGTCGACGCGGCGCCGACGATCCTGCCGGAGATCCCCACTCGGCTGGGGGAGTACGCCGCCGCGCAGCTCCGCAAACGCGACGTGGACATCCGCGTGAACACGACCCTCGAGTCCGTCGAGCCTCACGCGGTCGTGCTGTCCGACGGCGAGCGCCTGAACACCAGCACGCTCGTCTGGACCGCAGGCGTCAGAGCGCATCCCCTGCTCGGAGAGTTGGGCCTGCCGCTCGACAACCGCGGCCGGGTCCTCGTAGACGACAAGCTCCGGGTAGACGGGCACGAGAGCGTCTGGGCACTCGGTGACTGCGCCCACGTCCCCAATCTCGCCACGCCGGAGCGTCCCGATCCGCCCACCTGCCAGCACGCGCTCCGCCAGGCCCGCCGGCTCGCCAAGAACCTCCACGGCGCCCCGAAGCCGTACCGCTACCGCATGCTGGGCCAGGTCGCAACGCTCGGCCGCTACAAGGGGATCGCCGACGTGCTCGGGATCAAGTTCCGCGGTTTTCTCGGCTGGTGGGTGACGCGGTCGTACCACCTGTACCAGCTCCCGCTGTTGTCCCGGAAGCTCCGCGTCGTCGTGGACTGGACGGTCTCGCTCTTCTTCCGCCGCGATGTCGCCGAGCTGGGAGAGCTGGGCCATCCCCGGCGTCTGGGCTCGTGAACAACCGCGAGCGCGCGATCTCGTTCATGGACGGTGTCGAAGAGCGGTCCGCTGGACGTGTCGTGCCCTTCTCACATGGGCAGGCATTCCTTCGTGAGGAACTACCGAGGGTGTACGACCTGAACTTCCTGCGGGTCACCAAACAGGGAGCGAGCGCGGAGCAGCTTGCGGCGGAGACCGAACGTGTTCAGGGCCCGCTCGGGCACCGCCACCGCCGTGTGGATCTCTGGGACGAAGCGGAGGCAAGGCGGCTCGAGCCCGGATTCGCCGCGCTCGGCTGGAAGCCGCAATGGCTGGTCGTCATGCCGCACCGGGGTGCGCCGGACCGGGAAGGCAGCACGGAGGTCCGCGAGGTCGACCACGAGACGCTCCGTCCTCTCTGGACCGAGGGAATCCGCAGCGAGCCGTTCGGTCAGGACGACGAGGTCGTCCGGCAGCTGCTCGAGCACCGAGCCGTGTCCGAGCAGGCCGTCCCGACTCGTTACTTCGCGGCGTTGGTCGACGGCCGGGTGGCGAGCTTCTGCGAGCTCTTTTCCGCCGATGGCGTAGGCCAGATCGAAGGGGTGCTGACACTGCCGGAGCGGCGCGGGCGCGGACTCGCGCGTTCCGTGGTCCTGAAGGCGCTCGAGGAATCCCGGGCAGGCAGCAACGAGTTGACCTTCTTGGTCGCAGAGGAGGACGACTGGCCGAAGGAGCTGTACGCGAAGCTCGGCTTCGAGACGGCCGGCCGGTACGCGCAATTTCTCAGAGAGAGCGTTTGAGCGTTCTCGCGGTCACCGGCCTGCACAAGCGCTACGGCGCGATTCATGCGCTCGCCGGTGTGGACGTCGAGGTCGGCGAGGGCGAGCTGGTCGGGTTGCTCGGCCCGAATGGAAGCGGCAAGTCAACCCTCGTGAAGATCGCCTGCGGGCTCGTCCGGCCGACAGCGGGAAGCGCGTCCGTCTGCGGCGCTCCGGCCGGGTCGGCTGCGGCTCGACGGGGGCTCGGCTATCTGGCCGAGCTGTTCCGCTTCCCAGACTGGTACAGCGCCGACGAGCTGCTGGAGCTCCACCAAAAGCTGGCGGGATCTCGAGGTGGACGGGAGGAACGGGTCGAGCTACTCGAGCTCGTCGGCCTGACGGATGCGCACGACCGTCGGGTCGGCGCGATGTCCAAGGGCATGCAGCAGCGGCTCGGCATCGCACAAGCGCTGGTGGGATCACCGCAGCTCCTGCTGCTCGACGAGCCGACGAGCGCGCTCGACCCGGCAGGCCGCAGAACTGTGAGACAGCTGCTGGAGGAGTTGCAGACCCGCGGTATCTCGGTGCTGCTGAACTCGCACCTGCTCAGCGAGGTCGAGCTCGTCTGCGACCGGGTGGTGATCCTGCTGCGCGGGAGCATCGTGACCCAGGGAACCCCGCAAGAGCTGTCCCGGCCACGAGGCGTCGAGATCGAGACCGACGAGGGCAAGCGCATGTTCGAGGGAGCCACGCGAGAGGACGCGCCGCGGCTCGTCGAGCAGCTCGTCGGTGAGGGACGGCGCGTCTACGGCGTCCAGGTGCTCGCCTCGACCCTGGAGGATGTCTACCTGGAGGCCACGGGAGGCGAGAGCTCTTGACGAACGTCGTGACCATCATCGGCTACGGGCTGCGCGAGGCGCTCCGGCGGAAGGTCTTCGTCGTGGTGATCCTGCTCACGCTCGGGTTCATCGCGCTCTTTTGGCTCGGGAACCACTACGCGTACGGCGACCTCAGCAACGTGGGGCAACCGGCCGGCGTCGATGCCCGCACGTTCGTCGCCGCGACGATCATGGGGCTGGCGATGTTCGCCGCTCTGTTCCTCGGCATCGTGCTCGCGGTCTTCCTCACGCTTGGCGCCATCCGTGGAGATGCCGAGCGCGGGCTGCTCCAGCCGCTCGTCGTTCGCCCTGTCGGCCGCTCGACTCTGCTCGTCGCGCGTTGGCTCGGGGCCGTCGCGGTGACGGCGCCGTACGTGCTGATCGTCTACTTCACGTCAATGGTGATCGTTGGGCTCGAAGGAGATTGGTGGCCCCACGCGAAAGTGGTTCCCGGCCTGGAGCTGGCCGGCGGTGTCGCGGTCGTCGCCGCGTTGTCCCTGCTCGGCTCGGTCTTTCTGAGCTCGACGGCCAACGGCATCGGCATCTTCATGATCTTCGGGGCCGGGCTCATCACCGGGCTGCTCGGCTCGATCGGTCACGCTCTCAGCTCGCACACGCTCGAGCGGTGGGCCAAGATCGCCGCCTACGCACTGCCCTTCGAGGGCCTGTACCAGGACGCGCTGCGCGGCATCGCCGCCGGGGCAGGAGGTGGGGCGGAGTTCCTGATCGAGCTGGGGCCGCTGGGGGGCGCTTATGTCGGCGGGCTCTGGGTGCGCCTCTGGGTATTCGTCTACCTCGGGCTCGTCGCCGCCCTCGCACTCTTCAGTTTCAGCCGACGGGATCTGTGAGTTAGCAGCCTTGGCGGCCCTGGATCGGTCGGACGAGCGTCCTTCGGAACGTTGCCGGGTCGATCAAGTACACACCCGGTTTCTTCGCAACCGTCTCGCCGCGATCGGGGAGACGGACAAGCGCGCGCCTACCGCTCCAGCGCAGCGCCTCGGACTCCGGGCTGTCGGCCCAGTCGCGCTCGCCCGTGACGGCCCGTGGCTTGCCGCCGCTCGTCGAGACGAAGAATGTGATCTGGATCTCGCAGGCACCCGACCATTGCGCGAGCAGCGTCTTTTCGTCCGGCGACAGGATCACCTTGCGCCAAAAGCCGACCGGCCGGCCTTTGTACTTCTCCGCGGCATCGGCAACAACCGTTCCGTCGTTGCGCTGGATCAGCCAGGGGAAGGGGTGCCCACAGCCGCGGTAGCCGACAGCGTGTGCCAAGGCCCGGCACGGGGCCGGGCGCGCCGCAGGCGTCTGCTGCTTCTGTGTCGCCGCCCTCGTTTTTCCGCTGGCACCGCACCCAGCCAGGAACGTCAGAGCGATCGCAACCGTTGCGGTGCGCATCACCGCTCGAGGATCGCGCATCGAGGCGCAGGCGTCCAGATGGCCATTTCGGACCTGTACGGGGTCAGACCCCGGCCAGGTCCGCGCTAGCGAAGGCTGCGAAGCGCATCGTTCAGGCGCTGCTTGGTCTTCAGCACGCCTTCGAAGAGATCACCGTGCTTGCGCACGCGCTCCAGCACGACGTCCATCGTGAACGTCAGCGGGTCGAGCTCCTCGTTCACCTCGCTCCAGCGCAGCGGCGTCGAGACCGGCGCTCCTGCGCGCGGCCGGACCGAATAGGCAGAGGCGATCGTCTTGCCCTCGCCGTTCTGGTTCGAGTCGATCAGAACACCGCGCCGCCTGGCCTTCGACCACTCCGTCGTCGCCAGCTTGGGGTGGGACCGCGCAATCGCACCCGCGACGATCTCCGCGAAGCGCCGCGTGTCCTCGTACGTGTGCCGCCGCTCGATCGGCACGAGCACGTGCATCCCCTCCGCGCTCGACGTCTTCGCGAACGACTCCAACCCCAGCGCATCGAGCGCCTGCCTCACGAGCAAAGCGACCTGCACGGTCTCCCTGAAGCCCACGTCGGGCGACGGATCAAGGTCGAAGAGCACGAAGTCTGGGCGGTCAAGCTTGTCCACGCGGGAATACCACGCGTTCATGTCGATACAGCCCATGTTCACCATCCACAAGAGCGCAAGCTCGTCGTTCACGAGCGGCGCTTCGATCCAGCGCTTCTTCGGCGGACGCTCGCGGGTCGAGACCTGGATTCGCACCGTCGGGATCCAGTCCGGCATCCCCTTCGGCTTGTCCTTCTGGAAGAAAGACTTGCCCTGCCACCCGTCCGGGAAGCGGCGCATGGTGAACGGCCGATTCTTCAGGTGAGGCACGAGGACGTCCGCGACCGCGCGGTAGTACGAGATCAGGTCGCCCTTCGTGATCCCCTCCTCCGACCAGAAGAGCTTGTCGAGGTTCGAGAGCCGCAGGACGCGCTTGCCCTTTCGAATTTCGGTCTCGAGCGGCTCCTCACGACGAACGTCCTCGGGGGACTTGTCCTCGCGCAGTCCCTGGTACGACGGAGCGCGCAGGTGACCGTCGTGCGTCCACTCGACGAACTCGACCTCGACGACGAGCTTCGGCTCGACCCAGACGACGTCGCCCTTCCGGATCTTGGGCATTTTCGGAACGACCTTGAACGGCGAGTCCTTGCGTTCGAGCGGCTTCAACTTCTCCAGCAGCCGCTTGATCTCTTCCTCGGTGAACCCCGTGCCGACGTTGCCGACGTACGCGAGCTCGCCGCCCCGCCGGACCGCGAGCACCAGCGAGCCCAGCGTGCCCGCCCGCTGGCCTTGACCCTTCGTGTAGCCGACCACGATGAATTCCTGGCGGTCCTTCGTCTTGATCTTGAGCCAGTCGCGCGTCCGCTTGCCGACCGCGTACCGAGCATCGGCGCGCTTCGCGACGATGCCTTCGAACTTCTGCCGCTGGGCGGCGCGGAAGAGTGCCTCGCCGTCCTCGAAGGCCTCCGACAGCTGCACGGTCTTGTTCCGCCGGTCGAGGAGCGCTTCGAGCCGCTTCCGCCGCTCGAGCAGCGAGAGATCGACGAGCGGCTCGCCGTCCAACTCGAGCAGGTCGAAGACAACGTAGATGTACTGCGTGCCGGGCCGGGCCCGCTGCATCGCGGAGAAGGTCGCGCGACCGTCCTCGTCGAGCGCGCAGACCTCGCCGTCGAGCATGCAGTCCGGGGTCTTGACCGCCTTGGCGACCTCCTTCGCCACGGTGGGGAAGCGCTTCGTGAGGTCGTTCCCGTTCCGGCTGGTCAGAGTCGCCTCGCCACCCGACACACGAGCGATGGCCCGGTAGCCGTCCCACTTGACCTCGAAGATCCAACCCGGGCCGCGCGGAATCTCGTCCGCGAGGGTGGCGAGCATCGGCTTGTAGTCGATGCACTTACCTGGCGATGCGGCTGCTTCGTCCCGCTTCTTGAGCAGGAGCCAGTTCTTCGGGTCACCGTCCAGGTGCGCCGGTACGAGCGTCCACGTGCCTTCGAGGCGCTTCCCGTGCAGACGGACCGTCAGACCGCCGTCCTTCTTCTCCTCGACGAGCTCGTAGGTGCCCTCGTCCCAGATCTCGACCTGGCCGGCGCCGTACTGCCCGGCCGGGATCTCGCCCTCGAAGGTCGCGTATTCCAGCGGGTGATCCTCCACGTGAACGGCCAGCACGCGCTGGCCCGGTTCGAGCGGGACGCCCTTCGGTACCGCCCAACTGGCGAGCGCGCCGTTGCGCTCGAGGCGGAAGTCGTAGTGCAGCCGCCGGGCGTCGTGGCGCTGAATGACGAAGATCGAATCCTTCGCCTGCCTCCGGCGTGGTTTCTCCTTCGCATCGAAGGGCTCCGGCGTCTGCTTGGGGTCCCGCTTCTTCCTGTACTCCTTGAGCGCCTGCTTGGCCATCCCAGCCGTTCTACCCGGGCTCCCGTGGCGAACACCACGTTTCAGCGTTCGAAAGAACGTTCATACCCTTTGCAAGGCTTCTCTCACTCGAATGGGGGGTTCAGGCTCGGGGCCGGTGAAAACCGGCCTCGATGCTCTTCTAAGTGGGGGAAAAACGCTGTGGAAAGTGTGGATTACGCGCCGCTTTGCGTGAGCGACGGCTCCTGAAGAGCGCCCATTGCACGGAATCTCGCGCGCCGCCGGCGCCGCAGTTCGTCCCCAGGAATCCCGTCCAGCTCGTCCAGCGCCTCTCCCAGCGAGTCCTCGAGCAGTCGCGCCGCTGCGTCGACGTCCGTGTGAGCGCCGTCCGGAGGCTCGGGGACGACGGCGTCGATCACGCCGAGCTCGAGACAGTGCAACGCGTCCGGCTTGAAAGCCGCCGCCGCTTTGCGAGCCTCGGCTGCGTCGCGCCAGAGGATCGCCGCGCAGCCCTCGGGCGAGATGACCGAGTAGATCGCGTTCTGCTGCATGAGCACCCGATCGGCCAGCGCAATTGCGATCGCCCCACCGGAACCGCCTTCGCCGATGATGCAGGAGACGATCGGAACCGTGAGCCGAGCCATCAACGACTGCGAACGGGCGATGGCACCGCCCTGCCCGTGCTGCTCGGCGGCCACGCCCGGATAGGCGCCCGGCGTATCGACGAGCGTGATCAGCGGAAAACCGTGCCGCTCGGCGAGCTCCATCGTGCGCATCGCCTTCCGGTACCCCTCCGGGTAGGCCATGCCGAAGTTGCGCCTCGTCCGCTCCTGGATGTCGCGACCCTTCTGGTGGCCGATCAACGCGATCGTCCGGCCCCCGCAGCGGCCCAGGCCTGCGACGACAGCCTCGTCGTCTGCGCGCCCCCGGTCGCCGTGCAGCTCGACCCAGTCGTCGACGAAACGCTCGACGTAGTCCAGCGTGTACGGGCGATCCGGGTGTCGCGCCAGCTCGACGGAGCGCCAGATCTCCTCGTCCGTCGGCTCGGCGACGATCCGCTCGAGCTGGCGCTGGAGCCGCTCGAGCTCGCCGGAGAGCCGCGCGCCCCGGAGCAGCGGCAGGCTGCGCAGCCGGCTCAGCCGGTCACGAAGCTGGAGCACCTCCTCGTCACGCGCCATTGCGGCCCTCGAACAGCCGAAGCAGCCGGGCGAGGTAGCCGCGGAGCTCGGGACGCTTGACGATGGCGTCGACATGGCCGAAGCGATAGTTCGCCTCCGCGAGCCCGAAATCGTCGGGAAGCTTTTCCCGCGTCGTCTGCTGGACCACTCGCGGGCCGGTGAACGAAAGGAGTGCACCCGGCTCCGCCACCGTCACGTCACCGAGGCTCGCAAAGCTCGCCAGCACGCCCGCCGTCGTCGGGTGAGCCATCACCGTGAAGATCACGCCGCCCGCGTCGTGCAGGTCGGCCACGGCGCAAACGGTCTTCGGCAGCTGCATCAGCGAGAGGATTCCCTCCTGCATCCGCGCACCGCCTGACGCGGTGACGGACACGAGCGGCACCCCACGCTCGGCTGCGCTCTCGCACGCTCGCGCGAACTTCTCGCCGACGACGCGTCCCATCGAGCCCCCCATGAACGAGAAGTCCATCACGGAGAGCTCGATCGGATGCTGTTCCAGCGTCGCGCGGCCGATCACCACCGCCTCGCCCAGGCCCGTGTTCACCTCGGCCTCGGCCAGGCGCTCCGTGTAGGGCCGCAGGTCGAAGAAGTCGAGCGGATCGTCGGAGCGGAGGTCGCCCGCCTCCTCGACGAAGCTCCCCTCGTCGGCCAGCTGCGCGATCCGTGTCCGGGCCCGCAGCGGGAAGTGATGCCCACACTGGGGACAGACACCCAGATTCTGCTCGAGCTCGTCGTCCCGGTAATGGGAGCCACACGAGGGGCAGGTGTTCGGGTGACGTTTCTGCTCGGTCGGCGGCGCGTGCTTGTGCTCGATCGAGACGTCGATGCGGGCGGCCATGAAGTCTTGAGTTTAGACGGGCGCGTAGCGCCGGCCGGTTGCTCGGCCGGCGCGGAGCGCCTGTCCGCGAAGCGGACCAGTGGAGGGGGTGTGGGGGAACCGGGAGGTTCCCCCACCGGCCCGGCACGGCAAGGGCTAAAGGCCCAGCGCAGCCAGGGAGCGGGCCAACGGCTCGACGTTCGCCGGATCCGGCGACATGCCGCTCAACCCCACCCCGAGCACGAGCGACCGCTCGCGGACCAGGGCCAACACCTGCTCGATCTCGGCAAGCGACGGGCCGCCCGGTTCCTCCATGTGCATCGAGAGCTCACCGGGCGCCAGAACATCGACGTCGAAGGCGACGTACGTCCCGGAGACTTCATCGACGGCCCGCTCTACTGCGTCTTCCCCGTTGTGCAGGCCGCTCTGCTCGATGAACTCGAGCTCCGGCGGATCCAGGTTGCGCGCACCGACGAGCGCCACATCCTGCGCGTCGACTGTGCCTCCGTCGATCACCATGCGCAACGGCATGCCCCAGAGGTTCCCCGACTGCGAGGTCGCGGGGGTGTTGAGATCACCGTGAGCATCGAGCCAGACGACCGCGATTCGCCCGTGCCGAGCGGCGAGCGCCTCCACAGCACCGATGTGCGCGCAGCAGCAGCCGCCCACGACAAGCGGACGATCGGGCAGCTCAGTCGCGAGCACTAAGGACTGCTCGCCGAGCGTGCCCTCGTCGACCACCGCGGTCTCCGGGTAGGGAAAAGGCAAGCGGGCGGCCTCGGCCATTGCGTCGCCATCCGCTCCCCAGGCCCGCGGAACCCGGACGAGTCCCGCGTTGAACTCGCGTCCGCAGGTATGGCACTCGTAGCAGGGACCAAGCGCAACAGCCGTGTAGGTCTTGCAGTCCGGGCACTTGGCCCGTAGCTTGCTCATCGCTCGGTCACCTGCTTCTGGAACGTGTCGAACCGCGCCGCCACGTGCATCCCGGCCCGCTCGTAGAGGCGCGTTGCCCCCGTCGTGTTCTCGGCATCGACGCCGAGGCCCACCTTGCGCTCGCCCTCGTCGTAGAGAACACCGAAGGCGCGCCGGAGCAGCCCGAGCCCGAGGCCTTGCTTGCGCCACGCGCGGCGCACGCCGAGGCTGCCGATCCACCCCATCCCGAACCTGTGCGCAGACAACACCCCAGCGGTCGGCTCGTCGTGGTCGAAGACGATGAAGGTCGCGGCCGGCCTGAAGGTGATCTCGTCGAACTCGAACTTGCTCCACCGCTCGAATGGAAGCTGTCGATCGCCTTCCCAGTGATCGAGAAAGGCATCTCTCAGACAGTCGTAGAGCAGCCGCTCGTCGCCAGGCTGAAACTGACGTACGGCGAGGCCCTCGGGCCACTCCGGCTCGTCGGGACGTGAGTCGAGCTCCGCCTCCATGCGGAAGAAGCTTCGGACGTACGAGTACCCCTGCGCCTCGTGGAGCTTCCGCCCGCCCTCGTTCTTCCCGGCGATCGCGCTCCGGAGTAGCGCGCCGTCGTCATGCTCGAGCCGCTTGCGCGCGAGCGATTCCGCCGCCTGAAGCATCGCCGTGCCGACCCCGCGGCCGCGGGCGTTCGGATGAACCGCGGTATCCAGGAAGCCGCGTTCGGGCTCGATGAAGATGTCGAAGTACCCGGCGAGCTCGCCTTCTGGCCCCTCGACCACACGCGCGGTCAGCAGGCGGAGCACCTCGTCGACGTCCGCGGCCGTCAACGCCCGCGGCGAGCCGTCGACCTCACCCGCGGCATTCAGTAGCTCGGCTGCAGCATGAGCGTCCGCCTCGGTCAGCTCCCGCAGCGTGTAACCGGCCGGGAACTCGGTCACGCGAGCTCCTTCTCGTAGAGCACGGCGTCGAACAGGGCCCTCATGCCGGCCCGCTCGTAGAGACGTGCCGCTCCCGTTGGGTTCTCGGCATCGACGCCCAATCCGATCCGCCGCTCACCGCGCTGCCAAAACTCACCGAACGCGTGGTTGAGCAGCGCCAGACCGAGCCCCCGACGGCGCCACGGCGTTCGAACTCCGACCGAGCCCACCCAGCCCATCTCGAACCTCTTGGCGTCGCAGATCAGGGTCGCGGCAAGCTCGTCGGCATCCCAGACGCCGAGCCACTGGCTCGTGTCGACCCGGGGTGCGTCCAACCGGCGGTCTCGCCACTCCTCGAACGTCTCGGGCACGTGCCCGAACTCCTCGGCGAAGGCGTCCTCGTTCGCAGCGTGGAACGCCTCGGCGTGAGCCCGATCGAACGGTCGTGGCTCGAGACCCTCCGGCCAGTGAGCCGGAGGAGGCTCTTCCTCGAGGTCGATCGCCATGCGAAAGAAGTGCCGCGTCGAGCGGTAGCCCCGCGACTCGAACAGCTCGGTCGCAGCGCGGTTCGAGTCGATGATCGCGTTCGTGACCCGTCCTGACCCGTCCAGCAACTCCTTGCCGCGAGCCTCGCTGAGCTCGAGCAGGTGCCCGCCGAGCCCGCGGCCGGTGTGCTCGGGATGGACGTACCCCTCGGCCGCGAGCCGGTCTTCGCCCCGCTGCAACGACTCGAGATAGGCAGCCACGCGGCCGACGGGGGACTCCACGACCCAGACGTCGTGCTCGAGATCTAGAGACCGCCACTCGCGCTCGACGTCCGGAGCGCGGACGTCCTCCGCCACGTCGTCGGCGGCGGTCATCACCGCTGCGACCTCCGCGGCGTCGCCGGCGTCCGCGCGCCGGACCGTGTAGCCCTCGGGCAGAGGCATGTGCCCGAGACTACCTTCGTGTCGCCGGCGGCTCGCTCGCGAATTTGCGTACCACGAGGCACGCGTTGTGGCCGCCGAAGCCGAACGAGTTCGACACGCCCACCTCGAGCTCGGCCTCACGCGCCTCGTTCGGGATGTAGTCGAGGTCGCACTCGGGATCGGGCGACTCGTAGTTGATCGTCGGAGGCAGCAAACCGCGCTCGACGGCAAGCACGGTGAAGATCGCCTCGACCGCTCCGGCCGCTCCGAAGCAATGACCGGTGGCGCCCTTCGTCGACGAGACGCCCACTTTCGACGCGTTCTCCTCGCCGAGCGCCTTCTTGATCACCTTGGTCTCGCTGGCGTCGCCGAGAGGCGTGGAGGTTGCATGCGCGTTGACGTAGCCGACCTCGCTCGGGTCCACGCCGGCGTCCACGAGCGCCATGCGCATCGCCCGGGCCGGATTCTCACCGGTCGGGTCCGGCTCGGTCATGTGCGCCGCGTCCGACGAGACGCCGTAGCCCATCAGCTCCCCGTAGACCTTGGCACCGCGCGCCTGCGCATGCTCGAGCTCCTCGAGCACCATCACCGCCGCAGCCTCACCCATCACGAGCCCGTCGCGCTCCCCGTCGAACGGCCGCGAGGCACGCTCGGGATCGTCGTTGCGCCGCGAGAGCGCCCGCATCGAGTCGAAGCCGGCGATCCCGACGGGCGTGATCGGCGCCTCGGTGCCGCCCGCGAACATCACGTCGGCGCGACCGATCCGGATCGCGTCCAGCGCGTCGCCGATCGCCATGTTCGAGGCCGCGCAGGCCGTGCACGCCGACATCAGCGGCCCCTGCGTGCCCAGCTCGATCGAGACCCACCCGGCACCCATGTTGGGGATGATCGAGGGAATCGAGAACGGGCTCACCCGGTCGGGGCCGCGCTCCTTGAGCACGTCGTAGCAGTCCTGGAAGGACTTCAAGCCGCCGATTCCGGTCGCGATCGAGGCCCCGGCGCGCTCGGTGTTCTTCGCAACGTCGACGCCGGAGTCCTGCTCGGCCTGGCGGGCGGCCGCAAGGATCATCTGGGCGAACCGGTCCATGCGCCGGGCCGCCTTACGGTCGACCCAGACGGTCGGATCGAACTCTTTCAGCTCGCACGCGAAATGGACGCCGTAGTCCGTGTGGTCGAACGCCGTGATCTCGGCCGCACCCGACTTGCCGGTGACGAGACCGTCCCAGGACGAGTCGACGTCGTTGCCGAGCGGCGACACCATCCCGAGACCGGTGATGACGACGCGTCGGCGGCCGTTCAGGCTCGCAGTACTCACATTCCCAGCCCGCCGTCGACGAGCAGCACCTCCCCCGTGATGAACGCAGCTTCGTCGGAGCAGAGGAAGCGTACTGCCCCGGCCACGTCCTCCGGATCGCCGAGCCGGCCCAGGGGCGTGTTCTTGAACATCAGCTCGCGCATCTCCTCCGAGATCTCGTCGGTGAGACGGGTCTTGACGTAGCCCGGCGCGACGACGTTGGCGCGCACACCGCGGCTGCCGAGCTCGCGGGCGAGCGCTTTCGTAAAGCCGATCACGCCCGCCTTCGACGCCGAGTAGTTCGTCTGGCCGGGATTGCCGTGCAGCCCCACGATGCTGGAGACGTTCACGATCGCGCCCGAGCGGCGCTTCATCATCGGCCGCGCCACGGCCCGGCAGGTGTAGAAGACCGATGAAAGGTTCGTCTCGATCACGTCGCGCCAGTCCTCGTCAGGCATGCGTGCGATGAGGCCGTCGCGCGTCAGGCCGGCGTTGTTCACGAGCACGTCCAGCTCCCCAGCATCCTCGACCAGGCGTGCGGCCTCGTCTGGCTTGGAGACGTCCGCCTGAACGGCGCGGCCGCCGCACTCGGCCGCGACCGCCTGCGCCTCTTCGCCGCCCGAGTGGTAGCCGACGACCACCGTTGCTCCCGCCCGGCCGAGCTCCAGTGCGATTGCCTTGCCGATCCCCCTCGAGCCCCCAGTGACCAGCGCCGTTTTCCCCTCCAGGGAGCAGAAGTCGGCCACTTACGTGATAGCTAGGTCGTCTTCGACCTTCTTCAGACCGGAGAGATCGTTGACCGGAATCGCCTTGACGCTGCGGTCGATCCGCTTGACGAGGCCTGAAAGCACGTTGCCGGGCCCGACTTCGACGAACGTCTTCACGCCTTCGCGCACGAGCTCGCTCGCCGCCTGAGTGAACTTGACCGGCGCCGTCAGCTGGTCGACGAGCAGCCCGGCCATCTTGTGAGCCGGCTCGATCCTCGCGGTCACGGTCGACATGAACGGCGCGGTGGGGTCGTGGTATTTGATCCGCTCCACAGCCGGGCGCAGACGCTCTGCGGCGCGCGCGACGAGCGGACTGTGGAACGCACCCGAGACCCTCAGCTTCACGGTCCGGCGCGCCCCTTCTTCCGCCGCGCGCTCGCAGCACTCGTCCACGGCCGGATTCTCACCCGAGACCACGACCTGCCCAGGGCAGTTGTAGTTCGCCGGCCACACACCGAGGATCCGTCGGCACAGCTGCTCCACAATCGGGTCGTCAAGACCGAGGATCGCGGCCATCGAGCCGGGGCGCTCCCTCGCAGCTTCCGCCATGGCGAGGCCGCGCTCCCGCACGACGGCGATCGCGTCCTCGTTGGTGATCGCCTCCGCGGCCGCCAGTGCCGCAATCTCGCCGACCGAGTGGCCGACGACATAGTCGGGCTTGATTCCTCGCGACTTGAGCGCGGCCAGCACAGCCAGGCTCGTGGCGACGAGCGCCGGCTGCTGAACCTCGGTCTCGACGAGCTCCTCCTCGGGGGCTTCGAAGCAAAGACGCACGAGATCGAGGCCGGCTACTTCGCTTCCGGCCTCCAACACGGCCATCGCCTCGGGGAACGCCTCGGCGATTTCTCGACCCATGCCGCTCTCGAGCGAGCCCTGGCCGGGGAAGCAGAACGCGATCTTGCCGGGCCCGTCAGTCATTTCGTCCTCCATTCGAGTGCCATTCGATCAAACCGGAGCCCCACGTGAGGCCCGCTCCCATTCCTGTCATCAGCACGAGTGCTCCATCTGCAAGGCGTCCCTCCGCCTCTGCGTCAGCCAGCGCAAGCGGAATCGAACCCGACGAAGTGTTGCCGTAGCGATCGACGTTCACCACGATCTTCTCCTTGGGGATCCCGAGCTTCCTCGCTGCATGGTCGATGATGCGGATATTGGCCTGGTGCGGAATGTAGACGTCGACATCGTCCACCGTTCGGCCACATTCGGACAGCACCTTCTCTGCCGACGAGACCAATACCCTCGTGGCGAACTTGAATACCTCCGCTCCGTTCATCTTCGCGAAATGCTGCCGCTCTGCGACCGACTCCGCGCTGGCCGGCAAACGTGAGCCGCCTCCGGGGATGTAGAGCTGCGGGCCTCCCGACCCGTCGGCCCCGAGCTCGAAGCCGAGAAAGCCCTCACGATCGACGTGCTGGAGCACGACCGCACCGGCGCCGTCGCCGAAGAGCACACAGGTGCGACGGTCGGTCCAGTCGACGATCTTCGAGAGAACATCGCCCCCGACGACGAGCGCGTTCTTCGCGAGACCGGCAGCGACCATCCCGTAGCCCTGGGCGAGCGCGTACATGAAGCCGGTGCACCCTGCCGAGAGGTCGTAGGCACCCGCGTCCGAGGACCCGAGCTGGTCGGCCAGGATCGCGGCGGTGGCCGGAAACGCCATGTCTGGCGTGACGGTGGCGACGATGATCAGGTCGACGTCGGCCGCGTCCACCCCGGCGCGCTCGAGCGCCTGTCTCGCAGCCGGAAGAGATAGGTCCGACATCGCCTCCTCGGGCGCCGCGACCCGGCGCTCGCGAATCCCGGTTCGCTCGACGATCCACTCGTCGGAGGTGTCGACCATCTTGGCCAGCTCGTCGTTCGACATCACGCGCTCAGGCGCGAAGGCACCGATTCCCGTGATCGAGATCGGCCTCCCGTTCGCGGAGCCGATCACGAGCGCTCGACGACAAAGGTCAGCGTTCCGCGCGCCGCGAGCTCCTCGCCCACCCGCGCCTTGGCCCTGCCGCGCCCGATCGGGCCGCGTACGACCTCGAGCTCGCACTCGAGCTCGAGCGTCTCGCCCGGTTCCACGATGCGCTTGAAACGCACGTCGTCGATGCCGGCGAAGAGTGCGATCCGCCCGCGGTTTTCCTCCTCGGAGAGCACGGCGACCGCGCCCGTCTGGGCCATCGCCTCGACGATCAGCACACCGGGCATCACCGGCCGGCCCGGAAAGTGGCCGCGCAGGTACCACTCGTCCTCGCGCACGTGCTTACGCGCGACCACGCGGCTACCCGGCTCGAGCTCGAGCACCTCGTCGATCATCAGGAAGGGATCGCGATGGGGCAGGATCGCCTCGATCCCGGCGCGGTCGAGCGGGAGCGTGACGTTCACGCCACGTCTTTGCGAAGCCGTGCCCTCAACCCTGCTCGCGCGCGATGTGCGTAGCACTTCGCCGTCCCCACCGGGATGCGCGCCGCCGCGGCGATCTCCGCGAAGGAAAAGTCGAGCGCGTCCTTCAGCACGACGACCTCCGCCTGCCGGCGAGAAATGCCCGCGAGCTCATGGCCGAGCTCCCGGCGCAACTCACCGAGAGCTGCGACTTCGGCCGGGCCGGCATCGGGCGACACGCGGTCGTCGGCTTCGAGCGGCTCGTGGCGCCGGAGACGCTGGCGCACCGCGACGTCATGGCAGGTGTTGACGACCAGCCGGTGGAGCCAGGTCGAGAACTGCGCGTCGCCGCGGTACTGCTCGAGGCGCACACACAGCTTCGCGAGCGACTCCTGCGCGGCGTCGCGGGCGTCCTCGGGATCGGCGAGCACGCGGTGTGCGAGGCGCTCGACGCGGGGCGCATGCCGCTCGCAGAGCGTCTCGAGAGCGCGGCGATCGCCGTCCTTCGCGCGTTTGACCAGGATCGGATCACTGAGCTTCTGGTAGACGAGCGGCCCGTCGGACCGCGGGGTCTGCCTGATCTGACGGCGCTTCCGCAGGGGAGGTTGCACGACCCCGGGCAGTCTAGTGCGCGGCCTAGTAGGAGGGTCTGGCGGAAAACCGCTCGCCTGGCGGCACAGTCTGTTTTGCGCCAGACCCTCCTCTACTAGGCCCTGAGCCGGCTCCGGTTGCCCACCGCGTCCGTGGCGACCAGCGACAGGTGGCGGGCGCCGCGGCCCGGGAGCCGGAAGAGACCGCGTCCGACATGCTTCGTGATTGTTCGGCCGGAGACCCGCGCCACGATGAGCGCCGGCTCGCTGGACCGGAAGAGCAGCTTCGGCCGCGAGACGAGCCGGATTTTCGGCGCCGTCGTGTCCACGAGGACGGTCACCTTCTGCGCCACCGTCGTCACAGCATCGACTGCTCGCACGAAGACGTCATACCGCCCGTCCGGCACGACCTTCCCCCCGGACGTTCCGTTCCAGGGCACTTTCACACTTCCCGGACCGAGCGCCTCGCCGAAGATCGAGGCCACGGCCTTTCCGGCGCGCCGGAGCTCGACCGTCACCGTGGCTGCGGAGTTGAGCTGGAAAGAGATCGTGGTCGCGTCGAACCGGCCGTCTCGATTCGGCGAGATCGCGTTCAGCGCATTAGTCACCCCCTGCAGCGTGCGGTCGACGAAGAAGGCGCGGCCGGTCGAGACCTCCTTGCCGCCGGCCCCTGTTGCACTGACGACGATCCGGTAGCGCCCGTCCGGCAGGCCGACGTCTTTCCAGACGAACGACCGTGCGCCCGCCTTCCGCGCCCCGCTGAAGAGCACGCCGATCGTGTTACCCGCAAGATCCTCGAGCGAGGCGGTCACCGTGGCCGGCGCACCCAGGCGGTAGCTGACGCGCGCCGTGTCGCCTCGGCGGTCGCCGTTGGGCGTGACGATCCTCGGCGAGATCTCGAGCTTGTCGATCCTCAACTGGGCGACGGGCCCCCCGAGGGAGCCGGTCACCGGGCGCGCATCCGGTCCGGCGTCGATCGAGTAGGCGTAGCGGCCGCCCGCGGCGCTGGCATTCCAGCTCCAGTCGATCGCCGAACCTGAACCGGAGCCCGTGGCGACGACTACACCGTCCGGATCGGTCAGGGTGACGGTCCACGGCATCGCCGTCGAGATCCGCGCGCGGAAGCGCAGCGTCTCGCCGAGCTTGCCTGTGACAACGGGCGAGTAGATCTTCGGCAGGCCGGTCGACGCGACCTCGCGCGCGATCGCAGGCAGCTGCGCATACAGGCTCCCGCCCGGACAATCCGTCGGATAGGCGTCACGATGACCCGAGACGGCGCGCATGCGGACCGTCCTCCCGCGCGGGTAGCGCGGGTTCCCGCTGGACACCGCAGTCACCGTCGAGACCGGGTCGACGTGCTCGAGGTCGAGCCGCCAGGCCAGCAGGCTCACGAGCGAGCGCCGCGCCGCCGCCGTGATCCGCGTGGAGCCATAGCTGCCGATCAGCGCCACCCCGACCGACCCGTAGTTGAACCCCTGCGCGTGAGCGCCGACGACGGCCCGCTCCGTGCCCCCGTAGCGGCCCTCGAAGACCTGGCCGTAGCGGTCGACGAGGAAGTTGTAGCCGATGTCGTTCCAGCCGTTCGCGCGCACGTGGTAGACCTCGATCGCCCGCACGATCGCGGCTGACTGGGACGCGCTATACGAGTTCGAGCCGGCCGTGTGATGGACGACCGCGTAGCGCACTGCAGGCGCGTACCAGGGCGCCGCGCGCCGGATTCGCTCGTCGGCGCGCCACTCGGGCCGCGTAATGATCTCGGGCTCCTCGGCCGCGGAAGGCCGAATGGGCCGGCTCGCACCGCTCGAGCGCACGAGGTAGGCACGCAAACGCGCAACCCGTCCGGAGACGCGGTACTGCAGCGCTTTCGAACCACCCGTCCAGACGGGACTACCGAGGCGCCAGCCACGGCTTCGCGCCTCCCTGCTCCCAAGGTCAGGCTGGTCGTCCTCTTCGGCGGCAGCCGTCTGCCACCGGCTCCAGTGACCATTGAGCCCACGCGTTCGAAAGCGAACGTCACCCGAGCCGCGCCAGTGGAAGCCCACGAGGTCGAAGCGCTCGACCGAAGCGGCGCCTTGGCCGCCGAGCACCGAAAGGTCTCGCATCAGCAGCGCAGGCTTTGCAGCCCATGCCGTTCCCGGCAGAGCCAAGCCAAGGACGAATGCGGCTACGAGTGGTCTCACGAGCCAGCGACCCCACTCGAGGGAAGCAAAAGCAGTCCCCCTCCGCAAGGAAACAGGGCTCGCACTGCTAGATTCTTTACATCGTGAAATGGCTGCTCCTGCGAGCGTTTTTCGCCTCGCTCGGCGTGGCTCTCGCATTCTCGGCGCCGGCCCTGGGCGCGGAGAAGCCGCGGGTCCTGGCCGTTCACTTCGCGCTCGAGATCAACCCGATCACGCAGGACTACGTGAACCACCAGATCGACCGCGCGCAAACGGACAACTACGACGCGGTCGTGATCCTGCTCGACACGCCCGGTGGACTCTCGAGCTCGATGGAGAAGATCTACGAGAAGGAGCTTGCTTCGAAGATCCCCGTGATCGTCTTCGTCGCACCCAAGGGAGCAGGCGCCGCGTCGGCCGGAGTCTTCGTCGCCCAGGCCGCCGACCTGCTCGCCATGGCGCCGGGGACGAACATCGGATCGTCCACGCCGATCAACTCGAACGGCGGCAACCTGAACTCCGACCTGCGGCGCAAGACGATCAACCACTTCGCAGCGAAGCTCCGATCGCTTGCAAAGGAGCACGGCCGCAATGTGCAATGGGCGGACGACGCCGTGCGCAAGGCCTCGAACCTCACCGCAGACGAGGCCCTGGCCCGGCACGTGATCGACGTAAAGGCCGGCGACCTGCCGACGCTGTTGCGCAAGGTCGACGGTTGGGTGACGAAGCCCAACCACTACAAGCTCCAGCTTGCCGGCGCCCGGATCGACGAAGTGCATCCAGGCTTCCTCACGCGGCTGCTGAACACGCTGATCGACCCGAACCTGATCCCCCTGCTTTTCCTCGCGGGAATTGCGGGCATCGGCTACGAGGTCTTCCACCCCGGTGTCGTCCTTCCCGGCGCTCTGGGCGGCGTCTCCCTGCTGACCGCGCTGTTCGGCTTCTCGATCCTGCCGGTCAGCTGGGCCGGCCTCGCGCTGGTGCTGCTCGGAATCGGCCTACTCGTGCTCGAGGCGCACTTCGTCAGTCACGGCACGCTCGCGATCTCGGGTCTGATCAGCCTCGGCATCGGGATGGCCATGCTGTTCCGAAACGCACCGACGACGTACAGGCCGAATCTCCCGCTGCTGCTCAGCGTTGCACTCGTCCTCGGAGCGGCCTGGGCCTTCGCGCTCAAGAAGGCGCTCGAGGTGCGGCGCCAACCCGTCGCGGTCGGCGCGGGCACGATGGCGGGCGCGATCGGAGAGGTCCGGCGCGACGGACTCGTCTTCGTGCGAGGCGAGCTCTGGCAGGCGCGTCGCCGGGACGGGGAGCCGCTCCGACCCGGGGAGCATGTCCGTGTCGACGCGGTCAACGGCCTCGTGCTCGACGTTGAGCCGGTCGAAGCGCCCGAAGGTGCCGGGGTTACCTAGGATCGTCTCCACCCACGCGCAAAGGAGTCCCTCGTGACCGCCGCCCTCATCCTCGTTGCCGCCGTCCTCTTCGTGCTGATCCTGTTCCTCGTTTCCGCGATCAAAGTCGCGCGCGAGTACGAGCGCGGCGTGGTCTTTCGCCTCGGCCGGTTGCTCGACCCCCCCAAGGGGCCCGGCCTGTTCATCCTGATCCCGATCGTCGATCGGATGGTCAAGGTCGACCTCCGGACGATCACGCTGAACATCCCGCCGCAGGAGGTGATCACCAAGGACAACGTGCCGGCGCGGGTGAACGCCGTCTGCTACTTCCGGATCGTCGAGCCGGCGAACGCGATCGTCCAGGTCGAGAACTTCATGGTGGCGACGTCGCAAATCGCGCAAACCACCCTCCGCTCGGTGCTCGGCCAGCACGTCCTCGACGAGCTCCTGTCCGAGCGCGACAAGATCAACGCGATCCTGCAGACGATCATCGACGAGGCCACGTCGCCGTGGGGAATCAAGGTCTCGACGGTCGAGGTCAAGGACGTCGAGATTCCATCGGGGATGCAGCGAGCGATGGCGCGCCAGGCCGAGGCCGAGCGCGAGCGGCGCGCGAAGGTGATCAACGCCGAAGGCGAGTTCCAGGCCTCCGAGCGGCTCAAGGATGCCGCCCTCGTGATCGAAGATCACCCGATCGCCCTCCAGCTCCGGTACCTGCAGACGCTGCTCGAGCTGGGCTCCTCGCAGGCTACGACGATCGTCTTTCCCGCTCCGATCGAGCTGTTCAAGCCGTTCCTCGAGGGCGCGAAGGGCGTAAACTCGCGCGCGTGAGCTGAGCGGGGCCTCGCCGCCACCCGAGCTCCGGCAGGATCCGATCACCCGCCAGTGGGTCGTGATCGCGCCGGAACGCGCGAAGCGGCCCGGCGCTGCGGTCGGCGCCGACGTGGACCTCCCGACCGAGGAGGAGCTCCTCTCGTGCCCCTTCTGCGAGGGCCGCGAAGATCGAACGCCACCCGAGACGTTTGCGCTCGGCCCGGAGGGGCGCGTGCCGGACACTCCCGGCTGGACGGTGCGCGTCGTTCCGAACCTCTATCCGATCTTCGAGCACCACGAGGTCGCGATCTCGACGCCACGCCACGCCCGCTCCTTCGCTGAGCTGAACGAAGACGAGGTCTTCGGGGTCGCAACCGCCTGGTCCGCTCGTGCCCGCAGCGCGCGAGCGGCCGGCTTTCCTTACGTCCACGCCTTGCTCAACGAGGGCCGCGAGGCGGGCGCGAGCCTCGCGCATGCGCACACGCAACTCGTCTGGCTCCGAGAGCCGCCTCCAGCCGTCCGCGTCGAGGCCGCCGAGCAAGGAGACGATTGTCCGGTGTGCGAGCAGCTCGAGAACGAGCGGCGCGCCGGCTCGCGCGTCGTCGCCGAGTGCGGCGGGCTCGTTCTGCTCGCGGCCTACGGAGGCCGGCTTCCGTACGAGCTGGTCGTCGCGCCCCTGGCTCACCCATCGGAGAGCGCCTTCGAGAGCGACCTGCTGCCCGGCGCGCTCTCCCTCCTCGCCGAAGGAATCCGCAGGCTTCGCGCCGTCGAGGGCGCCGTGCCGCTGAACGCGTGGCTCCACGATCGCCCGCACTGGCATCTCGAGCTCCTGCCGAGGCTAACGGTCTTCGCGGGCATCGAGCTCGGGGCGGGGATCTACGTCAACTCCGTGGCTCCGGAGGCCGCCGCGGAGACATTGCGAAGCGCCGGTTGAACGACGAAGGCCGCCTTAAATGGCGGCCTTCGAAACGGTTTGCTCTCGCGCCTAGGACGCCGGCGAGGCTTCGGTCTTCACCTCACGGAAGCGCCGGGCTGCGTCGATCGCCGCGCCCAGGTTCAGGCCCTTGTCCTTGGCCTGCTTGATCAGCATCACGGTCTCGAGCGCCTCGATGTCATAGATGCGCTGCTTCTTCCCCTTCGTGGGGATCTGGGCCTTGTTGGTCCAGTAGTCGAGCTGCATCTTCGAGATGCCTGCGATCTGGCAGACCTGGCCGAGGTAGAGCTCGATCTTGTCGAGGTGCTCGATCAAATCAATCGGCTCGAGCAGGTCCACATTCTTCGAATACGCCATCAAAGTCACCCTTCACTGAGGAATCGGTCGTTCCAACTTCAAAGGTATACAGACCGACGTTCAGTTTGAAAAGGGTAAGCCTGTCGAATCTCCCCCTTTCGAGGGACGGATCGACTTAAAACTTACGCGTCGACAGACTCGGGCTGAGGCGCGGCCGGATCCGGGATTAGCTCCGCGTCGTCGCCGTTCTCATCCGCCTCCACCACCGGTGCGAGGCTCGTGATTCGCTCGTCGTCGCTCTTGAAGCGCATCACGATCACGCCCTGGGTGGAGCGGCCGGAGCGTTTGATGTCGTCGACGGCCATCTTGATCATCGTGCCGCCGGTCGAGATCAGCATCACCTGGTAGCCGTCCCGAACAACGCGCGCTCCAGCGAGCTGCCCCTTTGCCTCGGTCAACTGCACCGTCTTGACGCCGAGGCCGCCACGGCCCTTGCGCGGATAGTCGGCGAGCTTCGTCCGCTTGCCGTAGCCGTTCTCGGTCACGATCAGGAGGTCGCCCTCGTTGACGGAGATCACGTCGCCGGAGATCACCTCGTCGCCCTTGCGCAAGCCCATTCCCTTCACTCCGCCGGTGTCACGACCCATCGAGCGTGCCTGCTCCTCGCTGAAGCGGATCGCCTGACCCTTGCGGGAGACCATCAGGATGTCGTCGTCGCCCGTCGAATGACGGACCGAGACCAGCTCGTCGTCCTCGCGCATCTTGATCGCAATGATCCCGTCGGCCTTGAGCGGAGTGTTGTATGCCTGCAGCTCGGTCTTCTTGACGATCCCCTTCTTGGTCGCGAAGACGAGGAACTTCGACTCCTCGAAGTCGCGGGTCTGGACAACAGCGCGCACCTGCTCGTCCTGGCGGAACGGGAGCAGGTTCTGGATCGCGCGGCCCTTCGACTGGCGCGACCCGAGCGGAAGCTCATGCACCTTCAGCCGGTAGACCTTGCCGACGTTGGTGAAGAAGAGGACGTAATCGTGCGTCGAGGCGACGAAGAGGTGCTCGATGTAGTCGTCTTCCTTCAGGTCCATCCCCATCACGCCCTGGCCGCCGCGGCGCTGCTCCCGATACGTAGTCACCGGTAGGCGCTTGATGTAGTTCGAGCGGGTGATCGCGATCACCATGTCCTCTTCCGCGATCAGGTCTTCGAGCTCCAGCTCACCTTCGGCCGCGACGATCTCGGTGCGACGGTCGTCGTTCTTGCCGTAGATCGACTTGATCTCGAGCAGCTCCTCGCGGATCAGACCGTCGATGCGCGACTCGTCGCCGAGAATCGAGCGCAGCTCCGCGATCCGCTCCTGGAGGTCCTGGTGCTCGTCCTCGACTCGCTTGCGCTCGAGCGCGGTGAGTGCGCGAAGCCGGAGGTCGAGGATCGCCTGCGCCTGGATCTCGGAGAGATCGAACTCCCGCATCAGACCTTCGCGCGCGGCGTCGGTGTCATCGGCTGCCCGGATCAATGCGATCACGGCGTCGAGGTTGTCGAGCGCGGTCAGATAACCCTGGAGAACGTGCGCGCGCGCCTCGGCCTTGCGCAGCTCGTGCTTCAACCGGCGGGTCACGACCTCGCGCTGGAAGTCGAGGTAGTGGCCGAGCATGTCGCGCAACGACAGTGTTCGCGGGACCCCGTCGACGAGCGCCACGGCGTTGTAGCCGAAGGTCGTCTGCAGCGGCGTGTGCTTGTACAGCTTGTTCAGGACGACCTGCGGGATCGCCTCGCGCTTCAGCTCGACCTGGATCCGCATGCCGGTCTTGTCCGAGAGGTCCTTGACGTCGGAGATCTCGGTGATCACCTTGTCATTGACAAGATCGGCGATCTTCTTGATCACGCCGACGTCGCCACCCTTCTTCACACCGAAGGGCAGCTCGTTGACGATGATCGCCGTCTTGCCCCCGCGCAGCTCCTCGATGTGGGCGCGCGCGCGCATGACGACGCGGCCGCGGCCTGACCGGTAAGCCTCCCGGATGCCCTCGCGCCCGACGATGATCCCGCCGGTCGGGAAGTCCGGGCCCTTGATCTTGCGCGTCAGGCGCTCGACGTCGATGTCCGGCTCGTCGATCAGCGTCGTCAGCGCATCGATCACCTCACTGAGGTTGTGCGCGGGAATGTTCGTCGCCATGCCGACCGCGATCCCGGAGGAGCCGTTGACCAGGAGGTTCGGCAGGCGTGAAGGAAGGACGCTCGGCTCCCGCCGCGACTCGTCGTAGTTCGGGACGAAGTCGACCGTGTCCGCGTCGATGTCCCGCAGCATCTCCGTCGCCAGGCGCATGAGCCGGCATTCGGTGTTGTGGCTGACGAACCCGTTCGTCAGGAACGAATGGTCGTCGGTCTCGACGCGCAAGGAGTAAACCGGCTGCACGCCTGCATCGATCACGAATTCGACCTCCGCGTAGTAGTAGTCGCCGGTCATCAACGGCTCGACTACCGTCCGTACCTCCTCGGAAACCCGCTCCAGCACCGCCGTGCCGCTGCGCTCGTATCGCTCAACGCGGTCGAAGTTCGTCCGCCCAAGCTCCCGCAAATCGGTCTCAGCCCGGATGAAGTCCGCGACGAACGGAGCGTAATCGCGCGAGAGCGCGCGGCTCGTCCCCGGAATCTCCTCGAGCGCCCGTTCGAGCTTCACCTGCTTCCGGCCGAGGAACCCGACCCGCGAGGCGAACCGCCGCGCGTCGCGCCGATTCGAGATCAGGACCTTGATCTCGCCCTCGTCGTACCGGCACAGGCGCGATACGACCCCGAACTCGAGCAGAAGGAGTTGGACGTCTTTCGCGAGCTGTTCGCTGTGAGTCGAGTAGGAGACCTGGATCGACTTGCGTGGAAGGAGCGATGACGATCCGTCACCTTCGAAGAGCGCCCTGAGGAAATCGCGCTTGAACGGCAGGGTGTTCCGCCACACGAGCTCCGGAACGCGCTTCTCGGCACTGCGGCTACCGGCAAGCTCGGCCAGCGGGCTTCCGAGAAGCGCGTCGAGGCGCTGGACGTCCAGCTCATAGAGCTGGCTTCCGGAAGCGATCCGGCGCTCGTAGACGTACTTCGGACCGCCAACCACTGACTCGTACGCGGCAACCACATCGTCGAAGTAGTCCTTGTCGCAATTGTTGAAGCCGGCGCGCGTCTCACTGATCCATCCCTCGGCAACGAATGCACCGAGAAGAACCGCGACGTTACGGTCTTCAGCGCCGATTCCGTCGTCGGCCCCTCGCGCGGTCCGGTTGATGAGGACCCGGTCCCCGGGCTCGATCTCATCGAGCAACTTCCAGAGCAGGAGGGGTACGCCAACCATGTCCACGAGACAAAGCACCGGATGGTTGTGCGTGCCGATGACCTCGAACCCCTCGCGCGTGCGCAGACGCAGCGTCGGGTGCTTCCCGGAGTGGAACACCTTCGAGACCCGGACCGGGCGCCCAAGGCGGTCGAGCACCTCGAAGGCTGCCTCGCGTTCGGTGTTCGGCGGAGTCGCGCCGACGAGATCCTCAATCTTGACCGTGCCGTGCGGTGTTGCAACCCGCGTTCCGGGCGCGAGGCAGTAGCGCATGGCGGCTGCGGGATAGTCGTCGATGTTCCCGAAGTTGCCCTGACCGTCGACGAGCGGATAGCGCAGCGAGAACGGCTGCGCCATGCGCACGAGCGTGTCGTAGATCGCCGTGTCGCCGTGGGGGTGGTACGACCCCATCACGTCACCGACCACGCGGGCGCACTTGAGCCGTGGCCGGCCCGGGTGGAGGCCCGCCTCGTGCATGGCGTACAGGACCCGGCGGTGCACCGGCTTGAGGCCGTCGCGTACGTCCGGCAGCGCGCGCGAGACGATCACGCTCATCGCGTAGTCGAGGAAGCTCGAGCGCATTTCCTGCTCGAGCTCGCGCGGCTCGATCCGGCCCGCGCCTAGTGGTTCGACGTTGGTCACGCGACCCTCGTCAGACGTCGAGGAATCTGACGTCCTTCGCGTTCTGCTCGATGAACTCCCTGCGCGGCTCGACCTGGTCGCCCATCAGCATCGAGAACATCTGATCGGCGGCGGCGGCGTCCTCGACGTCGACCCGGATCAGCATCCGGTTGGCCGGGCTCATCGTCGTCTCCCAGAGCTCCTCCGGGTTCATCTCGCCAAGCCCCTTGAAGCGGCTGACCTGGATACCTTCCTTCGCGAGCTCGAGCGAGAGGTCACGCAGCTCCTCGAACGATTCCGCCTTGCGGCGCTTCTTGCCGAGCGAGAGCTGATACGGCGGCGGACCGACCATCTCGACGAGGCGCGCGTAGGTCCTGCGCAGGTTCTCGTAGACCGGTGAGCTGAGCAGCTCGGCCGGCACGGTCACGTGGCTGGCAGCGCTCGTCTCGCGCTCGACGATCTTCACGCGGATGCCCTCAGGCGTCTGCTCGACCACGGAGAGCTCGTGGCCGTTGTCGGCGATCGCCTTCAGCGATTCCGCCAGGTCGCCGAGCACCGACGTTTCCGTCTCGACGAGGCGATGACCGATCACGAAGTTCGCCGGCGCCGACCCGAAGTCCGCCCGCAGGCGGCCGGCCCAACCCTCGAACTCGTTCAGCGCGCGGGCAAAGCGCCAGTACCGCGCCTCCGTCAGAGCCTGTGCCTTGCCCTCGCGAGCAGAGACCTCGATGTCCTTCACCCGCTCGCGGACGAGTAGCTCCTCGAACTGCGACTCCTTTTCGATGTACTGCTCCTTGCCGCCGACCTTCACTCGATAGAGCGGAGGCACGGCGATGTAGACGTGACCCTGGTCGACGAGCTCCTTCATCTGCCGGTAGAGGAAGGTGAGGATCAGCGTACGAATGTGCGAGCCGTCGACGTCGGCATCCGTCATCACGATCACGCGGTAGTAGCGCAACTTCTCGATGTCGAACTCGTCACCGATGCCGCTGCCGATTGCGGTGATCATCGACTGGATCTCGGCGTTCGAGAGCACCTTGTTGATCCGGTTCTTCTCTGAGTTGATCACCTTCCCGCGCAGTGGCAGGATCGCCTGGAACGTGCGATCACGAGCGTCGATCGCCGAGCCGCCGGCCGAATTGCCCTCGACGAGGAAGAGCTCCGCGGACTCGGGGTCGCTGATCTGGCAGTCGGCGAGCTTGCCCGGCAGAGATCCAGACTCGAGCGCGCTCTTGCGGCGCGTCAGCTCACGTGCCTTGCGCGCGGCCTGGCGCGCGTTTCGTGCCGCCAGGGCCTTATTGATGATCTGCTTGGCCTCGGTCGGGTTTTCCTCCAGGAACCGGAGTAGCTTCTCGTTGACGGCGCGTTGGACGAGACCCTCGACCCACGGGTTGCCCAGCTTCGTCTTCGTCTGACCCTCGAACTGCGGGTCGCGCAACTTCACGGAGATCACGGCGGCGAGACCCTCGCGGACGTCCTCACCCTCGAGGTTGTCCTCTTTCTCCTTCAGCAGGTTGTTGCGTCGTGCGTAGTCGTTGAGTGTCCGCGTAAGCGCCGATTTGAAGCCGGAGAGATGTGCGCCGCCTTCGTGCGTGTTGATGTTGTTCGCGAACGAGAAGACCGACTCGACATACGAGGTGTTCCACTGCATCGCGACCTCGACGCTGCCCTGCTCGGCGCTGTCGCCGTTGGCCTGGCCTTCGAGGAAGACGATGTGCTTGTGCACCGTGTCCTTGGAGTCGTTCACGTGCGCGACGAAGTCCCGGATCCCGCCGTCGTAGTGGAACTCGATCCGCTCGTCGCCCTCGCGCTCGTCGACAATTGCGATCCGGAGACCAGCCGTCAGGAACGCGGTCTCGCGCAACCGCTGGACCAGCGTGTCGCGCGACCATTCGATCTCTTCGAAAATCTCGGGATCGGGGAGGAACGAGATCGTGGTGCCGGTGTCCTGCTTGCCAGCCTTGCCGATCACCTCGAGACCGGTCGTCGGCTCACCACGGGCGAACTCCTGCTTGAAGATCTGCCCGTCACGCCGTACCTCGACCACGAAGCGCTCCGAGAGCGCGTTCACGACGGAGACGCCGACACCGTGCAGGCCGCCGGAGACCTTGTACCCGTCCCCGCCGAACTTTCCCCCCGCGTGAAGCTTCGTCAGCACAACCGTCACAGCGGGCAGCCCCTGGTCCTTCATCACTTCGACGGGGATGCCGGAGCCCCAGTCTCGAACCGTGACCGAGTTGTCCGGATGGAGGGTTACCTCGACGCGCTCGTTGCGGCCGGCGAGGGCTTCGTCGACCGAGTTGTCCACAACCTCGTAGATCAGGTGGTGCAGCCCGCGGGAGCCCGTCGAACCGATGTACATGCCCGGTCGCAGCCGGACGGGCTCGAGACCCTCCAGAACGGTGATGTCTTTTGCTGTATAAGCCGCTTCAGTCATTAAAAAAGCCCTGCAATTCGAGCATTTACGGGCGAAATGAAGTCTAGCAAAACGAGCGGCCGTTAGCGGCCCGCGCGAGGCTCGCCGCAGCAGCTTTTGCGACCAGTTTGCGAAGGTCTTCGTCCTCGATCTCGGCCGCGATCGCCTCCGCCTGCAAACGTACCTCCGGCGAGGGGTCCGGGAGCGGCTGCGGGGGGTCCGCCGGCGTCTCAGCGGACAGCTCGGGGAGCCGCCCCGGTGCGAACCGGAGCCGCCCCGGAGCAGTCTCGCCGAGCAGTTGGCGCAGTCTCGGCACGATCTCCCGCTCCAGGTGCCCGAGCTCGAACGCCCAGGCCGAGGAGCTGGTGGCAACGTGCAGTGTCCCGTCGCGGGCGAACCGGGCTGGCCAGGCGTTACAAGCCACCGCTTCACCAACGGCCGAGGGCCAGACCGCAACGAGCTCCGCCATGCCGGCGGCCGGCCCGTGGCGACCGAGCTCTCGCTTCACCTCATCGCCCAGACGGTCCATCGCTACGCGACCATGCTCGTCCCCTCCGCTCCCGACGAGACCTCGACCAGCTGGTCAGGTTCAACGGGAAGCGCGGGGCGGTTGGTGGACGTTACAAGCGTCTGGCCGAAGGAGCGAATCCGCTCAGCCAAAATCTCCCGCCGTTCGGGATCCAGCTCGGAGAGCACGTCGTCGAGCAGGAGCAGCGGTGCAAACCCTCGCTGCTCACGCACGAGCTGGGCCTCGGCGAGGAGCAGCGAGAGCACGGTCACGCGCTGTTCGCCCTGAGACCCGAAAGCGCGCAGGTCCCGCTCGGCAGAGTAAATCTCGATGTCATCGAGGTGCGGGCCGAGGCTCGTCGTCCCGCGCTCGAGGTCGCGCTCGAGCTGTGCTTCCAGCCGCTCCACGCTCACAGGCTCCGCTTCGTAGCGGAGCTGCGCGCCGGGGAGCCGCAACTCGGTTGCCCGCTCGGCAAAGTGCGGTTGAAGCAGCGAGACGACCTCGCGCCTTCCGTCGACGAGCTTGGCTCCTAACTCAGCCACACGCTCGGTCCAGGGCGCGATTGCCTCTCGCGAGGAAAAGCCCCCGGCGGCGCGCCGCAGCGCAGCGTTTCGCTGGCCGACCGCGGCGCCGTACTCGGCGGAGAGACCGGCCCGCGCGGGAGCGATCCGGCCGAGCACGCGGTCGAAGTACGCGCGGCGAGCCGCGGGTGCACCCTTCACGAGCACGAGGCGATCCGGCGTGAAGACGAGAGTCGCAACCTCCGAACGCAATTGCTCTGCCGCCCGCAGCCGCGCCCCGTTTACGGTCGCCTGCTTTCCCGCACCGACCTCGAGAGTCACGACGAGGTCGAGGGCGAGGCCCGCGCGATCACCTCGGAGCTGGATCCGCGCCGCTTCGGCTCCGAACCGGACCAGCCGCGTATCGCTGCGCGTACGAGGCGAGAACCCCTGCGTGCCGACGTGTAGCGACTCGAGCAGGTTCGTCTTCCCGGCTCCGTTGGCGCCAACGACGAGCACGAGCCCGCGGTCCAGATCCAGATCCAGGCGAGAGTACGAGCGAAAGTCGCGGAGCGAGACGGACTTGACGATCAGGCCCTAACCCGCCGGCCGTCTATACCGCGAGTTGCAAAGCCGCAGCGCCCACTCATCCCGCTAACCGTATTGGCATGATCAGGTACAGAAAATCGCCGTCGTCTTCGCTTTGCAACACGCACGGCCGCAGCGGGCTGATCAACTTCATTCGCACCGAGTCACCGGTCACGGACTCGATCCCGTCACGCAGAAACTCTGCGTTGAACCCAACCTCCAGCGGCTCGCCCGTGAAGGGCGCCGGCAGCGACTCGCGGCCTTCACCGACGTCCTGGGTCCGCGCGGAGATCTCCAGCTCGCCGTCACCGAAGCGGAGACGAAGCGGCGAGTTGCGCTGTGCCAGGACCGAGACGCGGCGAACGACGTCGAGGAGCTCGTCACGCGGCAAAGCCACCTCGTGGTCAAAGGCCTCTGGCACCAGCTGCTTGTAGTTCGGGAATTGTCCGTCGATGCGGCGCGTGGTCAGCCAGATGCCGTCGATGCCGAACACAACCTGGTTCTCGTGCAGTCCGAGCTCGATGCGCTCTGCACCTTGAGCGATCCGGGCGAGCTCTCCCAACGCGCGCGCCGGCACGATCGCCTCGAGCTCCGGTACCGAGCCCTCGATCGCGGTCTCTTTGACCGAGAGCCGGTACGAGTCGGTCGCGGCCATGACGAGTTTGGAGCCTTCGAACCGGACAAGGATCCCGGTCAGCACTGGCCGCGACTCGTCTCGCGAGGCCGAGCGGCTCACGCGCTGGATCGTGTCCAGCAGTGCCGCAGGATCGACGGTGTGGCGGTCTACGCCCTCGACGTCGAGCAGGCGCGGGAAATCCTCCGCGTTGTAGATGTTCAGCCGATAGCTCGCCGAGCCGGCGGTGATCTCCACCGCGCCTTCGTCGGCTTTCTGTTCGATCGAAACCTCGGCGTCGGGCAACAGCCGCGCAAGGTCGGCCAGCAGCCGCCCCGGTACGACAACAGCGCCTTTACCTTCGACCTTCGCTTCAATCGACGCTCTCAACGAGAGCTCCATGTCCGTCGCCGCAAGCTGCACCTGCCCACCCTGGGCATCGAGCAAGATCCCGCCGAGGATCTGTACCGCCGTTCGCGTCGAGATACCGCGAGCGACGATCCCGAGCTTCTGGACCAGCTCGTCTCGCGAACACGCCAGCTTCATCGCCCCTGAGGCCACCACGGTTTCTGTTTCAATCATTCTTTAAAGAACCTTTCGTCATAGTCATAGGGAGTGTGGACTACGGGGAAGATGTGCCGGAGCGGCTTCGGAGAGCGGTTTTTGCTGTGGGCGCGATCGGTGGACGAACAGCTTGTATCAACAGGGTCCCGCTCACCATTCCAATCGCTCCACAGATTCACCTGACTTGTTTGATGCGCGCGGTCAGTTCTTGCACCAGGTTGTACACAGAGCGGTCCTCGCGGATCAGGCGTGCAATCTTCGAGGTTGCATGGATGACCGTCGTGTGGTCGCGACCGCCGAACTGTTTCCCGATCTTCGGTAGCGAGGAGTCGGTCAGCTCGCGCGAGAGGTACATCGCGACCTGACGCGGATAGACGATGTTCTGAGAGCGTTTGTCGCCGACGAGCTCGTCGAGTGAGAGGTTGAAGCGCTCCGAGATGATCTGCTGGATGCTCTCGATCGAGACCTGCGGCAGGTCGCCCTGGGGAAAGACGTCCTTGAGCACGTGTTGCGCGAGCTCCTCGGTCATCGGCCGCCCGGTCAGTGACGAGAACGCGACGACTCGGGTGAGGGCTCCTTCGAGCTCGCGAATGTTGCTCGAGATCCGGCTGGCGATGAAGGTGAGCACCTGCGGGTCCGGTACGTGGATGTTCTCCGCCTTCACCTTCTTACGCAGGATCGCGATGCGCGTCTCCAGGTCGGGTGGCTGGATGTCGGTGATCAGGCCCCACTCGAACCGTGAGCGCAGCCGCTCCTCCAGGGTTGCGATATCTCGCGGCGGCCGGTCGCTCGACATCGCGATCTGGCTGCCGCCCTCGTAGAGCGAGTTGAACGTGTGGAAGAACTCCTCCTGGATCCGTTCCTTGTGCTCGAAGAACTGCACGTCGTCGACGAGCAGCAGGTCGTACGTGCGGTAGCGCTGCTTGAATCCCTCGATGCGCTTGTCGCGGAGCGAGTTGATGAAGTCGTTCATGAACGTCTCGCTCGTGACGTAGCGGACGGTGAGGTCAGTCGCGTGTTCACCCACGTAATGGGCGATCGCTTGCAGCAGATGTGTCTTGCCGAGCCCCGTGCCGCCGTAGATGAAGAGTGGGTTGTAGGCCTGCGCCGGAGCCTCGGCCACCGCTAGAGCCGCGGCATGAGCGAATCGGTTCGAAGACCCGATCACGAAGGAGTCGAAGTTGTACTTCGGGTTGAGGCCTGAACCCGTTTGTCCTGCTCGTTTCACCGGCTCTGCCGGCGGTGGAGCTCCACCGGATTGCTCCCGTACAACCAGGCGCACCCCGCGCTGCTGGCCGGTGACGTCACTCTGTGCGGCGGCGATCAGGCCGAGGAAGTGACCTTCGATCCAGTCGCGCGTGAAGTCGTTTGGGACGCTGAGCACGAACTCGGCGTCCTTGATGTCGGTCGCTGCGACTTCAGCGAACCACGTTCGGTACGTGGTGTCGTTGAGAGCCCCCCGGAGCCGACTGGAAACGTCTTGCCAGACCCCTTCTGCAGTCAGCTCGATTGGACGCTCCACGCGGTGAGCACGCTCCTTGTCGTGGTTCGAAAGGAAGCGCGAGCATACCAACGCTGGGCCGCTTGCTCAATGCCGTTTCAGGGGATATTTCCTGTCGGGAAAAGAGCGCAATTTGCAGGGCTTTCTGCTGCTTCCCACACCTCTCTCCACAGCTGTGGATTTCCGTCAGATCAGGCGACGCTCTCGGAGCGTTAACGGCTACGCCGAGCCGTTAACCGGACCGACACAGTTGCGGTTTGGCTGTGGATAAGGTCAGCCTCCCTGCCTCGTCTATACTGGCCCGCAAGCTGTCGGCGGCAGCGGATTTTCTTCTCCTCTCTCCCTCGTGAAGCGGACCTATCAGCCCAATGTGCGGCGCCGGAAGCGGAAGCACGGCTTCAGAGCGCGGATGTCGACGCGCGCCGGCCGAGCGATCCTGAAACGCCGCCGGGCCCGCGGCCGTAAGCGTCTCTCTGCCTAGCTCGCGGGCGTACGTGCAGCGCCGAAATCGTCTCTCGCGCTCCAGAGATTTCGACGCGGTCTATCGCCAGGGCCGCTCCGTCTCGACGCGCTTCCTCGTGCTCCACTGGTTCACGCGGGAGGACGGAGACGATGAGCCCCGGCTTGGTCTGGCAGTGCCGCGTTCGGTGGGAACGGCGGTCGTGCGCAACAAGATGAAGCGCCGTCTCCGCGAGGCCTGGCGTGCCCGGCTCGAGCGTCTACCCCGCGGCCGCGACTACGTGCTCGTCGTCCGTCCGGGCCTGCCCGAGGCGACCGATGCGCAGGGTTTCGACTGGCTCGGCGAGCGCGTGGACGAGGTGCTCGGGAAAGCAGGGCCAGCTTGAGGTACCTGGCGATCGTCCCAGTGCGGCTCTACCGCCGGCTTGTGAGCCCCATGTTCCCGAACACTTGCAAGTACTACCCGTCCTGCTCCCAGTACGCGATCGATGCCCTCAAGCAGTACGGATTTCTGCGCGGGGCGATCCTCGCAGCGTGGCGGCTGCTTCGCTGTAATCCCTGGAGCCACGGCGGCGTCGACCACGCGCACGACCAGAAAGTCTTTTCGTGATCGTCTTCAGCCCGCTCACGCCGGTCGAGAACATCATGCGCTCGATCCTCGAGTGGCTGCATGACTCGGCCGGGCTGCCGTGGGCCTGGTCGATCGTGGCGCTGACGATCATCGTCCGCATCTTGCTCGTACCGCTGATGGTGCGGCAAATCCACTCCATGCAGTCGCTACAGCGGCACATGCCGGAGATGAAGGCGCTCCAGCAGAAGTACAAGACGGACAAGAAGCGCCAGCAAGAGGAACTGATGAAGTTCTACCGGGAGAACCAGATCAACCCGGCTGCGTCCTGTCTCCCGCTGCTGGCCCAGTTCCCGGTCTTTCTGTCGCTCTTCTTCGTGCTGCGGAATTTCTCGCGGCACCCGCCTGGCGGCAGCCTGTCGTGGCTCGGCTTCGTGCCCAACATCGCCGATCACGCGAGTGCGCACTGGTCGGGGTTCCTGCTGCTGGCGATCTACGCGGCGAGCCAGGTCGCCTCGACGTACTTCATGTCCGCGACCATGCCGCAGTCGCAGCGGGTGATGATGATGATCCTTCCGCTCGTCTTCATCTTCTTCCTGCTCAACTTCCCGATCGGTCTGGTCATCTACTGGGTGACCACGAACCTCTGGACTGTCGGGCAAGGCCTGGTCACGCGGCGGCTCGTGGCCAAGACGCCGCCTCCGCCCAAGCGCTCGTCTCGAACTCCGCCGCGCCCGGAGGGTCCCGACGGCGGTGACGCCGCTCGTACCGAGGCAGACTCGCCGCAGCCGGCTCCTGCCGCGAACGACGCGCCACAGCAACCGCGCCGCGTCAAGCGCAAGAAGAAAGCCCGCCGGTGAGCGAAGACGGGCGCATTCAGATCGAGGCGACCGGTGAGACCGTCGGCGAAGCGAAATGGTCCGCGCTGCGCGAGCTGGAGAAGTTGGCGCCGGGTCTCGACAAGGCCGCGGTCGAGTTCCAGGTCGTCTCGGAAGGAGAGCGCGGCTTGTTGGGCGTGGGGTATTCGCCGGCCCGCGTGGTCGCGACGATCGATCCGGATGCTTTGGAGTCTGCGGAGGCCGAAGCGGCGCCGGTGGACGAGAGCGAGCTCGCCGGCGAGGTGCGCGAGTTGCTGGACCGAGTCACGGGGGGGATCGGAGTTCACGCCCGCCTGGAGCTGGACGAGGACGAGGAACTGATCACGGCGTCCTTCTCGGGACGTGATCTCGGCCTGCTGATCGGCAAGCACGGCCAGACGATCGACGCGATTCAGTACCTCGCGAACGCGATCATCTTCCGCGCGCACCCCGAAGACCGTAAGGCAATCGTCGTGGATGCGGCGGGCTACCGCGCACGCCGGCGCTCGGTGCTCGATTCGCTGGCGGTGCGAAGCGCCGAGCAGGTGACGTCGAGCGGCAAGCGGGTCGAGCTCGAGCCGATGACAGCGGTCGAGCGGAAGGTAGTCCACGAGCGGTTGAAGGACTTCGGCGGCGTTACCACGGCGAGTGAGGGCACCGAGCCCAACCGGCACGTGGTCATAGAGCCTGACTGACGATCGTCTCGAGCGCTGGCTCCGGGCCCTGATTCAGACGCCTGGGTTGACTGCGCTCGACAATCTGGACGACGCGCGTTGCGTGCACGTCGACGAGAGCCTCGCGGCTGCGGAGATCGCTCGCCGTTTCGACGGTCCGGTTGTGGATGTCGGCTCGGGCGGTGGGGCTCCCGGGATCCCGCTTGCGGCCGTGTTACCCGAACGCCAGGTGACGTTGCTCGAGTCGAACGGGCGCAAGTGTGTGTTCCTGCGCGAATGGGCGCAGGAGTTTCCCAACGTCTCGGTCATCCAGGGGCGTGCGGAGGAGCAGGAAACGGACGCTTACGGTGTTGCTGTAGCAAAGGCGCTGGCCCCTCCTGTTGTCGCCGCGGAATGGTGTTTGCCTCTGGTGCGCCCAGGTGGCGCGGTCGTGCTCTTCGTGGGCCCAAGCGCTGAGCCTGCTCGGGTCGCCGAGGCAGCAGCGCAGCTTGGAGGCGGCGAGGTTCAGGAGGCCCCTGGCCTGCTCGTCCTCCCGAAAGTCGAGCCCACCCCCCAGGGCTTCCCAAGACGCCCCGGAGTGGCCAGGAAACGTCCGCTTGCCTGAGTAATGTTGTTTCGATGCGGGAGATCGCAGTGAGCGACCGCGCTGTCTTGGCGACTGGCGGTATAGACGGCCGCGCCGGCAAAGCCGGCACCGCTTCTAGCCGGCATCGCAAGCGATGCCTCCGGCGGCAGGCTCGACGCTGGAGCTGTTTGTGACGCCCCAGGCGTCCAACCGGGTTTTCGCGATCGCCAACCAGAAGGGCGGCGTAGGCAAGACGACGACCGCGATCAACCTCGCGGCATGCCTTGGCGAGGCCGGAGAACGCGCTCTCGTCGTCGATCTCGACCCTCAGGGGAACGCTACTTCAGGCCTGGGCGAGCGGGCGAACGGCAGCTCGAGCCTCGACCTGCTCGACGGCGCTCCGCTCGCCTCGCTGGCGAAGCCGACACGTTTTCCGAACCTCGACCTCGTCCCGGCGAAGGCCGAGCTCGCCGGCGCGGCGATCGAGCTCGCCCGCCGTGAGGACGGAGAGCGCTTTCTCGCCGATGCCCTCAAAGATGTCGACGGCGGTTATTCCTTTGTCTTCGTCGACTGCCCGCCGTCGCTCGGCACGCTGACGGTGAACGCTCTTGCTGCCGCCGACCGTGTGCTCGTACCGGTGCAGGCGGAGTACTACGCGCTCGAAGGCCTCGCGCAGCTCGTGCGTTCCGTGGAGGCGATCCGCGCGCGGCTCAACCCGCGCCTGGCGATCGGCGGGGTGATCCTGACGATGGTCGACCGGCGGACGAAGCTGGCCGCCGAAGTGGCCGCAGAGGTTCGCCGGCATTTCGGCCCGCTCGTCTTCGATGCGGCCGTGCCTCGCTCGATCCGGGTTGCGGAGGCGCCGAGTCACGGTGTTCCCGTGACCGCATACGACCGGCGATCGGCAGGGGCCGACGCCTACTGGAAGGTGGCGATGGAGCTTGTCGAGCGCACCTGAGCTTCAGCCGGGCGGCGGGCGCCGCGGTCTTGGCCGCGGCCTCGAGGTTCTCCTGGGCGGCAGCACCGAGACGGAGATTGCGCGACTACCGGTCGAATTGATCCAGCCGAACCCCCGCCAGCCGCGTAAGCGGTTCGACTCCGAGTCGACGCACGCGCTGGCGGACTCGATCCGGACGCAGGGGATGATCCAGCCCGTGCTCGTCCGGCCCCTGACTGGCGGCGGCTACGAGTTGATCGCCGGCGAGCGCCGTTGGCGTGCAGCCCGCGAGGCGGGCGAGGCCACCGTGCCCGCGCTCGTGCGTGCCACGGACGACCGCGACACCCTCTTGCTGAGCCTGGTCGAGAACGTTGCCCGCGAACAGCTCTCCCCGGTCGAGGAGGCGCGCGCCTACGCCGTCCTGATCGACGAGTTCGGATTGGGGCTCGGCGAGCTCTCGGAGCGGGTCGGGCACTCGAAGCCGGCGGTCTCGAACCGGCTGCGGCTGCTCGAGCTGCCCGAGGACGTGCTGGCGATGCTCGAGCGCGGCGAGCTCACCGAGGGACATGCGCGCGCGGTCCTGGCCGTTCCCGACAACGACGTCCGGCGACGGCTGGCGCGGCAGATCGTGCGGCGCGGTCTCTCCGTCCGCGACGCCGAGCGCGCAGCTCGTTGGGCGGGCGCGCGCACGAAGAAGCGGAAGGCACGGCCGGCGGTCGATCCGGCGATTGTCGACCGGGTTCGGGGCTCGCTGAGGCGTCTGACGGGATTCGAGTCCCATGTGCACGCGGGGCGCGTCGAGATTCCGTTCGACGACGAGCACCGCCTGGCTGAGTTGGCCGAGGCACTCGAGCGTTTGGCTTAAGCTTGCGCCGTATCCCGTAGGCGACGCCGCTCGTTGAATAGTCGTGCTCCGGATGTGGTTCCACGATCTCGAATCGCTCGAGGCGATCTCGCAGGACGATCTGACGCGAGATCTCTTCCTGCGCATGGCCGCGATGTCGCAGGCGGGCCGGCTCGGTCCGTTTCTCGTGGAGCTCCAGGACGACGCCGATCTCGACGACCACACGAAGGGCACGCTCGCCGAGATCGCGCAGGACGAGTCGTTCCTGCTGGCCGTCGAGGACTACGTTCAGAAGACTCAGATTTTTCACTGAGTCAGGCAGCTACAATCCGCTGCCCTCGGGCGATTAGCTCAGTTGGTTAGAGCGCCGCTCTGATAAGGCGGAGGTCCGTGGTTCGAATCCACGATCGCCCACTTTTTCGACCGAGCTCTCGCGGCGGTTGGGCTCTGTAGCCGTACTCGCCTCAGGGATCGAGCTTTACATACGCGTGGCCGATGCAAGGCCCGAACTGCGGCATGAAAATCGGCGACCTCGTCCTCTACCACGGCGAGCTCTACTACCTGCGAGGGCTCGACCCGATGAGCGTACCCCAACGGCGTGCGCAGCTCGAGCATGCCGCTTCCGGGGAGAAAATCGACGCTCCCCTGGCCGAGGTCGAGGAGGAGTCGACGAACGGTCTCGGCGCCCCCGCGTGAGGGTTTGACGGGAAGGTCGACGGCTATCATGGGAAGCTCGTAGCCCGAGGAAAGGCCGCCTGCCCAGATGCACGAAATGGTCATCTATGGCGTCAGCTTCGACCTTGTCGGCAAGCAGCCGATCGTGCTTCTGAAGACTGCCGACGGAAACAAATTTCTCCCGATCTGGATCGGGCATCCTGAGGCGGCAGCGATCCTGATGAAGCTTCAGGGCGCCTCGACGCCCCGGCCGATGACTCACGACCTCGTCGCTGACATGCTCGCGCAGCTCGACGCTCAGGTTGTGCGCATCACGGTCACCGAGCTCAAGGAAAACACGTTCTACGCGAGCATCACCGTGCAGCAGGACGGGTCCGAGGTCGACATCGACTCGCGGCCGTCGGACGCGATCGCGCTCGCGGTCCGGGCGGATGCTCCCATCTTCGCCGCGGAGTCGGTGATCGAGGAGTCCGCGATCGAGTTCGAGGGCGAGGAGATCAACGAGGAGGAAATCGTCTCCGAGTTCAAGGCCTTCCTCGACAACGTCACGCCCGACGAGTTCGCGGAGGCAGAGGGCCAGGAGGACGACTGATCTAGCTGGGTGTAGAGCTAGCTGTTGAGCGCAGTTAGCTGACGAACGCTAGTTAGCCCGGCCGCCCCGGCAAAGCCGGCACGGCCTCCAGCCGGCATCGCAAGCGACGCCTCTAGCCCGGCCGCCCCGGCAAAGCCGGCACGGCCTCCAGCCGGCATCGCAAGCGACGCCTCAGCGTTCGACCTCACGCTTGGTGAGGTCGAGGATCTCCTGGAAGAGCTCCCGCAGGCCCTCGTCCGAGAGCGGCCCGCGGTTCGCGCGCGAGAGGTACTGCACCATCCACTCCTCGCGCTCCGGGTCGACGAACGAGATCCCTCGCGATTCCTTGTACTCCTTCAGGCGCGCGACGAGCTCGAGCCGCGCGTTGATTGCCTCCACGAGCGTGCGGTCAGTGTCGGAGATCTGCTCGCGCAGCTGGCGGATCAGCGGGTCCTGCTCGCTCACGGACGCGAGCCTAGTAGTGAACGACCACAGCTGAGCCGTAGAGAGCGAATCCGTACACCCGTGTCGCCACCCAGAGCGGAATGCGTACGCAGCCATGGCTTGCCGGATAGGTCGGGACGGACGCGTACCCGTGAATTGCGAACCCGCCGATGAAGAACGACGAGTAGTACATGGCGTGGCTGTTGAACCCGGGCACCTTGCTGTAGACGCTGAATCTCCCGATCGGCGTGTTGCCCGTGGCGCCCGTCGAAACCGGCACGACGAGCACCGTCCGTCCGTTCCGGACGATGAACAGCACCTGCCTCGACTTGTCCACGTCGATGTAGTCACCACCGAACCGAGGCGTCGGCGCGGATGAGGCAAGCAGGATCCGCCAGACGCGCGCGTCGACCGACCCCGTTCTCGGTAGCCAGTGCACTTTCTGGAAGGCGACGACGGCGTCGTAGGTGTCATGGCCGTAGTAGCCGTCTACTCCGCCGAGGGCGTAGTGCTGGCGTGCAAGCTCCCTCTCGAGCACGCTCACGCTTGCTCCGCTGGAGCCCACACCGAGTCGCGGGACAAAGACCGTGCGGCGGAGCTTCTTCGTCGCCGCAACGAACCCCGCCGTCGGGATCGCATCGAGGCGAATGCGGAACGCGCCGACACGTCCCGTCGGGAGCGGTACGCGTACTCGGCCCGAGTAGGTCCGGTTGACGATCAGCCGGTGACCGCGCCAGACCCGCACACGCAGCTTCGCCGACCCTGCGGGCCGGACGCGCGCGTGGAACACAAGCCGGTGCTGGACCAGGCCGGTGCCGCTGAACGAAGTGCGTAGAAGTGGTCGGACGACGACATTGACCGAGTTGGAGATCGTGTCCTCGAGGCGGGCGATGTACCGGCCCGGGGCCGAGATCGGCGCGCCGATCCGGAAGCGCCCGTCTTTGCGGGTTAGGCCTCGCGCGACGCGCTTTGAGCCGAGGTAGAGTCCGACCCGCACTCCCTTTTGCACCGGAATCAACCGTCCGCGGAAGCCGAGGTGGCCGCGATACGGCACGACCGCTCGCGCGCGCAGCGTCAACGCCAGGGCTGCGATCTTGACCTGCGCCTGGCTGGTCGAGCCGTCGAGCCCTCGTGCGGTGACCGCGGCCGTGAAAGCGCCGGGCCCGTAGACGTGCTGCACGGTGGGACCGTCGGCGGTGGAGCCGTCGCCGAGGTCCCAGTGGTAGGTAGCGAGGTCTCCCGAAGCCTGCAACGTGACGGTCAGGGGAGCCGCTCCGCGCGCGTCCGATGCGGTCGCCGTGACCCGAGGGGGTGCGCCGTGCGCGGCCGAGGCCGACGCCAGCGCTGCAAGCCCCGCCAGTACGAGTGCCGCTCGCCGCACGGGATCAGGATATCCAGCGCGCTACACGGACACGGAGTAGATGAGCGCCAGGGAGTTGAAGACGACATGTAGCGCGATCGTCGGATAGATGCTCTCCGTGCGGTCGCGCAGGTAGGCCAAACCGATCCCGAAGGCCGTCAGGACGGGCAACGCGTAGATGAGCCCGTGCCACACTCCGAACGCGACGCCGGTTCCGACGATCGCCGTCCAGCGCCCGTAGCGGCGGAGCACGTGGAAGCCGAGCCCACGGAACGTGAGCTCTTCCACGACCGGTCCGGCGATGCCGAGCACCATCAGATTGGCCGCGAACTGGAGCGCACGCGAATTGTCCCAGCCGCTCGGCGCCAGCCCTTGCTCTCTGCCGGGATGGAGCAGCGGATCGAGCGCCTGGCTGAGCACGAGGACGGTGATCAGGACGCCGAGCATGATCTTCGCAGCGAGGCCCCACGAGACCGGAGGGCGGAGAGCGAATGCCTCTCGCTTCGAGAGCCCCGCCGCGATCGCGAGCACGACGACGAAGATCACGGCGAACGTGAGCAGCTCGCCGAGCGCGGTGTCCCAACGGTAGACCGCATCCTTGGGCGGCCTGCCGCCGGCCACCCGGCCGGCGAAGCTGACCGCGGCGATCACCGCGATCAGAACGAGCCAGGCGATCGCGCGGCCTCGCGTCGGTTCTTCACGCGCGTTCAGGCGACTCGGCACCCGCGCGATCATAGGTGCCTGAGGAGCGGCCCCGTCCGTGTCGAATACGCGCGCATGCCGCTCTGGCAGCGCCTGATCATCGTGGGAGCCGTTCTCGTCGTGACGGTGATCGTCGCGCGCCTGATCGACCGGCGCATCGCTCGTCGCGAGCTCCCGGCCGAGGCGGCAACGCGTTACCGCGTCCTGCGGCGAAGCGTGATGACTGCGATCATCGGCGTGGGGCTGCTCTCGGCCCTGCTGGTGATCCCGCAGGTGCGCGCGGTCGCCGGCGGCCTGCTCGCGTCGTCGGCTGTCCTCGGTCTCGTGATCGGCTTTGCCTCCCAGCGCACGATCGGGAACTTCGTCGCCGGGATCCTGATCGCGTTCACGCAGCCGCTGCGACTCGGCGACCGCGTCGAGGTGGACGGGGTCGAGGGCGTCGTTGAGGAAATCGGCCTCACCTATACGTTCATTCGGGCCGATGCCGGATTCAGGTTGGTGATTCCAAACGAGAAGCTGGCGTCGGATACGATTCGTAATTCCACCATCGTTAGCAGGGAGAAAGTCGCGGAAATCACCGTGCAGGTCCCCCTCGACAAAGATCTACGAGCTGCGGTCGACCTGCTGCGTGAGGCGGCCGGCGACGCCGAAGGCGTGGATGTCGAAGTGACGTCCCTCGAAGGCAACGCGACGATCGCGCTTCGCGCGCGAGCGGACGACCCTGTTGCGGCCGAGCGGTTGGCCGGCGATTTGCGTCTCCGCGCGCATGACCGGCTGCGGGCGGCCGGGATGTTGGCGTGACGCCTCCTCCTCCTCGCGACTCTCGCCGGACGCGAGACGATCTCGACAGCGTCGTGCGGCGGTCGAGCAACCGTCGCAAGCGGATCCAGAAGCGCCGCCGCAGGCGCATCGCGATGGTGTTCGGGATCGTGCTGGGGGGCCTCGCCCTCGTGGTGGGGCTCGGGTTCGGAAGCGTGCGCAGGTTCGAGGCGAGCTGCAAGCTCTCGGACCTACGGCCGGTCTCGATCGGTGAGAACTCGTTCATCTACGCCGCGGACAGCACCCTCCTCGGCTCGATTCCGGCCGAGCGGAACCGCCAGCCGGTGCCGCTCTCCCGCACGGGTCGGTGGCTGGCCAAGGCCACGATCGCGATCGAAGACCGCCGCTTCTACGAGCACGGTGGGGTCGACTTCAAGGGCATCGCTCGCGCTCTGGTCGCTGACATCAAGGCAGGAAAGGTCGTGGAAGGGGGCTCCACGATCACTCAGCAGCTCGTTCGCAACCTCTACATCTCGCGCGAGAAGACTCTGAACCGAAAGCTCAAGGAGGCGTGTCTCGCGATCAAGCTTGCGGACGCGCGCTCGAAGAGCTGGATCCTCACCTCCTACATGAACCAGGTCTATTACGGCAACCACGCCTACGGCGTGCAAGCAGCGGCGCAGACGTACTTCTCGCGCCGCGCGGCGGGGCTCAGCCTCGCGCAGGCCGCACTGCTTGCGGGTCTCCCCCAGGCACCGTCCGTCTACGACCCCTTCAACCGGCCTCAGGAAGCGATCAACCGCCGCGACGAGGTCCTCCAGGCGATGCTCAAGAGCCGCATGATCACGCCTACGCAGTACCTCGCCGCGGTCCGGGTGCGCAAGCTCCACCTCGTCCCCGGAAGGCTCTACACGCGGATCCGAGAGCCCTATTTCTTCAGCTATGTCCGTGACGAGCTGATCAAGCAGTACGGGGCGAACACCGTACGGTCAGGCGGCCTTCGGGTCTACACGACGATCGACCCGCGGCTGCAGGTCGCGGCGCGGAAGGCGATCACGGACACCCTCTACGAGTCGAACGATCCGGCGGCCGCGGTCGTCTCGATCAATCCCAAGAACGGTGCGATCCGGGCCATGACGGCAGTAACGCCCGGGAACACGAAGAACCAGTTCAACCTCGCAGCCCAGGCCCGCCGGCAGGCCGGCTCGACCTTCAAGACGTTCGTCCTGACGGCAGCCGTGGAGCAGGGCATGAACCCGGCGGCGACGAGCTACGTCTCGGCTCCCTTCCGTTACCAGCCCGACCCGTACTCCACGCCCTGGGAGGTCGCGACCTACGACCACTCGTATCTCGGCGCGACGTCGGTCGTGAACGCAACCCTGCGCTCCGACAACACGGTCTTCGCCCAGATGAGCCTCGACGTCGGTCCCGAGAACATCGCGGACGTCGCGCACCGGCTCGGGGTGCGCTCCTCGCTGAAGACCAAGGAAGGTGCGTACGTCCCGTCGATGGGTCTTGGCTCGATCCCGGTCTCACCGCTGGACATGGCCTCGGCCTATGCCACGCTCGCGGCGGGCGGCATCTACTCGAAGCCGACCGCGATCAAGAGAGTCGTGCTTGCGAACGGCAAGGCCGACACCGACGCGGGCTGGGGGAAGCCTCAGCGCAGGCGCGTGATCCCGGACTGGGTTGCCTCGACGGTGGTCGGGATTCTCGAGCAGAACATGACCAGCGGTACCGGCACGGGGGCGTACTTCGGCCGCACGTCCGCGGGGAAAACCGGGACGACCGACAACTACACCGACGCCTGGTTCTGCGGCATGACGCCTACTCTCGTGGCCACGGTGTGGATTGGCTTCCCGAAGGGCGAGATCCCGATGGAGAGCGTCCACGGGATCGCGGTTTCGGGCCCGTCGTTCCCGGCTGACATCTGGCGCCTCTTCATGTCCGAAGCGCTCGCCAATGTGCCGGACGAAAGCTTCCCGGAGGCGATGACCTCGCCGGAATGGAAGCGCTTCACCCACGGACAGTACGCACTGGATCTCGTGACGACGAAGACTGCGTCGACCAGTACCGCGACGACGACGACGACGTCGAAGACGAAGCCTGGCACGACTCAGCCGGCGCCCGCGCCACCGCCTCCGCCGACGGAGCCACCTCCGCCCACCGACACGACGCCGACGGAGCCCCCACCGCCGCCGACGGAGCCCCCCCCACCGCCACCGCCACCGTCTCCGCCACCCCCGCCACCTCCACCCGGGCCGGGCAACCCGCCGTAACAGCCACTCGAGCTTCGCACCGGCTCGGCCTGCCGTGCCGGTGAAAGGAAGGCCGATCTAAGGCGGAGGAGGAGGGGGTTGTGTCGGCGTTGTGGTCGTCGCCCCGGTTGTTGTGGGCGCCGTCGTCGTTGGGGGTGGCGCCGGTGGCGGAGGGGGCGCCGGTGGCGGAGGGGGCGCCGGAACGGTGGTCGTCGCCGCGGTGGTCGTCTTCCCGGTCGTTGTGTCGTTCGTCGTTGAGCCCGTCGTTGTAGACGAGGCCGGGCTCGTCGAAGTCCCGGGCGTCGAGCCTGTGTGTCCCCGCTTCGTGGTGGGCGGTTTCGTGTTCTGGTCGTTCGAGCTGTTATTGGTCCCCAGGATCGCGGCGGCGATCCCCGCAGCGACCAGAGCCGCGGCCGTTGCGATCAACGCCGGGAGGCGCCACTTTCGGCGTCGGGGTGGGCGCCGCGGGCTCGGTCGCATCACCTGCGTCGGTGCCACAGCGAGCGGTTGCGTGACCGCGGTTCCTCCGCTGAGCGCAGCGAACAGTGCGGCGCCGTCAGCCGGGCGGGCGGCAGGGTCTTTCTTGAGCGCAGCCGAGGCGAGTGCAGCCAGCGCAGAGGGTGCATCGGGGCGCAGCGCCCGGAGAGGAGGCGGCTCGTCGTTGACGTGCTTGGAGGCCAGCTCCAGAGGCGTGTCGGCCTCGAACGGGAGCCGCCCCGTGAGCATTCGGTAGAGGATGACGCCGAAGGAGTAGACGTCACTCTCGGGCCCGGCGGGTTGGCCTGCCGCCTGCTCAGGCGAGATGTACGCGGCGGTCCCGAGCAGCGTCCCGGCGTCGGTCAGCGTCCCCGCGCCGCCGAGCCGGGCGATGCCGAAGTCGGCGATCTTTGCCCGGCCCTCGGCGTCGAAGAGAATGTTCGCGGGCTTGAGGTCCCGGTGCACGAGGCCCTGCGCATGGGCGTGCGCGATCCCGTCCGCGATCTCTACCGCAACTCGCTCCGCGACATCGTCGGGCAGTGGCTCGCCGGGTCGCAGACGGTTTTCGAGTGTGCCGCCGCCCAGGTGCTCGAGCACCATGTACGGGCGGCCTGCCGGCGTCTTGCCGTAGTCGTAGACCTGGCAGATGTTGGGGTGGGCCAGACCGGCAACCGCCCGAGCCTCTCGCTCGAAGCGCGCGGGATCGGCATCGGGGCTGAGCAGCTTGATCGCCACCCGGCGGTGCAGATCGAGGTCCTCCGCGGCCCAGACCTCCGCCATGCCGCCCATGCCGATTTGCTCGACGAGGCGGTACCGACCGCCGATGACCTCGCCCGCCACGGAGCTAGCTTATGCCGCTATGGGCGATCTCCTGAACTTCGAACAGGCATTGACGGCGATCCTCGGACGGGCGCGGCCTCTGCCGACAGAGCCGGTGGCGATCGCTGCCGCGCACGGGCGCGTTCTCGCCGAGCCGGCGAGCGCGACGACCGATCTGCCGCCGTTCGACAGCTCGGCGATGGATGGATTCGCAGTGCGCACAGCAGACACTCCGGGCGAACTTCGGGTGGTTGCTCACGGCGCGGCCGGTCGGCCCGCGCCACGAGTACTCGGGCCGGGAGAGGCGATAGGCATTGCGACGGGCGCAGTCGTACCGGCGGGCGCTGATGCTGTCATCCCGGTCGAGTATGTTGTCGATCATGACAACTCCATCGAGATCGGCGAGCCCGTTGCCCATGGAGCAAACATCCGTCCTCGCGGTGGCGATCTTCGCCGCGGCGACCCGGTTGTGGAGCCGGGCGTGCGACTCGGGCCCGCCCAGGTCGGCGCATTGGCGGCCGGGGGCGTTGCGGACGTGGTTTGCTCCCGCCGCCCGCGCGCCGCCGTCGTAACCACGGGCACGGAGCTTCGCCCGCCGGGAGAGGCGCTCGAGCCGGGACAAATCTATGAGGCCAACGGGCTGATCCTCGCGGCGCAGCTGGAGAGTGCGGGCGCCGAGGTGCAAACCCAGGCGGTGGTCGCGGACGACGAGGAGGCGCACCGGTCGGCGCTCGAGCAAGGACTCGGGGCCGATGTGCTCGTGACCTCCGGGGGGGTCTCGGTCGGACCGCACGATCTCGTGCGCCGTGTGGAGGCCGAGCTCGGCGTCGAGGAGGTCTTCTGGCGCGTGGCCGTGAAGCCCGGCAAGCCGATTGCGTTCGGGGTGCGCGGAGAGACGCTTGTCTTCGGCCTGCCGGGGAACCCGGTCTCCGCGCTGGTGTGCTTCGAGCTGTTCGTACGGCCGGCGATCCTCGCGCTTCAGGGGCTGGCGGAGCCGGGCCCGCGGTTCACGCCTGGTCGCCTCGCCCGTACGGTTCGGCGGACGGGGCGGGACGAGTTCGTCCGGGCGCGCTCGTCTGTGGATGCGGAGGGCGTCACGGTGCTCGACCCCCTTCCGGGGCAGGAGTCGCACATGATCGCCGCCGCTGCGGCCGCGGACGCGCTGGTCCACGTGCCGCGCGGAGAGGGTGAGCTCCCGGCGGGAGCCGCTGTGCGCTACCTGCCGCTCAGTTAGTTGCTCGCTCGCGCGGCGAGGGCCGACTTGAGCGAGTAGGCCGGGCCGTTGCGAGGCTCCACGCGGGTCAGGCGTGCGTACGCGATGTACCGGTGGCTCGCGAAGAAGCGCGGGTGGCACGCCTGGAGCGCGAGCAGCTCGTGGTGGTGGGAGACCAGCCGGGAAACGTCATTCGCGGGAACGATCACGTGCCTCACGATCTGGTACCGGAACGTCGCGTAGGGAAGCTCGAGCGTCACTCCGTCGCCGCGCCGGAGCCGTTCGATGTGCGCAAAAGGCGCGAGGTAGGTCGTGCGGTGGCCGGCCACGTAGACGAGCTCGTTCTGGCCCGGCATGAAGGTGTCCGGGTCGCGGCCGGGCCCCCTCTTCAAAGTGTTGTGGTCCGTGCCGTTGACCAAAATCATGTTTACACCGAGCCTTGCGATCTTGATCCGCCCGATCGCCTGGCCCGGTTTCGCAGCCTTTCGGTAGCTCCGAGCCTCGCGCGCGATTGCCCGCCGTGCCACAGCGAGCGAGGCGTTGTGCGCGATCGGGGCCGGCTCGTACGCAGCCGAGCGCTTGGCGTATTGCGATGCAAGCTGGTGCTGCCGGTACTTCGTGTAGAGCGCCGTGAACGGGTCCTGCCACTGCCAGACCAGCAGGCACCACACGAGGACACCGGCGCCCACGAGGATCATCAAGGTTCCGATTCGGCGCACGACCGATGACATCAGCCCTCTAACGCCTCTTCTTCCGTTTCCGGTGCGCGGGTGCGCCGTTGCACGGGAACCACGATACGTCGCACGGCAGCGCGCACCGGGCCGAGCGGCGGCCGCTCCGAGGCCCCCGGATAGGGCGCGTAGCGGTCTGCAGCGAGGGCGGCGGCTTGCCCTGCCGCCGCCAGCCAGACAAGGACGATGACGACGACCGCCGGTCCTACATAGCCCACCGTGGTCAGCTCTGCGAGGTACCAGGGCGCATCCAGGCCGAGCTCGTAGCGAATCGCGAACGAGCCCAGAAGCAGCAGCGGGCCGATGAAGCCCGCGCTCATGATCAGGGCCCGCGTCCAGAGCGGACGGTGCTGGAACTGTGGCAGCCAGAGCCACGCATGAAGTGAAGGGAGGACGAAGAGCAGCGCATACGGGTTCGTCGCCACGACAAGGAGACCGACGAGGCCGAGGGCGAGTAGCGCGACCGTGTGCCCGGCCAGCTGCTCGACTGTGGCCACGGGTCGCCGCGGCAGCAGCCGCTCCCGGACGACGAACCAGGCTGCGGCGCTGAGCACCCCGAGCCCGATCAAGCCCGGAATAGGCCAGTGGCTCGCCGCTCTTGTGCTCGGCGCGAGCGGGAGCGAGATTCCGCCAGGCCAGATCCCGACGAGCGCGAAGAGCTCGAAGATCGCGCCGGTCCAGAGCCAGAACCCGAGGCGGCTTCGATAGCTGCGCAGTGCCGGCGCGAGCCGGATCCGCCTGCGCCTGCAGCGCGCGAAGAGATCGACCGCGACGATCAGGAACGGCAGCAGAGCCGCGATCAGCACGAGCTGGATCGCCCACCCTCGGACCACGCGTGGACCGAGGTAGACGTAGCTCGAAGTGCCTTGCGCCAGCTCGACTCCCTGGTCGAGCGCGAGCACGAGCTGTTGCGCCGCCCGCCCGATCTGGCCGATTCGGTTCGCGTTCAACCGCTCGGGCGAGTCGGTAAACGATGAGAGCGGCCGGTCGCCCGCCGTGGTCATGGTGATCGCCGGGATCCCCCGGGCGATCAGCGGGCCCTGCTCGTAGAGCGTGAACGGAAAACCGAGGTCGACCAGCTGCGCGAACGGCGATGCCCGACGCGGGCGCGTTCCAAGCTGCTCCGTCAGCGCTTCGGCGGCGGTTTGGACGAACGAGGCGGACGCCGCGCGCGCGGTGTTCCCGGCGATTACGAGCCGCGGCAGGGCTCCGCCTCCGATTGCGGCGAGGTTCACGAGCGCGAGCGGGCGACCCCCGTACGTTTTTGCGAAATGGCCGGCACCGATGCCCCCGAATGCCCCTCCGTCGCTGGCGAGGAAGACGATCGTGTGCGCCGGAGCCGTGGCTCGGCCTGCGACCGGGCCTGTCGGCCCGGTCACGGATGCGTACGTGCGGGCGATCTCGATCAGCGCCCCGATCCCCGACGCGTTGTCGTTGGCGCCGGGCCCCTCGCCGGTGTCGTCCCGGTGGGCCATGATCACGAGCGCCTGCGGTGAGCGTCCCGGGACGACGGCGATCAGATTCTCGAACTTCCTGCGGCCGTAGCCCGGAATCGTCGCCGAGAAACGATCGCGCCGGACCTTGAACCCGTACGGCTCCAGCTGGCTTACGATCCACGCACCGGCAGCTCTCGATCCGCTGGAGCCCGGGAAGCGATCGGGGTTCAGGCGCGAGAGCTCACCGGCCAGAAACGCTGCGCGGTCCCGGTCGAAGGCCGGCGGAACCGCAGGCGCGCCCGGGCGAAGCGCCGCCGGCCTCGTCACGCTGAACGCTGCGACCAGCATCGGGATGCCGACGAGCAACCAGGTTCCCCGGTAGAGCCGGCTGTTGATCGGGCGTTCGAGCAAGCCGGGCCGCGCGCCACGGGGGCGCGCAGCAGGGGGCGGGTGCGCCGCCATAGCGGGGCTATAGTAGGTTCGAGCCGAAACCGCGCGCCCGCGTTCACCATGCGCGACTCCTCGACCATCCTCCTCGTCGACGACGAGGACTCCATCCAACAGCTGCTCACGTATCCGCTCGAGCGGGACGGGTTCCGTGTCGTGCCCGCGCGCGACGGGGCAGAGGCCCTCGAGCGCTTTGCGCAGGAGAACTTCGATCTCGTCGTGCTCGACGTGATGCTTCCGAAGCTGGACGGCCTCGAGGTCTGCAAGCGCCTGCGGGCCGAAAGCACCGTTCCGATCATCATGCTGACCGCCCGCGGTGAGGAGCTCGACAAGGTGCTCGGCCTCGAGCTCGGCGCCGACGACTACATCACGAAGCCGTTTTCGATCCGCGAGTTTCGAAGCCGGGTCCGAGCTCTGCTGCGACGTGCGGCTGTGGCGCCACGAGGGCAGGACGAGGGTGCCGTGCTCGAGTTCGAGGGGTTGCGCATCGACCCGTCACGCCGAGCCGTCGAAGCGCGTGGAGAGCCGGTTCAACTCACCTACGTCGAGTTCGAGCTGTTGCACGTGCTCGCGAGCGAGCCGGGCCGCGTGTTTACGCGGGAGGCGTTGCTGCAGCGGCTCTGGGGCGACTCGGCCTATCGGGAGCCCCGCACGATCGACGTCCACGTACGCCACCTGCGGGAAAAGCTGGAACCCGCTCCTCATGAGCCCCAGTACATCTTCACCGTACGGGGCGCCGGCTACCGGTTCCGGGAGCGATGAGCGCTTTTCGCAGTGTCGGCGCCCGCCTGAGCCTCGCGCTTCTGCTGGTCGTGGCGATCGCGCTCGGGCTCGTGTACTTCGTGGTCGTCCCGTCGCTCGAGGACCGACTGGTCAACTCGAAGCTCGGGCAACTCGCCAAGGCTGCGCCGAGGCTCGACAAGCAGTACCAGAAGAATCCGTTCGATCCCGATTTCTTCACCAATGCCGCGGCGAACACAGACGCGCGGGTGATTCTGCTGGAGCTGATCTCCACCAAGCCGCCGACGGTGATCACGATCAACTCCTCGCTCCCGGGGCAAAGCGACGACGCGTACGTGAACGACCCTGTCGCGCTGCGGGCCGCGCAGACGCTGACGCTGCAGAAGGGCACCGTCAAGCGAAAGGGCGAGCGGTTCGCCGAGGTGGCGGTTCCGGTACGTGGCCCCGGCTCCACCGACGTGCTCCTCCTCTCCGCTCCCCTCCACGACACCCTCGCCAACGTGCACTCGGTGCAGCGCCGCCTGCTGGTCGCCGGCGCGCTCGCGTTGCTCGTGGCGCTGGCGATCGGCTACGGCGCCGCCTCGCTGTTCGCTCGGCGGATCCGGCGGCTCGAGCGCGCGGCGGGTCGCATCGCCGTCGGCCAGTTCGACGAGCCGATCGTCGACAGCGCGAGAGATGAGCTCGGCGAGCTTGCGCGGGGCTTCGAGCGCATGCGCGTCCAGCTTGCGCAGCTCGACCACGCTCGCCGGGAGTTCGTCGCCAACGCCTCTCACGAGCTGCGCACGCCGCTCTTCTCGCTGGGGGGATTCCTCGAGCTCTTCGAAGACGAGGATTTGGACGAGCCGACGCGGCGGGAGTTCGTCGCCACCATGCGGGGACAGGTCGACCGCCTTACGAAGCTGGCCCAGGACCTACTCGACCTGACACGTTTCGACGCCGGGCGCCTGTACCTGGAGCGCCAACCGGTCGACCTCGCCGCCCTGGCAGCCGACCTCGCTGCAGAGTTCGCTCCATTGGCGCGGTCGGAGAACCGCCCGCTCGAAGCGAAGGTTGCCGGCCCCGTTACGGCGCTTGCCGACGAGCAACGCGTGCTGCAGATCGGACGGATCCTGCTCGAGAACGCCCTTGTGCACACGCCCGAGGGGACGCAAGTGCGCGTCGAGGCGGCCCAAGACGGCGGAGAGGCCGTGCTGTCGGTCAGCAACGACGGCCCGGAAATTCCCTCCGACCACGCCGGGCACCTGTTCGAGCGCTTCTACCGTGTCGACGGCACGCGCGCGTCGGGGAGCGGACTGGGCCTCGCCATCGCAAGGGAGCTGGCGGAGCTGATGGACGGCACGGTCGAGGTCGAAAGCTCTGCAAACGAGACGAAGTTCTCGCTTCGGCTGCGCTCGACCGACGCGCCGCCGACGACAAAACACGTGAAAACGGAGCGCTCAGCACGTGAAAACGGCTCCGAACGGGCCGAGACGCCCCTTCCACGGCAGTAGCTACAGTGCGGCAGTGCGCATGCGCGCAGGGTCCGTTGCCTTAGTCGCTCTCGTCGCCGCCGTTCTCGGCGGCGTTTCTGTTGCCGTGGTCGGGAAAGCGGCCGGCTGGTTCGGCAACACGAAGCGGACCGTGATCGTCCAAACGCCTCCTGCCGCGGAGCCCGCCAGCCAGGCAACGCCCGACACCTCCAAGCCCCTGACCGGAAACGGGTTCGACTCGCGCGCGATCTATCGCAAACGTGCCCGCGGAGTCGTGACCATCTTCTCGGTGTACGGGTCGAGCTCGAGCGCCCAGGAGGCACAGGGCTCGGGCTTCGTCGTCTCGCCGAAGGGCTACATCCTCACGAACTCGCACGTGATCACCACGGCAGGGGGCTCCGGCTCTTCGACCAAGGCCGCCAGCGAGGTCTACGTGGAGTTCCAGGATCACGACCGCGTGAGCGCAAAGGTCGTTGGCTGGGACATCTTCGACGATGTCGGCCTGATCAAGGTCAAACCGGACGAGCATCTCCTGACGCCGGTTCCGCTGGGTAATTCCTCAGGCGTGCTCGTCGGCGACCCGGTTGCGGCGATCGGCAGCCCCTTCGGGAACGAGAACTCGCTCACGGTCGGTGTCGTCTCGGCGATCGAGCGCTCGATCCCCGCTCTCACGTCCGACTACAACCTTGTCGACGCGATTCAGACCGATGCACCGATCAACCACGGCAACTCCGGCGGGCCGCTGTTCGACGCGCGCGGGCGCGTGGTCGGCATCAATGCCCAGATCAGGAGTAACTCAGGCGTGGCCGAGGGTGTCGGCTTCGCGGTTCCGATCGACTCGGCGCGGCGCTCGATGACCCAGCTGATCGCGGCCGGCCGCGTTTCGTACGCCTTCGTGGGGATCGAGACCCAGGATCTGACGCCCACGCTCGCGAAACGCTTCCACTATCCGGTCGAGCACGGCGCGGTGATCACGGCCGTTCATTCCCATACGCCGGGCGCCGCCGCGGGCCTGCGCGGCGGGACTTCGAACGAAGAGGTCCTGGGCATGCGGTTCACGCGCGGGGGAGATGTGATCGTGGCGATCGACGGCCGGCCCGTGCGCAGCGCTGAGGACGTCGTGCGGATCGTTTCGGGACGCGTCTCACCCGGGGAAACCGTCGGGTTCACGATCTATCGCGGCAACGCCCGCAAGACCGTCATGGTCAAGCTCGCCGAGCGCCCGGCGAGCCCGAAACGCGGGTAACCCTCCAAGTTCGACGGCCACAAGCAGATCCCTGCCCGGGTTAGGGACGGGGCCACGATGGGCAACACCAACCCTATGGCTGGTTCGACTGCGGTTCGTCTTACGATCCCTGCCAAGCCCGAATACATCACGCTGGGGCGGCTGGCGCTGACCGCGCTGGCCCGCGTGCGCCCCTTCTCGCCTGAAACGCTCAACGATCTGAAGGTCGCGCTGACCGAGGCCTGCTCGAACTCGGTTCGCCACGCGTACCAAAACGGTGGCGAAGGCCGGGTGGAAATCCTCTACGAGCTGGCGTCGGATCGCCTCGTTGTCGAAGTGGCCGACAACGGCTCGGGCATCGAGCCTGGAGACATTCCGGCTCGGATCGAAGACGCGGACGAGCTGATCGAGGGCGGGCTGGGCCTCACGCTGATCCGGGCGCTGGCCGATGAGGTCGAGATCGCCGAACGCGAGTCGGGAGGATCCCGGCTGCGCTTCGTGAAGTTCCTCGAGGACTAGCCGTTATTCTCGGGGCAGGCAACGCCCCCGCAGCCGATCGGTCACAGATCCGGAGAATGCTCCCCCTTGTCAACGTCGGAACGAAGTCGCTCGACGACTACGCGACCATCGCGACGCGTGGGCTGATGGACGAGATCAGGAGCCTCGCGGCGCAGGTGGAGGGCAAGCGCGTCCTGCATCTGTCCGCGACCGCGTTCGGTGGAGGCGTCGCAGAGATCAACTACGCGCTCGTGCCGCTGATGCAAAGCGCGGGCCTCGAGGCCGAATGGCGGATCATCGCCGGCGCGGAGGAGTTCTTCCACACGACGAAGACGATCCACAACGCACTCCAGGGAAACCCGCAGGGCCTCACCCAGGAACAGCAGGAGATCTTCAAGCGCTACAACGACAGTAACGCCCGCGACATCGAGGACGAGTACGACTTCGTGATCGTCCACGATCCACAGCCTGCGGCGATCATCGAGCACTTTCCGGAGTCTCGAGCCCGCTGGATCTGGCGGTGCCACATCGATCTCTCGACTCCGAACGAGGATGTGCTCACGTTTCTGCTCCCCTGGATCAGCAGCTATGACGCGGCGATCTTTCACATGCAGGAGTACGTTCCGCGTGCCGCTGGTCTGCCGCAGTCGTTCATCTGGCCGCCGGCGATCGACCCGCTGACGCCGAAGAACATGGCCCTCTCGGCCGAGGACGCCGCCTACATCGTCGACCAGTTCGGGATCGACGTCGAGCGGCCGCTGTTGACGCAGGTCTCCCGCTTCGATCCCTGGAAGGACCCGCTCGGGGTAATCGACGCTTACCGCGCGGTGAAAGAGCGTGAGCCGGACGTCCAGCTCGCACTCGTCGGTTCGATGGCGCACGACGATCCTGAAGGCTGGGACTACTACAACCAGACGGTCTCGTACGCGGCCGGCGATCCGGACATCTACATCCTGTCCAACCTGAACAACATCGGATCCGTCGAGGTCAACGCGTTCCAGGTGCACTCGAGTGCGGTGATCCAGAAGTCGATCCGCGAGGGGTTCGGGCTCACGGTCACCGAGGGTCTCTGGAAGACGAGACCGACCGTCGCCTCGCGTGTGGGCGGGATCGTCGCTCAGATCCACGACGGCGAGACCGGGTGGCTCGTGAATTCGTCGCTGGAGTGCGCGGAAGCCTGTATCGAGATCCTGCGCGACCCGGCCGAGGCGCGGCAGCGGGCCCTGCATGGCAAGGAATACGTGCGACGGCACTTCCTGATGCCGCGGCTGCTACGGGACTGGTTGGTGCTCTTCAACCGGCTGCTCGGCAACGACACGCCCGGCGCCGAGCTCGCGGTCGTCGGCGCGGCCTAGAGACCCGGCGATCAGCCCTGTCCACCAGGCCTTAGCGCAGGCCCGGTTACCCTAGGCCGGTGGTCACCAGACGAAAGCTGATCGTCGTCTCGAACCGAGGGCCTGTGTCGTACGGGCGCGGCGAGCGTGGCGAACGGGTCGCCGGCCGAGGCGGCGGCGGGCTCGTCACCGCGCTGCGGGGGCTGGTCTCGCACCATGACGTGACCTGGATCGCCAGCGCGATGACCGACGAGGATCGTGTGGTCGCGCGCGAGGCCGGCGGGGAGGCCGTCGAAGAGACGGCGCGGGACGGGTCGCAGTTTCGTGTGCGTCTCGTCGATCACGACCAGACTGCCTACGACCGGTTCTACAACGTGTTCTCGAACCCGATGCTCTGGTTTCTCCAGCATTACCTCTGGGAGCTCGCGTACACGCCGGCGATCGATCACGGCCTCCACCACGCGTGGGAGGACGGCTACGTGCGCGTCAATCACGGGTTCGCGGACGCCGTGCTCGCCGAGCTCGAGGCGGAGCCGGACGCGGCGGTGTTCTTCCACGACTACCACCTCTACCTTGCGCCGCGGTTCGTCCGGGAACAGGCGCCGGACGCGACGCTCTCGCATTTCGTCCACATCCCGTGGCCGCAGCCGGATTACTGGCGGATCCTGCCGACCGGGATCCGGCGTGCCATCCACGACGGTTTGCTCGCCAACGACGTCGTTGGCTTCCACACAAGCCGTTGGCGGCTGGCGTTCATGCGGTGTGCGGTCGATATCGCGGGGGCGGAGGGGAACTTCGCCGACTGGGTCGTCGAGTACAGCGGGCGCCGGACGTTGGTCTCCGCGTCTCCGATCTCGGTCGATCCGCCCGAGTTCGAGGAGTTGGCCGAGAGCGAAGCCGTCCTGGCAGCCGAGCAGGAGATCGTCGAGCGCCGGCCGGAGCGTCTGGTCGTTCGCGTCGACCGCACTGACCCGTCGAAGAACATCGTCCGGGGCTTCCGCGCCTTCGAGCTTTACCTGGAGGCTCACCCGGAGATGCATGACCGAGTGGGCATGCTCGCCCTGCTCGACCCCTCGCGCCAGGACATCCCGGAGTACTCGGAATACCTAGGCGCGATCCAGCGCGAGGCTCGGCGGGTCAACGATCGCTTCGAGCACGACAGCTGGGTGCCAATCGACCTGCAGATCGGGGATGACTTTCCCCGCTCGGTGGCGGCCTACAAGCAGTTCGACGTCCTGTTCGTGAACGCGATCTTCGACGGCTTGAATCTGGTCGCTAAAGAGGGTCCGCTGGTCAACCGGCAGGGTGGTGTTGTTGTCTTATCTGAAAACACAGGCGCTCATGAGGAGATCGGGCCGTGGACGCTGTCCATCAACCCCTTCGACGTAGCGGCTCAAGCGGAGGCGATCCATCGCGCGCTCGAGATGCCCGGCGACGAGCGGCACGCGAGGCTGGACGCGATCCGTGCGCACGTCCACGATCACGATCTCGGCCGGTGGCTCGCCTCGCAACTCGAAGCCATCGACCGCGCCACGGCGCGTGTGCCTTAGGGCTGGCGATACCTTTTCGCTGTGAGTGAGCTCTCGCACGCCGATGAGACCGGCGCAGTGCGGATGGTGGACGTAGGTGACAAGCCGCAATCGCGCCGGCGTGCGGTCGCCGTGGCGACGGTACGGATGGCGCGCGAGACGGCGGGTCAGTTACGCGAGCTGCCGAAGGGAGATGCGCTCACGACCGCTCAGATCGCCGGGATCATGGCGGCCAAGCGGACGGCGGAGTTGATCCCGCTCTGCCACACCTTGCCGCTGTCGGTCGTCGAGGTTGAGCTCGATGTGGGTGACGATCGAGTCGAGATCCGTGCGACGGCCGAGACGACTGCCCAGACCGGCGTCGAGATGGAGGCCCTCGTCGCCGCCTCGGTGGCCGCGCTCACCGTGTACGACATGGCCAAGGCGATCGACAAGGAGCTGGTGGTCGAGGAAGTGCGGCTGCTCGAGAAGACCAAGCGTGCGCCGTGAGGGCCGCCGTGCTGACCGCGTCGGACGGCGTGGCCGGCGGTACACGTAAGGACGAGAGCGGGGACATCCTCGCGTCCTTGCTGGCCGAGGAGGGCTACGAGGTCGAGCGCCGCGTCGTTCCCGACGACCGCGACGCGATCGCCGAGGCGATCGCCGAGCTCGCCGGCGACGCGGCGGTCGTGCTCACGACCGGCGGCACGGGGGTAGCGCCGCGCGACGTCACTCCGGAGGCGACCCTGGACGTGATCGAGCGTGAGGCCCCCGGGATCGCCGAGGCGATCCGAGCCGACTCGATCGCGAAGACGCCGCACGCCTTGCTCTCGCGAGGGGTCGCGGGCATTCGCGACAGGACGCTCGTGGTCAACCTGCCCGGCTCACCGGGCGGCTGCCGGGACGGGTTCGCCGTGCTGCGTCCGGCGCTCGGCCATGCCGTGAAGCTGCTTGCGGGCGAGGAGACCGTGCACCGGCAGACATGACCGCGACGGCCGCGTCCTACCCGAAGCGCTTCGCCTCGCTCGTCAAGATCGAGCACACGGTCTTCGCGCTGCCGTTCGCCTACGTAGGCGCTCTGCTCTGTATCCGGGCGATTCCCTCCGCTCACGATCTCCTCTGGATCACTCTTGCCATGCTGGGTGCGAGGTCGCTCGCCATGGGCCTGAACCGGCTGATCGATGCCGCGATCGACGCGCGCAACCCGCGGACGCAGGGCCGGGAGCTGCCCAGCGGGCGCCTGTCGCGCCTCCAGGTGGTCGTGTTTTGCGCGTCGTCGCTGGCGCTCTTTCTCGTGGCGGTCTTTCAACTCGATCCCGTCGTTCGCTGGCTGTGGCCGATCCCGGTTGCCGCGTTCGTCGTCTATCCGTACTTGAAGCGCTGGACGTGGCTCTCCCACGTGTGGCTCGGGGCCGTGGACGGGCTGGCGCCCGTCGGTGCCTGGGTGGCGATCACGGGTGAGCTGCCGTGGGAGGCCTGGGCGCTCGGCGTCGCGGTCGCGCTCTGGGTCGCCGGGTTCGATCTCTTCTACTCGCTCTTCGATCTCGAGTTCGACCGCGCGGAGGGCCTGCACTCTTTCGCCACGCGGTTCGGCGAGCCGCGGGTCTTCTGGGGCGCTCGCGCCGCGCACGCGGCGACGGTCGCGCTGCTCGCGGCCGTCGGGCTGGGGCTCGAGCTCGGCCCGCTGTACTGGCTCGGCGTCGCCGCGGTTGCCGGTCTGCTCCTCTACGAGCACGCGCTCGTCCGCCCCGGCGACCTCAGGCGATTGAATGCCGCGTTCTTCACGATGAACGGGGTCATCAGCATTGTCTTTTTCGTCTTCGTGCTGGCGGAGGCTGCATGAGAGTCGCCGCGCTGTACGACATCCACGCGAACCTGCCGGCCCTCGAAGCGGTACTGGCCGAGATACCTGATGACGCGATGATCGTTGTCGGCGGGGACTTCGCCTCCGGCCCGATGCCAAACGAGACGATCGCGCGTCTCCGCGAGCTTGGCCACAGGAAGCGTTTCATCCGGGGCAACGCGGACCGCGAGCTGGTCGACGACAGCGAATTCGAAGACGAGAGGGTTCGCGAGCGACGGGAGTGGGTGAAGGAGCGGCTGACGGACGCCGATCGCGACCTGCTGGAGCTGCTTGACGAGACCGTCGTGCTCGACGTCGAGGGCCTAGGCCACACCCTGTTCTGCCACGGCTCGCCGAGGAGCGACGAAGAGATCATCACGATGGTCACGTCCGCTGATCGCTTGCGCGGGATCCTTGCCGACGTCCAAGAGCAGACCGTCGTCTGTGGGCACACACATCACCAGTTCGACCGAACGGTCGACGGGGTTCGCGTCGTCAACGCAGGTAGCGTGGGCATGCCATTCGAAGGCGCTCCGGGGGCCTACTGGGCTCTCCTCGGCCCGGACGTGGAGCTTCGGCGCACGCCGTATGACCACGTTGCAGCGGCCGCCTTGTTTCGGACCAGCGGCTGGCCGCGAGATGACCACCCGGAAACACTGGTCAATCCACCGCCGGCGCGCGAGGCGGCCGAGTTCTTCGAACAGCACGCGCTCCAGTTGGAAGCTTCGTGATTCGAGCGCGAGGGCTCGGCAAGCGCTTCGGCGACAAGCGCGTGCTCGACGGGCTCGATTTCGAGCTCGAGCGCGGTGGGCTTCTCGTGGTCAGCGGCCCGAACGGGTCGGGCAAGACGACGTTGCTGAGAATGTGCGCTGGGCTCGGCGTGCCGACGTCGGGCGAGCTCGAGGTCGATGCGGAGCGCGGTGCGGTCGGCTACCTCGGGCATGAGCCGCTCGTCTACCGCGAGTTGACCGCGCTCGAGAACCTCGAGCTCTACGGGCGGCTCTACCGCGTGCCCGAGCGACAGGAGCGGATCGGAATGCTGCTCGAGCGCTTCGGGGTGTGGGACGCTCGCAACCAGCGGGTCGGCTCCTTCTCCCGCGGGATGCTGCAGCGGCTGGCGCTCTGCCGCGCGCTGCTGCACGAGCCCGAGCTGCTGGTCCTGGACGAGCCGTTCAACGCGCTCGACCCGGCGGGCACGGACCTGCTCGAGCGCGAGCTCGGCGAGCTGCGAGCCAAGCGGACGCTCCTCGTCGCCACCCACGACCCCGACCGGCTGGCTCCGCTGGAGCCGGCACGGCTGGCGCTCGCATGAGGCGCTATGTCGGCGACGCCGCCGCGCTTGCGCGCAAGGACCTGCTCCTGGAGCTGCGCGGCCGGGACACGTTGCCGGCGATGCTGCTCTTCGTCGTCGGTGTGCTCGTCGTCTTCCATTTCGCGCTGCCTACCGACGCTTCGAAGCGCGCCTCGTTCGGGCTCCTCTGGGTGGCGATCGTCTTCACCGCGCTGCTGGGCCTGGGCCGCGCGTTCGTCGCGGAGCGCGAGGAGGGCGTCCTGGACGGCCTCGTGCTCGCACCGTCCGACCGCAGCGCGATCTGGGTCGGCAAGGCGATCTCGACGCTCGCGTTCCTCGTGCTCGCCGAGCTCGTGGCGCTGCCGGCGTTCGCGCTCTTCTTCACCTCGATCGACGGCTCGGTGGTGGCAAGCGTCGCGCTCGCGGACCTCGGCATCTGCGCGGTCGGGACGCTGCTCGCCGCCATGGCCGCGGCCGGGCGGGCCCGGGAGTTGCTGCTGCCCTTGCTGTTCGTCCCGCTGGCGATTCCCATCGTCGCCGCGGGGGTCGGTGCGAGCATCGCCGGCTCCAGCGGCAAGTACCTTGCGTTTCTCGCGCTCTACGACGCCGTCTTCGCGCTGCTCGCCTGGGCGACCTTCGAATACGTCGTTACTGAATGAGGCGTCGCTTGCGATGCCGTCTGGAGGCCGTGCCGGCTTTGCCGGTGCGGCCGGGCTAAACAACACTCATTCGACGCCGCCGGTGACCCACTGGGTCAGTTGACGGCCGGCACTGCGCGCTGCTCGGCCGTGCGCCGCGCCAGCCGCCGTTGCTCGAGCGCGTCGGGCCACAGGGCGATCAACGACCCGAGCAGGAAGACGAAGCCGGCGAACCAGATCAGGTTCACGAGCGGGTTCACGACGACCTTGAGGTAGACCGACCCGTCCTTGTTGAACTGATCGCCGATGATGAAGAGGTCCTCCGCGCGCAGCCAGTCGGAGCGGATCGCGACCTCGTTCGAGACCTGGTCCTCCGCGAAGTAGCGGTTCTTGCCGGCGTAATACGTCCCGAGCGACTTGTCGCCGCGCTTGACGTCGATTTCCGCGCGAACCTCGCGGTGGTTTCGGGACTCGCGCTGGACGCTGCGGAGATAGGTGAGCGAGTACCCGCGAACGTTCATCGTGTCGCCGGGCCGAAGGTGGCTGATCCTGGTCTCGCCGTACGCGCTCGAGCCGGCGATCCCGATTGCCAGCAGCACGATCGCAGCATGGACGACGTAGCCGCCGTAGCGCCGGCGATTGCGGCCGACGAGGCTCGAAAAGGCCGAGAACCAGCCCGGCGCGCCGAGCGCCTTGCGTGCCCGCGTGCCGCGCACGAACTCGACCGCGATCGCAGCGAGCACGAAGGTCGAGAACGTGTACGCGAGCATTCCCGGAGTGCTCGATCCCGCCCCGGCCGCGATCAGCGCGGCGCCGGCGGCGAGAGAGATCCCGAGGGGCCACAACAGGGTTCTTCCGAGAGCTCGTAGTGAGGTGCGCCGCCAGGCCACGAGTGGGCCGATCCCCATCAACAGCAGCAACGGGAGCCCGAACGCGCGCAGGAAGAAGTTGTAGTACGGCGGGCCCACGGTGACGGCCGTCCCACGCACGGCCTCGGACAGCAGCGGGAACGCGACTCCCCAGAGCACCGTCAGGGTGAACGCGATCAGCAGCAGGTTGTTGTAGAGGAACGCCGCCTCGCGGGAGGCGAGGGACTCGAGGCGCGTGTGTGCGCGGAGCAGCGGCAGCCGGGTCAGGATCAGAGCGACCGAGCAGGCGACGACCACGCAGATGAATCCGAGGAACCACGGCCCGATCGCCGACTGGGTGAAGCTGTGGATCGAGCTGATCACTCCGCTGCGGGTCAGGAACGTGCCGAAGAGCGAGAGGCAGAACGCGAGCGTGACCAGCACGACGTTCCAGACCCGGAGCATGTTCTTCTTCTCCTGGACCATCACCGAGTGCAGGAACGCGGTCGAGGCGAGCCATGGCATCAGCGCCGCGTTCTCGACCGGATCCCAGGCGTAGTAGCCGCCCCAGCCGACCTCCTCGTAGGCCCACTTGGCTCCGAGGAGGATCCCGACACCGAGGCAGGTCCAGGCGAAGATCGTCCACCGGCGCGTGGCCACGATCCAGCGCTCGTTCGTGCGGCGGGAGAGCAGCGCGGCGGCGGCGAAGGCGAACGGGATCGTCAGGCCGACGTAGCCGAGGTAGAGGAGCGGCGGGTGGATCATCATGTAGGGGTTCTGGAGGCTCGGGTTGAGCCCGGAGCCCTCGGCCGGAGCCGTGTGTGTCGCAAACGGGCTGGCGACGAAGACGAGCAAGAGGGCGAAGAACGTCGCGACGCCGCCGAGCACCGGCACCGTCCAGGGGAGCACCTCGCGCGTCAGGCGGCTGTTGAGCGCGACCGCAGCCGAGCTGATTGCCGTCAGCACGAGCAGCCAGAGCAGGAGCGAGCCCTCCTGGCCGCCCCAGAATGCGGAGTAGATGTACGGGAACGGCAGTTTCGAGCTGGAGTGGTCGGAGACGTAGGTGAAGGTGAAGTCGTGCGTCCGGAATGCGTTCAGGAGCACGAGCGCCGCGACGGCCGTGACCGCGAACGACGCGTACAGGGCGTTGCGTGCCGAATCGAGCAGCCGGCGCCGGCGGCTATAGGCCGCGTAGCCGCCGGCCAGCGCCGCGTAGAGGACGAGCCCCAGGTCGACGAGGAGTGCGGCGCGCCCGAGCTCCTGCACGTCAGGTCAGGCCTTGGACTTGTACTTCGACGGGCACTTCGTCACGAGCGAGTCCCGTTTTCCGATGAAGGTTCCGTCGCGCATCCTTCCGGCCAGGTAGACCCGTCGTCCGACCTTGAACAGATCGGGCACGGAGCCCGTGTAACTCACCGGCACGCTTTTCGGCCCGCTCATGTCGCGCAGAGCGAAGCGCAGACCCTCTGCGTGCGCGTCCCCGTGGACAGGTCCTACGACCACGCCTTCGAGGTTCACCTGGCCCTTGTGCTTGGCCAGAGCGCTCGGCTGGATCGACGGCGTTCCGCGGCCCGCGAGGGCGGTGTAGACGAGGAAAACGGCGAGCGCCGCCGCCACGGAGAGCGCAATCGTCAGTCGCACAGCGTTACCCCGTCGGGCCACGGCACGAGTCTAGCCCGATTCTAGGCTTCTGCGATCATGCAGGGAGTTCCCGTGGTTCTCTGGATGAGGCGAAATCCCACCGCGGCCGTTGCCGCGCTCGCCGCGACGCTGGTTCCCGGCGCCGTCGCGCTGATCTTCTTCTACGCGCCCACCGACGCCGACCAGGGGTTCTCGCAGCGGATCTTCTACTTCCACGTGCCGGTGGCGCTCGTCTCGTACGCGTGCTTCGGCTGGGGCGCCTGGAAGGCCTACCGGCACCTGACCCGGCGGCAGCCGGGCGCTGATCTCGAGAGCTACGTCGCGATTCACCAGGGCGTGATCTTCGGCTCGCTGACGCTGCTCACCGGGTCGCTGTGGGCCAAGGTGTCCTGGGGTCACTGGTGGCTCTGGAGCGAGAACCAGCTCGTGCTCTTCCTGGTCCTGTTCCTTTTCTACTCGGCCTACTTCATGCTGCGCTTCTCGCTCGAGCCCGGGCCGGCGCGCGAGAACATGTCGGCCGTCTACGCCCTCTTCGGCGTGGTGCTGATCCCGGTTAGCTTCCTAGCGATTCGCTTGGCCAACCAGTTCATCCACCCCGTCGTCTTCACCTCCCGCGGCCCCCAGATGTCGGCGGCGATGTTCGCGACCTTCTGCGTCTCTCTCGCCGCGATGCTCGCCCTGGCTGCGGCGCTCTACCACCTGGAGCTGGCGGGCAAGCGGTTGGACGCCCGGCTGCGGGAGCTACGGGAGCTCTTGGCGTGAGCACCGCTGAGAAGTACGTCGCCGCCGTGTATCTCGCCGTCTTCGCTGCGGTACTCGCCTACGTGGCGATCATGGCGCTGAAGCTGGCGCGGCTGGAGCGGGAGGTGGAGGAGCTGGCGCGCCTGGCCCGGGCACGGAAGGAGCGCGAGGCCGCCAAGCCTGAGCAGCGGGAAGAAGTCGGGGTCGGCTAGATGTTGCTGCGGGTCGGCTCGCGCGGTAGCCGCCTCGCGCTGACGCAGGCCGAGCTGGCGGCGGAACGGCTGCGCGGCCCCGGGATCGAGATTGCGCTCGTGCCGATCACGACGGCCGGCGATCGCGACCGGACGAAACCGTTCGGCGAGATCGGGGAGCGGGGGGTGTTCGTCAAGGAGATCGAGGAGGCACTGCTCGCAGGCCGGGTCGACGTAGGCGTGCATTCGGCGAAGGACATGACCTCGACCGATACCGACGGGTTGGTCGTCGGCGCCTACCTCGAACGCGAGGATCCGCGCGATGCTCTCTGCGGGGTGTCCGAGCTGCGGCCGGGATTGCGCGTGGGGACCGCGTCCGTGCGGCGGCAGGCCCAGCTGCTCGCGCTCGAGCCAGAGCTCTCGATCGAGCCGTTGCGCGGCAACATCGACACGCGGCTCAGGAAGCGCGGGGAGCGGGGTCTCGACGCGGTCGTGCTGGCCGCCTGCGGGCTGGACCGGCTCGGGCTGTCCGACGAGATCGGGCTCCGGCTCGACCCCGAGCACATGCTGCCCGAGGCGGGGCAGGGTGCGCTGGCGCTACAGGTGCGGGCCGGCGAAGAGGAGCGTGTTGCGCGGGCAGACCACGCGGAGACAAGGCGTCGGGTCGAGGCCGAGCGCGCCTGCGTCTCCTCCATCGGGGGTGGCTGTCTGGCTCCTGTGGCCGCGTACCACGACGGTGAGACGCTGACTGCGCTCATCGCGGCCGAGGACGGCTCCTGGATCGAGCGCCGAAGCGGCGACGATCCGCTGGCCCTGGCCGCGGAGCTCGCGACAGCCGCCCGCGCGTGACCCGATCGATGCGGGTCGTCGTAACTCGACCGGCGACGCAGGCCGGAGAGCTTGCGGAACGACTCGAGTCGGCCGGGCACGAGGCCGTCCTCTGCCCGCTGATCGAGATCGAGTCTCTGGGGGACGAGCCCATCGACGTCACGCCGTACGACTGGGTCGTCGTCACCAGCGCCAACGGTGCGTCGGAGCTTGCCCGATGGCGGCAGGGGGAGCCGAAGCAGGTCGCCGCGATCGGCGAGACGACCGCCGACGCGCTCCGGGCGGCCGGTATGCGTGTTGACTTCGTCCCCCGTGTCTCGACGCAGGAGGGCCTTGTGGCCGAACTGCCGAGGCCCGCCGGCCGCGTCCTGCTCGTCGCCGCCGAAGGAGCCCGCCGCCACCTCGTCGACGAGCTCGGCGCTGAGTTCGTCGCCCTCTACCGCTCGGTGCCGCTGACACCTGAGCGCCCGCCCTCCGGCGACCTGGTCGTGCTCGCCTCCGGCTCTGCCGCGCGCGCCTTCGCTGCCCTGAACCGGCCGCTGCCGGCGGTCTCCATCGGGCCCGAGACCACACGTGCCGCTGAGGAAGCCGGCGTCAGAGTGATTGCCGAAGCCCGCTCTCACGACCTCGATGGCCTGATCCAGGCAGTCCAGGAAGCGAGCGATAGGGTCCGCGCGTGGTCATCACCTTCCTGAGCGATTTCGGGCTCCAGGACGACTTCGTCGGCACCTGTCACGGCGTGATGAAGACGATTGCCCCAGAAGTGGAGATCATCGACATCACGCATGGCATCCCCCCGCACAACGTCCTCCAGGGCGCGCTCGTGCTGTGCAACACGCTTCAGTACATGCCGGTCGGCGTTCATCTCGCCGTAGTGGATCCCGGGGTCGGAAGCTCGCGCAGGCCGCTTGCGCTGCGGAGCGGCGAGGGACGACTGCTCGTCGGGCCCGACAACGGGCTCCTCATACCGGGCGCCGAGCGGACCGGCGGCATCGCCGAGGCCCACGAGCTGGCGAATCCCGACTACGCGCTCGACAGCGTGTCCCGGACGTTTCACGGCAGAGATCTCTTCTCTCCCGCTGCCGCCCACCTGGCTCTGGGAGTGCCCCTTGGAGAGCTCGGCCCGCCGGTCGCGGTGGACGCGCTCGCGCGAATCGACACCCCCCAGCCCGAGGTCGGCGAGAACCGCATTCGGGCGAGGATCCTCTACATCGACCGCTTCGGGAACATGCAGCTCAACCTTACGCGCGAGCATCTCCAGCAGGCTGACGTGACGCCGGGGATGACCGTCGAGATCGAGCTCGCCCTCGACCGCTATTACGCGGTCGCCGCCAGGACGTTCGCGGACGCCCGCCCGGGCGATTTCATCCTCTATGAGGACGCCTACCGCAACATCGCGCTGGCGATCAGCGGCGGGAACGCCGCTGAGATGTGCGGCGCGGTGGCGGGGCAGGAGGTCCGGATCCACCTGCACACGCCGTGAAAGAGCTCCGGCAGCGCCTCGGACGGCGTTTCGCCCGGCTGACCACCGACGTCGTGACGCGCCATCCTCGCTTGTGGCGGGTTTTCCGCGGCTCGACGCGCAGGCAGTTCAACCGGATGGCCGATCGCTGGGACGCGATGCGGTCGGCGGACGCCGTGGCGCCGGTGGAGGCGGGGCTGGAGCGTCTGAAACCGCCCGGGCGCGTGCTCGATCTCGGTACCGGCACCGGGCGCGGTGCGTTCGCGATCGCTCGGCGCATCCCTCGGGCAGAGGTCGTCGGTCTCGACGTCTCGGACCGGATGATCGACGAGGCGCGCAAGAACGTCCCGGCCGAGCTGGCCGGGCGGGTGCGATTCGAGGTCGGAGACGCCGCTCGCCTTCCTTACGACGACGCGTCCTTCGACCTCGTCGTGCACGCGAACATGTTCCCGTTCGTCGACGAGCTCGACCGCGTGCTCGCTCCCGGCGGCCACGCGCTGTTCAGCTTCTCGAGCGGGCCGGAGACGCCCATCTACGTGTCGCCCGAACGCCTCCGCGAGCAGCTGGGGCGCCGAGGATTCGCGGAGTTTGCGGAGTTCGCGGCCGGGAGTGGCACCGGTTTTCTTGCCCGCAAGCCCGGACGGTCTTAGGCTTCCGCGCCAAAGGACGTTCGCGGCGCGGTCACACCGGCCCGGACGTCCTTATTACGGTCCTCACGATGGAGTCGATCGAGCATGCGGCGGCGTACGTCGAGCGTGTCGGTCTTGCGCTCGTCTATCCGAAGGCTGATCTCGTACTGCCGTCGCTCTGGCAGGAGTTGACCGGCTCGACGACGATCGACTGGGCCGAGCGGGATGACGACGGCAACTTCCTGGCATTCACGCCGGAGTTCGGCCGGCTCTGGGACTGGAAGGACGAATTGCCCGAGCGCCGTCTTGTCTGCGCGGGACGCCACCTCGGCCGGGGCTCAGCCTCTCTGATCGCCACGCGGCTCCTGGCCGCCGTCTACGCGTTGTGCGGCCGCCGCGGCCTGCCGGAGGACTTCCGTGAGGAGGAGCTCGGGCCGCTCGAGCGCGAGGTTGCCGAGGCAGTGCTCGAGCACGGGCCGCTCAGCGCTCCGGAGCTGCGCGAGCTGCTCGGCACGGCCGATCGGAAGGGAGTCGAAAAGGCCGTTACGTTCCTCCAGCGGCGGCTCGTGCTCACGAACGCGGGTGTGGTGCGTCAGGAGCAAGGGTGGCCCGCGATCCAGCAGGACGTCTTTGCCCGGCGCTGGGGGACTCATCTCCGCAAGCTTCCCTCGGTCGAAGATGCGCGTCGCAGTCTCGCCGCCGCCGTGCTGAGCGCAACCGAAGACGCTTCGGCTGCAGATCTTGCGGCGGCGCTGGGCTGGCGGCGTAAGCAGGCGACCGGTGTGCTCGGAGAGCTCGTTTCTAGGGGTGCGGCAACGGTCCGCGAAGCAGGCGAGATCGAGCTCTGGTCGAGCGTTTGAGAGCCGTCAGCGCCAGCCGACGCTGACGACCGACACCGGTTCCGAGATCCCCTTCAGCGTGACGGCCCGCGGTTCGGACGCGTCGGTGAGGGTGCCGTCGACGGTCTGCACGCTGGCGAGAATCTCGCCACCCTGGGCCAGAGCGCCGATGCGGGCCGCTTCGTGCACGCCCTTGCCGCGATAGTTCGATCCGGCCCGTCCTGCCTCGGTGGCATGGATACCGATCCGCACTTGCGGCGCGAAACCCTCTGCCTGCCGGTGCTCGGCCAGTGCGCGCTGCACCGCGACCGCGCACTTGACCGCGGCCGTGGGCTCGGCGAACGCCACGAAGAACCCGTCACCGGCGTGGTCGACCTCTTCCCCGTCGTGTGTCGTGAACAGTGACCGCAAGGTGCGGTCGTGCCAGGACACCAGGTGCTGCCAGGCCTCGTCCCCGATTGCCTCGACGAGGTTCGTCGAACCGCAGATGTCGGTGAACATAAAGGTTGTCTGGACCGGCACGTCGGCGGCAGGGCTGACGGCGACGAGCTCGTCGGCGGCGCGGCGGACGTCCGGCAGCGCGCCGAGACGCTCGAACGTCCCTTTGGCCGCCTCCAGCTCGAGCACGGCGGCGTCGGCGTCTCCGCGAGACCGGTACGCGGAGGCGAGCACGAGGCGCGCCTTCGCCGCTTCGTAGGGAAGCTCGACTTCGTGCCAGAGATCGATCGCCCGACGCAGCGCCGGGATCGCTTCGTCGTGCGCGCCGGCAGCATGTTGCATCGCGCCGGCGGCGAGTGAGGCGGCCGCCAGCAACGCCGGGGTCCGGTAGCTGTCTGCGATCTCCTCGAGCTCGGCGGCGACCGGCCCCGCGAAATCGGTCCGCCCCACAGCGAGCCCGATCTCGACCGCAGCGGGCAGGACTCGCGCGCGGGTGAGCCGGTCGCGGTGTGCGGTTGTCAGCGCGCGTTCGATGCTCGCGAACGCCCGGTCGGCGTTTCCCTCGGCGAGCCGTAGGAGGGCAAGGCCTGGCTGGGGGTCACGCCCGAGACCGTGAGCCTGGCGGAATGCGTCGCTCGCGGACGGAAGGTCGCCCATCCGTAGGCGGATCTCGCCGAGCTCGTAGAAGGCTTCGGCCGCCACGTCGGGCGCAAAGCCCTCGAGTTCCTGGCATGCGCGCTCGGCCTCGGTCGCAGCTTCGGCCCACGCGCCGCGCAGGCGCATCACCTCCGCCCGGTTGACGCGGCAGATTCCAGGGAAACCGCTGATCGACTGCCGGGCGCACCAGCGCTTCGCGGCCTCGGTCCACTCGCCGGCTCGTCCCCAGTCGGCGAGATCGCGGCAGGCAGAGATGATCCCGCAGTAGATGATCGCGGTCGGGAAGGGGCCAAGCTCGCCCGAGACGGCGGCGACGGTCGCCTCGTCGAGGAGGGCGAGCCCCTTGTCGGCCTCTCCCTTCGAGATCAGGATCCGACCCTGGTCGTGCAGCGCGAGCGCCTGGAGGTTCCGGTCGCCGTGGCGCATACCGAGCTCGAGCGCCTGCTCCGCGTGGCTGAACGCAGCGTCGAGCTCGCCGGCAGCCAGCGCCCGGCGCGCCTTCGTCCGCTCCACATACCCATGAGCGGCGCAATCGGCCTCGTTCTCCGTCAGCCGCTCGGCTCGCTTCAGCCACGCGTCCGCCACAGGTGAGCGGCGGTGCTCGTAGTCGCGGCCGAGCCGGAGCGCGATCGGTACCGCGGCCAGGTTGTCTCCCGCCGCGATGTGGGCCGCGAAGGCTCGCTCGTTCGCCCCGATCGCGTCCTCAACGGCGCCGGTCCACCAGGCGGCCTCTCCCAGGCGCTCCAGATCGGCTGCGGCAAGCTGCCCTGAGCCATCGGCCTCCCGGAGCAGTTCGAACGCCTGCGGCCAGTCGTGGCGGTCGTAGGCCTCACGCCCCGCGTCGAGCCGATCATCTGTGTTGGTGGCCATGCCCCCATTGTCAAGCGAGCGCACCTACCTGACAAGGCGAAAGGCGTGGAAGCAGTGGCGAGGGCCGGAATCGAACCGGCGACACCACGGTTTTCAGCCGTGTGCTCTACCAACTGAGCTACCTCGCCGCGGGCCGGACAGTTTAGCCAGCGTGTTGTTCGGTCGCCCCGACCGCGCCGAGGCGGTCGACGAGGGCACCAACGAGCTGCGTCTTCATCAGTACCTCGTCGGCGCCGGCCTCGCGCACGGCCCGATGCAGGGCGGGCGCTTCATCGCCCGTGAGCGCGATCAGGCACAGGTGCTGGTGGTCGCGCCGCAGCTTGGCCACGGCGGTCACTCCGTCGAGCAGTGGCATGTGCAAGTCGATCACCACGGCGTCGGGGTCGAGCTCTTCGGCTAGCTCGATCGCCTCGAGGCCGTTCTCCGCTTGGCCGACGACTGCCAGCTCCGGTTGCTCGTCGATCAGCGTGCGCAGCGAGTTGAGAAACGCGCCGTCGTCGTCGGCCAGCAAGACGCGGATCGCAGCGGCAGCGTCCATCAGGACGAGGTTACCCTCCTTTCGTGCCCGTGAACACCGACGAGCGGCCTGTCGCGATCATCGGCGCGAGCCTCGACCTCGGCGCCGGTCGCCGCGGCGTCGACATGGGACCGTCGGCGATGCGCTACGCAGGCCTCGCCGAGCGCATTGGGCAGCTGGGCCGTCAGGTGGCCGACTTCGGGAACGTCGTCGGGCCTGTGCAGGAGGCGACCACCATGGGAGACGAACGCCTGCGGTTCCTGTCCCAGATCCTCGAGGCGTGCGAAGGAGTTGCCGAGCTCGTCTCTCGAGCGACGGCCGAGGGAATGTTCCCGCTCGTGCTCGGCGGCGACCATTCAGTCGCGCTCGGCACGCTGGGCGGTCTCGCTCGCCGCGACGGGCCCGGAGGTGTGCTATGGATCGACGCACACGGAGATTCGAACCGTCCGGAGACCACGCCGAGCGGAAACATCCACGGGATGGTGCTCGCGGCCGCAATGGGTCTCGCAGGGAGTGACTTCGAGAGCTCGGGCTGGACGCTGCCTGCGGTCGAGCCGAGCCGGACCGCGGTGGTCGCCGTTCGCTCCCTCGACCCGGGCGAGGTCGAGTTACTACGAGACCTGAACGTGCAGGTCTACACGATGAGCGACGTCGACAAGCTTGGCCTCGAGAGGGTGGTGCGGCAGTCGCTCGCGCACATCGCGGGCCCTGGCTTCGTGCATGTGAGCCTGGACATGGACGCGCTCGACCCGGAGATCGCTCCGGGTGTCGGCACTCCGGTTCGCGGCGGCCTGTCGTATCGCGAGGCGCACCTCGCGCTCGAGTTGGTGGCCGAGTCGGGCCTCGCCGGGTCCCTCGAGGTAGTCGAGGTGAACCCCATCCTCGACCGTGAGAACGCTACTGCGGAGCTAGCCGTGGAGCTGGTTGCGAGCGCCCTCGGCTCGCGCATCCTTTAGCGCTGTTTGTAGGGGGTCTTTCCAGGGATCTAGGTAGACGCCGTCTACCCGCCACGAGCCCGAGCCGGAGGCGGCGAAGCGGAAAGAGATCGAATCCGTGGTGAGCAAGCCCTGAAGGAGTTTCCGTCGCGGCGAAAGCGAGCGCGAGCCCGATCGGCGACAGAGAGCCATGCTTATCGCGGCACGGCGATGTTGCTGGGGGACGTGATCGAGGCGGACGACGCCTACACGGGCAGCCACAGCCGCGATGTCGTCGACCTCACGCTGCGAGTTGCGGACGAGCTCGGCCTCGAGGGCGCCGACCGGCGCAACGCGAGTTCGTCGCGCTGCTGCACGACGTCGGCAAGGTGCGCGTTCCCAACGAGATCATCAACAAGCCGGGCTCCCTCACGGCGGATGAGCGCGCGGTGATCCAACGTCACACGATCGCCGGCCAGGAAATGCTGGAGCAGGTGGGCGGGCTGCTCGGCGAGGTCGGGGCGCTCGTTCGGTCCTGCCACGAGCACTACGACGGCTTCGGCTATCCGGACGGCCTGGCCGGAGACGAGATCCCCTTGCTGGCGCGCATCGTCGCCTGCTGCGACGCGTTCAACGCCATGACGAGCGATCGCTCGTATCGCCGCGCGATGTCCGTCGGGGACGCAGTCGCCGAACTGCGCCGGGGCAGTGGTACGCAGTTCGATCCTCGCGTCGTCGCTGCGCTCGAAACGACTTTGACTTAGCCGAGGAACCGGTCGATCGCAGCGGCCGTCTCCTCGAAGGCGTCCCAGTAGACGATGTGCCCACCGGAGACGGCCACGAGCTCGATGTTCGGCAGTGCCCCGTACGCGGCGACATGCTTCTGCCGGACCAGCCCGAAAGCCGGCGAGTACACGATCAGTGTCGGCACGGCCAGTGTCTCGGGCGGCGGAGGTGGCGTGCACATCTCGCTGTAGCCCGTAACGGTCGCGCTGCGGCAGAAACGGAACCGCAGCCGGCCGTCGGACGATTGCACCAGTTGCTCGCGCGTATCCTCCTCGAGGAACTCGCGCGGGGTCGTGAAGGAGCGGCTCGCTCGGAGGTCGACGGCCTCCTCGATCGAATCGAAGACCTGACCGTCGCAGGTTTGCTCGGCGAAGTCGTGTCCGACATGGGGCAGGATCTGGAGCGCCGGGTCGAGCAGAACCGCGCGCTCGATCCGCTCCGGCTCGCGTGCCGCCAGCTCTGCCACGAGCCGGCCGCCGAAGCTGTGGCCGAGCCAGGTGGCCCGCTCGATACCGAGCTCGCCGAGCGTCTCGTCGAGGTCGCCCAGGTGGTTTTCGATGTCCCACGGAGGGTCGTCGCGGGAATCGCCATGCCCGCGCAGGTCCGGCGCAACGATGCGAAATCGGGCCGCCAGCCGGTCCTCGGCCAGCTGACGGAAACGCCGGCCGTGAGCCGAGATCCCGTGCAGGCAGACGATCGGTGGCGCTACAGGGTCTCCCCATTCGTGCACATGAAGCCGCATCGTTTGAGACCCTAGCCACCAAGACCGTGCTCGCTCTGCTCTACGACATCCACGGAAACCTCGCCGCGCTCGAGGCGGTGCTCGAGGAAGCCGAGGGTGCGGGCGTCGACAGCTGGCTGCTCGGGGGTGACTACTGCGCCTTCGGGCCGTGGCCGGTCGAGACGCTTCAACGCCTGCGCGCGCTCGAAGAGGGCACCTGGTTGCGCGGCAACGGTGAGCGCTGGCTCGTGGATCCACCGATGGACCTGCCGGCCGAGCAGAGCCGATTCGTCTTTGCGGGCCTTGCGTCCTGCATCGCGGCGCTGCCGGCGGCGGACGTCGACTGGCTGATCGGCCTGCCGGCGCTCGCCGAGCGTGAGGATGCCTTCTACTGCCACGGTTCGCCGCTCTCGGACGTCGAGAGCTTCGCGCCGGAGCCGGCGGACGAGGACGAGCGGCTGCTGGCAGGCGTCAAGGAGCGGCAGGTCGCCTTCGGGCACAGCCACCTTCAGTTCCGACGGCCCGGTCCCAACGAGACAGACCTCGTCAATCCCGGCAGCGTTGGGATGCCGATCGACGGCGACAACCGGGCGGCCTGGGCTCTCCGCGGTGTGAATGGAGAGCTCGAGTTCAGGCGTACCGAGTACGACGTTGACCGCGCCATCGCCAAGATGGCCGACTACGACTGGGGCGAGCAGGTCGTGAACCGGCTCCGGAACGGGCGCGACTAAGCCAGCGACGCGTCGAGCGAGATCTCGACCCCGGCCAGGGCCTTTGAGACCGGACAGTTCTGCTCTGCGGTCTCCGCTGCGGCGCGGAAGCCGTCGTCGTCCAGGCCCTCGACCTCACCGCGGACCGTGAGCTCAATCGTCTTGATCGCGAAGCCGCCGTTGTCCTTGTCGAGCGCGGCCACAGCGTCGGTCTCGAGCTTCGTCGGAGGGTGACCCTCCTGCGCGAGCGCGCCCGCGAGCGCCATCGAGAAGCAGGTCGCGTGCGCGGCGGCGATCAGCTCCTCGGGGCTCGTCTTGCCCCCGGGCTCCTCGAAGCGCGAGGCGAACGTCACCTCGACGCCCTTCATCGTCCCGCTCGAAACGAGGTCGAACCTGCCCGTGCCCCGCTTCAGGTCGCCTTCCCATGTCGCGTGCGCGCGCCGCTCAATCGCCATCGTCCGCCTCCTCTTCGCCTGCTCCGCTGGGTCGGTAGTACTTCTTGCCCCGCAACTGTTCCGGGAGGAACTCAAGCTCAAAGCCGGCGGGGTCCGAGTGAGGGTAGACGTAACCCTTGCCTCGACCGAGCTTCTTGGCTCCGTGGTAGCTCGCGTCGCGCAGGGCATCCGGCGGGCGGACGTGCCCGCGCTCGCGAACGTCGGCGGCCGCCTCCTTCAATGCTGCGTAGCTCGCGTTCGACTTTGGCGCGCGAGCAAGGTAGATCGCCGCTTGCGAGAGGTTGAGCCGGGCTTCCGGCAGGCCCACGTGCTCGACGGCCTGCGCCGCGGCGACGGCGACGAGGAGGGCGCGCGGGTCGGCGTTGCCGATGTCCTCGGAGGCGAGCACGATCATGCGGCGCGCGATGAATCGTGCGTCCTCTCCGCCCTCGAGCATCGCCGCGAGGTAGTAGACGGAGGCGTCGGGGTCGGAACCACGCATCGACTTGATGAAGGCCGAGATGAAGTCGTAATGCGCGTCCCCGCCCTTGTCGTAGACGAGCGGCCGCTTGCGGGCGGCGTCCTCGACGTGCGCCTCCGTGAGGGGCTGCCCCTCGGCCACGGCCGTCTGGGATGCCAGCTCGAGGATGTTGTAGGCGTTCCGGCCGTCGCCGCCGGCCCTCCTCGTGATTTGGTGCACAACCTCGTCTGAGACGTCGAGCTCGAGCTCCGCCGCGCCCCTGCGCACCAGGGTCTCCAGGTCTGCTTCGCCGAGCGGCTCCAGCTCGTAGATCTGCGAGCGCGACAGGAGGGCCGAGTTGACCTCGAAGTAAGGGTTCTCGGTCGTGGCCCCGATCAGCGTCACGAGGCCTTCCTCGACGGCCGGCAGCAGCGCGTCCTGCTGCGCTTTGTTGAAGCGGTGGATCTCGTCCAGGAAGAGGATCGTGCGCTCGCCGGAGGAGCCGAGCCGCTCGCGCGCGCGCGCGAGGACCTCACGGACGTCCTTGACCGTCGCCGACACGGCCGAGAGCTCCTCGAACGCTGCGCCGGTCGTCTCGGCGACGATTCTCGCGAGCGTCGTCTTGCCGCTCCCGGGCGGCCCGTAGAGGATCATCGAGCTGACGCGGTCCTCGAGGATGGCGAGGCGCAGCGCCGTTCTCTCCCCCAGCACGTGCTCCTGGCCCACGAACTCGTCGAGCGTGCGCGGCCGCAGCCGGATCGCCAGGGGAGCTACGTCCGGCAGCCTCTGTGAAGCCGCGTCGGAAAACAGGTCGCCCATGGCCTGGAAGTATGCTCCGCACGTGACGAGTGGCGACGCCGAGGGACGGGTCGACGCGGCGCCCGGGCACGGCGACGGGCAGCCTGGCGAGGACTACGACCAGCCGGTCCTCGAGGGTCCCGGCGCGAGCGACTACGAGCGCTATCTGCGCACCGACGAGCTGCTCGCGCTCCAGAAAACGCCGGAGGAGGCCGCCCACCGGGACGAGCTTCTGTTCCAGACCGTGCACCAGTCCTCCGAGCTGTGGCTGAAGCTGGCCTGGAACGAGATCGAGGCGGCGACGCGCCTGGTCGAGAGCGGCGAGGCCGGCGGGGCTACGCGCCTCGTGCGGCGGGCGGTCCTGGCTCTGCAGCTCGTGCATTCGCAGCTCGACATGCTCGAGCACCTCGATCCGTGGGAGTACCAGACGATCCGCAAGGAGTCACTCGGCCATGGCAGCGGCTTCGACTCGCCGGGGTTCCGGCAGATCCGCAGGGTCACACCCCAACTCGGCCAGGCGTTCGCGAAGCTGCTGCGCGACCGGGATCTCGACGTCGTGGAGCTGTACCGCCGCGGACGGGAGCACGAAGACCTGTACCAGCTCGCAGAGAGCCTGATCGAGTTGGACGAGCGAGTCACGCTCTGGCGCATGCGGCACTACAAGGTCGTCGCGCGCGTGATCGGCGACCAGGTTGTCGGGACGCAGGGGACTCCGGTTGAACTGCTCGGCGGTCTGATTAAGCAGACGTTCTTCCCGGAGCTGTGGAACGCCCGCAACCGGTTGACCGCGCTCGCGAACGAGGAAGACTGAGGCTGACCAGGCTCGCCGGCAACGCCGCCGCCGCCGGCGAGATGTGGGGCGCTGCTGACTACGAGCGCGTCGCCCGGCGCTTTGCGCCGATCCACGACGAGCTGGTCTCGAGTCTCGAGCCGGCCGGCGGAGTGCGCTGGCTCGACCTCGCGACGGGAACGGGCGAGATCGCTCTGCGTGCCGCCCGCGCCGGCGCCGCGGTCACCGGCGCGGACATCTCCGAGCGGTTGCTCGAGCAAGCTCGCGCCAAAGGAGCTGCCGAGTCCCTCGAGGTGGTGTGGGAGCTCGCGGACGCGCAGGACCTTCCGTATGCGGACGGGGCGTTCGACGTGGTCAGCTCGTCCTTCGGAGTCATCTTCGCTCCCGATCAGGAGGCGGTGGCGCGCGAGCTGGCACGCGTGGCGAGGGGCCGCCTGGGTCTGACCTGCTGGCGGCCCAACGAGGGCCCGCACGCGATCTACGAGCGCTTCTGGCCGAGCGACGAGGTCCAGGGCGCGGACGACTGGGGCAGCGAAGAGCACGTCATGGAGCTTCTGTCACCCGCGTTCGAGCTGGAGTTCGAGGAGGGCGTCTGGCACCTGACGGGGGAAAGCCCGGAGGACCTCTGGGAAGTAATGACCGAGGGCGCGCCACCCGTGAAGGCACTCGTGGCGACCCTCGAACCGGACGTGCTGGCGGAGTTCCGTCGAGCAATGCTGGAGCACTGGGCCGGATTTAGGACGGACGACGGTGTCGACGAGCCCCGGCGGTATCTGCTCGTGGGCGGAAAGCGCCGCTGATGGCGACTATTTCGCTGCGGCAGGAGGCGACCGAGCTCCTCCAGGGGCTGCTTCGCCTCGACACGGTCAACCCACCTGGGAACGAGACCCGCGCGGCAGAGCTGCTGCGCGACTACCTCGGCGACAACGGGCTCGAGGTCGAGCTCTACGCGAAAGTGCCCGAGCGGGCAAATCTCGTCACGCGTATCCCCGGGCTCCGTGACGGCCCGAAGCTGCTGCTGCTTTCGCATACGGACACGGTGCTGGCCGATGCCGCGGAGTGGCAACTCGATCCGTGGTCGGGGGAGCTGCGCGACGACGAGATCTGGGGTCGCGGCGCGCTCGACATGAAGGGTCAGGTTGCGGCGAACGCCGTCGCGATCGCGTCGCTGGCGCGGGAGGGATTCGAGCCGGCGGGCGACCTGATCTTCGCGGCCACCGCCGACGAGGAGGTCGGCGACGACTTCGGGCTCTCCTGGCTCTGCCGGGTGCACCCAGATGCGATACGGGCGGAGTACTGCGTGAATGAGGGGGGAGGGGACCGTGTCCAGCTCGGCGACCGGGCGTTCTACCTGTGCTCCACGGCGGAGAAGATGAGCGCGCCGTTTCGCCTGCGCGTCCACGGCCGCAGCGGCCATGCGTCGATGCCGGGTATCGCCGACAACGCCCTGGTCAAGGCCGCGCGCCTGATCGAACGCGTCGCCGACTACCGGCCGGAGCCGAGGCTCGAGCCGGAAGTGACAGCGTTCATGAAAGCCGTGGTCGGAGGCGAGGTGGCGCCGGGGGACGTGCTCGATGCGGCGCGTGAAGTTCACCCGCTCGCGGCAGAGCTCGTCGAACCGCTGCTCTCCCTGACGCTCTCGCCGACGATGATCAAGGCGTCGCAGACGCGCAACGTGATTCCGGCGCTGTGCGAGGTGACGATCGATTGCCGCCTCCTGCCGGGGGACCTGCCGGCCGACGTCGAGCCGCTGATTCGCTCCGTGCTCGGCGAGGGTGACTACGACCTGGAGTGGGTCGAGGCGCAAGGCGGTACACGGTCGCCGATCGAGACCCCGCTGTGGGACGCTGTCGAGTCCTTCGTCGCGGAGGAAGAGCCCGGTGCGGAGGCTGTGCCCCTGATCGTGGCGGGCTTCACCGACAGCCACTGGCTGCGCGAGGCGTTCGGAACCGTTGCGTACGGGTTCTTTCCGATGCGCACGATGAATCCCGAGCTCGCGGCCCGGCTCGTGCACTCCGCCGACGAGCGGATCTCTGTGGACGACCTCGAGCTCGGCGTGCGGTTTCTCCGCCACGCCGCCACTACGATTGGCGGCAACGACGGTGCCTGAGGCAAAGCTCAACCGGACCGAAGAAGGCCTCGTCTCGGAGGGTGAAGGCTGGTACGTGGTCAACGCACGCGAAGCGCGTTGGGAGTACAGCGAAGCCTTCGGCTCCTGGACGACGTTCGAGGGTGACGACCGGTGGCAGCAGATGGGAGTCAACATCGGCGTGCTCGAGCCCGGCAAGCCGGCGTGCATGTACCACGGCGAGGCCTCGCAGGAGGGCTTTCTCGTCCTGGAGGGCGAGTGTCTGCTGCTGGTCGAGGGCGAGGAGCGGCGTCTCGGCCGGTGGGATTTCTTCCATTGCGCGCCGTGGACGGAGCACGTCCTCATCGGTGCGGGCGACCGTCCGTGCGTCGTTGTGGCCATGGGCGCGCGAAACATTCCGGATCACGGCTTGCTCTATCCGGTGAATGAAACGGCGCTGAAGCACGGTGCGGGCGTCGAGCAGGAGACGACGCAGGGCAAAGAGGCATACGCACCGTTTCCGCAGGCCGAGCCAGGCTCGTATCGGCACGGCGACCTGCTGCCGCCAGGCTAGGCTCTGAGCATGGTCGAAGAGAAGATCCGTCTCGGCGGCATGGCGCTCGCGAACGGCGTGCTCGTCCACGGGCCGGCGGCCTGGGCTTGCGCCGTCCGCACTCCCCAGGGGCGTATCGACACGGCTTCCGGCTACAAGCGGTTCCCGGCTGCGCTCGTCCAGCAGCCGCTCCTGCGAGGGCCGGCGCGGCTGCTCGAGGTCGTCACGCTGCTGCCGAGGGTGCGGCGAGCGCTGCCTGCTGCACGCCTTCCTTTCGAGCGGCCCGTCGTGATCGTGACGATGGTTGTGAGCGCACTTGCCGCGCAGGCGGTGAAGCGCTCGTCGCTCAGGCCTTTTGCGCGTGAGCTCGTCGGCTCGCTGCTTTCACTCGCACCCACGGCGCTCGCGGTTCGCGGCTCGGAGGTGGCGGGATACCACGGCGCCGAGCACATCTCGATCGGCAGCTACGAGCACGGCGAGCGGCGCGAGAAGGAACACGAGCGTTGCGGGTCGCACATGGTGGGCCCCCTGCTGTTGAGCTCGGCCGTCGGCGGAGCGATGGCCGCGCACGCGCCCAAGAAGCTCCAGCCGGCGGCCAAGGCGACCGCTCAACTGGGGGCGCTCGCCGCGTCGACCGAGATCTTCGCCTGGATGGTGCGCAATCCCGAGCACAAGCTCTCCCGTGCGCTCGCGCGGCCCGGGCACGAGCTTCAGCATCGGCTGGCGACCGAAGAGCCGACGCCGGAGCAGCTCGAGGTGGCGGAAGCCGCCCTACGCGCCTGCTTGGAGTTGGAGCAACAGCGTGAAGGTTCGCGAGCGAACTAGGCGGCTGCCGCCGGAGATCTTCGACCTCCCCGTCGAGAAGATGCGGGAGGGCTACTACACGGACGCGTACTTCAACCACGCGCGCGCCACGTTGCTCGAGGACGGCCGGCACCCGCGGGTGGTGATGCAGGTCTTCCAGCGTAAGCAGGCCTATCTCGGCGGAATGGACGAGGCGATCGCAGTCCTCAAGCTCTGCTCGGACGACTGGGACGGACTGACCGTGCATGCCCTCTACGACGGCGATCGGGTTGAGCCCTGGGAGACCGTGATGACCATCGAAGGTGACTACACGACGTTTGCGCACCTCGAGACGGTCTACCTCGGCGTGCTCGCGCGCCGGACGCTGATCACGTCGAACGTCGTGCGCGTGCTCCAGGCCGCGAACGGCAAGCCGGTCATCTTCATGCCCGCCCGGCACGACCACCACCGCGTTCAGACTGGGGACGGCTACGCCGCCTATGTCGCCGGCCAGGTGGTCGGGTCGCCCGTGGGCGTGACGACGGACGAGCAGGCGTCGTGGTGGGGCGGCAAGGGCGTGGGCACAGTGCCGCACTCGCTGATCGCCTCGTACGGTGGGAACACGGTGCTCGCGGCGACGAAGTTTGCGGAGTGGGCGCCGGAGGATCTCAACGTCGTCGTGCTGGTGGACTTCGAGAACGACTCGGTGCGGACCGCTCTGGAGGTGGCTCGTGCGTTAGGGCCACGGCTCTGGGGAGTTCGGCTCGACACCTCCGACCAGCTCGTCGATCGCTCGCTCTGGAACGAGATGGGCGACTTCCAGCCCACCGGCGTCAACGAACGGCTCGTGCGCAAGGTGCGCGACGCGCTCGACGAAGACGGGTTCGAACGCGTCAAGATCGTCGCTTCGGGCGGCTTCACCGCCGAACGCATCGGCGAGTTCGAGCGCAACGGCGTGCCGGTGGACTCGTACGGGATCGGCTCCTCGCTCATTCGCGGGTCGAACGACTTCACCGCCGACGTCGTGCTCACGGACGGTCGCCCTTCGGCGAAGGTCGGCCGCCGTTACCGGCCGAACTCCCGTCTCGAGCTCGTCGAGTGAAAATCGTCACGCTTCCGGCACAGACAGGGCGGTTCTGTTCGCGTAGCGTGTTGGTAGGGGACTCGCGTTCCCCCCTACGGGCGCGGGCGCGGACTGGCCTTCTTAGGACCTGGCCTTCCGAGGGGTCGCCTCGGCCATGAGCGGCACGGTTCTCTGGGACGTCGACACCCAGGTCGACTTCATGCTTCCGGACGGAAAGCTGTACGTGCCAGGCGCCGAGGAGACCGTGCCGGCGATGAAGCGGCTCGTCGAAGCAGCACGCGAGGCCGGCATCGTCCACGTCGCTTCGGCGGACGACCACGAGCTGACCGACCCCGAGATCTCGGAGGAGCCCGACTTCCACAACACCTACCCCGCCCACTGTCTCCGGGGCACACGCGGGGCGCAAAAGATCCACGAGACCGAACAAGAGGACCCACTCCCGCTCGGCTCGCTGCCGATCCCGCCCGGCCTCGTGCCGGAGCTCGTCGCCGGCTGGACAGAAGTTCTGCTGCTGAAGAAGAACTTCAACGTGTTCACGAACCCCAATACCGATTCTCTGCTGGACGCGCTCGATCCGGATCAGATCGTCGTCTTCGGCGTCGCCACCGACGTTTGCGACGACGCGGCGATTCGTGGCTTTCTACTGCGCGGACGCCGCGTCCACTTTGTCGAGGACGCCGCCCGCGGGCTGGACGAGGAGCGGGTCTTGGCATGCACCGCCGCCTGGCGTGAGGCCGGGGTCGAGTTCACGACCGCCGCGGACGCGGTTCGCCTGCTGAGGCCCTAGCCCTTCAGCATCCGCCCGCGGGTGCCGATGAGCGGTTGGATGACCTGGCTCGTCACTTTCAGAGACGAGGCCGCGGCATGGCTGCCGCTGCTCTTCGCGATTCTCCTGATCCTCATGGTCTACGTGCTCTATCGCACGCTGCAGGTCATGCCGCGGGTCACGGCGGCGAAGACCATCACGGCGACGACCAATGTGTCGTGGGCCGACGTCGCCGGGCTCGAGGAAGCGAAGGAAGAGCTCGAGGAGGTCATCGAGTTCTTGCGGCACACGGGACGCTTTGAACGCCTGGGCGCGCGCGTGCCGAAGGGCATCCTGCTCCACGGGCCCCCGGGGACGGGGAAGACGCTGCTCGCGAAGGCGATTGCCAACGAGGCGGGCGCGAAGTTCTACATGCAGAGCGCCTCCGCGTTCGTCGAGATGTTCGCGGGCCTCGGCGCGTCCCGGATTCGGAAGCTCTTCGAGGAGGCGCGCAACAACGCGCCGGCGATCGTGTTCATCGACGAGCTGGATGCGGTCGGCGCAGCGCGCACCGGTCACGGCTTCAACCGCGAGCAGGACCAGACACTGAACCAGCTCCTCGTCGAGCTGGACGGGTTCGAAACTCGTGACCAGGTCGTGGTGATGGGTGCCTCGAACCGTCTGCAGGATCTCGACCCCGCATTGTTGCGCCCCGGCCGGTTCGATCGCCAGGTGTTGATCGGCGCGCCTGATCTCGCCGGCCGCGAGGAGATCCTCAACGTCCACACGCGCGGCAAGCCGCTGGCCGCGGACGTCGATATCAAGCTGATCGCCCGGCAAACGGCGGGGCTAACCGGTGCCGAGCTGGAGAACATCGCCAACGAGGCCGCGATCTTCGCGGGCCGCGAGCAGCAGCAGCACATCTATCACCAGCATTTCGACGCGGCGATGGAGCGCGTCATCGCCGGCCTCCAGAAACGCCGCGTCGTGACGGAGAAGGAAAAGCGGATCCTGGCCTACCACGAGGCAGGCCACGCACTGATGTCCCACCTCGTCGGTGACCTGCTTCCGGTACAGAAGGTGACGATCGTTTCGCGCGGGCAGGCGCTCGGCTACACGCTCAACCTCCCGACCGAGGAGCGGTACCTGCACACGACCGAAGAGTTCCAGGACCTGTTGAAGGTCTATCTCGCAGGCCGTGCCGCAGAGCAGATCGTCTTCGGCCGTGTCACCAACGGCGCCGCCAACGACCTCGAGAAGGTGACCGAGCTCGCACGCGCGATGGTCTTCGACTACGGGATGTCGACGGTGGTCACCTCGCGGACGATGCGCGCCGACAACTATGCGTTGTCAGAGGAGACCAAGCGCTTGAGGGACCAGGAGCAGGGCAGGCTGACGGACGAGGCGTATGCGCACGCTCAGCGCTTGCTGAACAAGCACCGACCGGCTCTCGACCGGCTCGCGCATGCCTTGATCGACAAGGAGACGCTTGACCGCGAGGAGCTCGACGCGCTGCTCGCAGACGTCGAAGCGGACTCCCGTTCGAGCGAGACGGTGGGCACCGTACGAGCCGTCGTTCCGCTGGCCGACAGCGACTAACCGAGTCTGTCCAGCGCCTGGCGCAAACGGCGGAGCCGCACAGGGCTGCGGCGCTGGTAGAGCACGATCACGTTCGAGCGCAGCAGGTGGCGGAACCCGCTCCGGCGGACCCGCGAGATCGTTTGGGAGCTCGCACCGACCGTTGCACGAAGCGTCGTCGGCCGTGAGAAGAGAATCACGAGCTCATCGGCCTTCCCGTTCCTCCAGCCTACGAGGACGGTGCGTGGAAGTGCAGGCGTATACCCGAGCGCCCGGTTCAGGCTGCCACGCAGCCCGCCCTGGCTGTGCAGTTGGCCGCGCAACTCGTGCTCGAGCACTGTAAAGCGCTCCAGCGCGATGCCTTCCCGGCCGAACGCGAGACGCACGTCTTGCTCGGAGTAGGTCTGATCTCCGCAGCTCGTGAGCACAAGGGCGCAGAGCAACGCCACGGTCGCAGAGACAAGACGCACCGTGCGCATACTGATCGACGCCCGGTCGAGGCGGAGCGATAGCATCGACTGCGATGCAGCCGCGCGGGATCCACCATCTAGGCGTCGCGGTCGACGATCTCGACGAGGCCGTCACGACCTACGAGCGGGTTTTCGGAGCACGCGTGGAGCGCCGCGAGACGGTGCCGGAGCAGGGCGTCGAAGCCGCCTCGGTCCGTGTCGGTGAGAGCCGGGTCGAGCTGCTGGCGTCGCTCGGCGCAGAGACGCCGGTCGGAAAGTTTCTCGCCAAGCGCGGTCCCGGCATGCACCACGTCGCTTACGAGGTCGATGACGTGCGCGCCGCTCTCGATGAGCTCTCGGGCAAGGGTGTCGAGGTCGTGGACGCGGAGCCGCGGGAGGGCCTGTTCGGGCTGGAGGTGGCTTTCGTCCATCCCGACGCCGTCCACGGAGTGCTTGCGGAATTGGTCTCGCCGTGAACGACGCCGAACAGGTCCGAGTGGAGATCGGCTTCGACGGCGGCCAGATCATGGGCGCGCTCGTGACGTCGACGTCGGCGGACGCTCTCGAGGCCGGACTTGCCGCCGGAACCGACGGCGCTTTGACGCTTGAAGCCGACGACGGGCGCTATTCCGTAGCGCTCGCCCGGGTCGTTTACGTCAAGCGCTTCGCACGTGAGGCGCGGCTCGGCTTCGGGCAGGGTTAGCGCCTCGGCGTTTACAACCTGGTTAACCTCGGGCATCCTGGCGACGATGGCGAAAGAGGCCGCCGAGACGGCGTCGCCGAAGTCGGGAGATTCTGCTCGCAACCTGCGGCGTCTTGTCGAGCGCGCTCAGCAAGGGCAACGGGAGGCGCTCGAGGAGCTGTACCTGCTCCACTTCGATCGCATCTACAGCTACCTGCACATGAGCGTGGGAAACCGCCACGACGCCGAGGACTTGACGACGCAGACGTTCCTGAAGATGCTCGAGTCGATCAAGCGGTTCAGGTTCCAGGCGGCACCCTTCTCGGCGTGGCTGTTTCGGATCGCGCACAACCTCGCCATGGATCACTTCCGGGCGAACCGGCGGTGGCAGCCGGAGGAGAACGTCCCCGAGCCGGATCCTCCGGAGGAGAGCGCGGCCGAGGAGGAGGCGCTCGAGTCGATCGGACGCTCGAGCATGCTCGACCTGATCGAGAAGCTCTCGATCGAGCAGCAGCAGGTGCTGACCTTGAAGTTCGTGTTCAACTTTGCGAACGCGGAAGCGGCGACGATCCTCGGCAAGACGGAGGGTGCGATCAAGTCGCTCCAGCACCGCGCGCTGGTGTCGCTGCAGAAGCAGATCGTGAAGCCGGACCAGTAGGTTGCTCGAGGTCGGGATCGTCGGCCTGCCGAATGCGGGCAAGACGACGCTTTTCAATGCGCTGACGTGCGCGGGTGCGGAGATCACCGCTTATGCGACCGTGTCGGACAAGCCGAACGTCGGCATGGCGCCGATCGCGGACGAGCGGCTCGATCAGGTGGCGGCGATCGAGGGGTCGCGCAAGACCACGCCGGCTGCGGTTCGGGTCGTCGACGTGCCGGGCACCGGCGCGGCGCTGCTCGGAAACTTGCGCAAGGTGGACGCTCTGCTCCTCGTCCTGAACGGGTTCGCTCCGGACGTGGATCCACCGGAAGTGCAGCGCGAGGCGCTGGAGCTCGAGCTGCTGGTGGCGGATCGCGACCATGTCGAGAAGCGCCTGGAGCGGGTGAGCAAGCAGGCGAAATCCGGAGACGCCGCGCTGCGGCAGGAAGTGGCCGCGCTCGAGCGGGTGCTCGCGCACCTCGAGGCAGGGAGTGCGTTGCGGGACTATCCGGAGCCGCTGCCGCCGGAGCTGGAACCGCTGACGACCAAGCCGCTGATCGCGGTCGAGAACGGGCCGGGCGGGATCGATCTGAAGCTCGAGGCCGAGCTCGCTGAGCTCGACGAGGAGGAAGCCGCAGCGTTTCGAGAGGGTCCTTCCGCGCTGGAGGAAGTGGTGCGCCGCCTGTTCGAGTCGCTCGACCTGATCGCGTTCTTTACCGCTGGTGACACCGAGGCGAGGTCCTGGTCGCTACGGCGTGGCCAGACAGCCCTCGACGCGGCCGGGACGATTCACACCGACATCGCGCGCGGGTTCATCCGCTGCGAGGTGATCTACTGGAGCGACTTCGTCGAGGCGGGCTCGCGGGCCGAGGCTGCGCGGCGCGGTCAGCAGCGGCTCGAGGGCAAGGAGTACGTCGTCCAGGACGGGGACGTCCTGAACGTGCGCTTCAACGTGTAGGCGCCGCCGCGTTCCACTCGCGTCACGGGTTCGCGACGCTTCAGTCGCGTCGCCTGGCACCGGGACATGTCGGCACGGCGGTGGCTCCTTGCAGGGATGTTGCACTTCCGTCACAGATTCGTGACGCTTCCGTAACGTTGCCTGGCACCGGGACCGGTTGCACCCGGACACGGCTGGGGTGGACACGGGCGTCAATGGCCGGTGGAGGCCGTCGTCGGAGCGGAGGCGCGTGCCTCCCCGGGAGCCCGCAGAGGGCGGCGCCACCCTCTGCGGGCACGCTCGCGTCAGCAGCAGCCGCAGTCGCAGCCGTCGCCGCAGCACTCGCAGCAGGTCATCGCCCCTCCTTTCATCGAAGAACGTGGGAAGTATCCCTTGACGACACGTACACCGGCGGTCGTCCCACCGTTGGGAAGGAGGTGAAAATGTCCCGGTCATGCTGTGACCCCGATTGCTGCGGCGGTTGCTGTTAGGCGTTCGCCGCTGAACAGTCGGGCGCTCTCTTATGGGACCCCGCCGAAGCGGGGTCCCTTTGTCCCGACGTTGCCGCAATAGGAGCCGATCTGGGATTCCGGACGGGGTACAGCCTGCGACCCTCCCTCGCTGTCTGTTTAAACAGCGTGCAACCCTGCACAACCCGGGCATGGTTTTCAGGCGGCCGGTGAAAAGTAGGACACATCGGACAATTCTGGCCCAAGGCCATTTTTTTTGTCCGAAATGCCTTGACGAGCATGGCGGAACCGCTATGCTTGCCATTGAATTCAAGGAGGCGATGGCATGGAAGCAATGGAGCGACAAGTGCTGGAAGGGATGTTGGAGAAAGCGACACGCGAACGCGACGAGCGAAACGCTTTCATTTCCTACGCCCGGACGCAGCTCGGTTTGCCTCCGGACGAATCGAGCGGTCAAGGAGACTCGAACTCCCAGCCCCTGTCGGTATCGACTGCTGACCCCACCGCTTTGGTTGCCGAAGGGGAATTCTTCGGATTTTCGTCCACGAGAGCGACGAAGGAGTTGCTGCAACGGACGGGGCGCAAGCCTCTCAAGACCGCAGCGATCTTCAGTGCGATCAAAAAGGGAGGCGTTCAGATCGGCGCACCTGCCACGCTCTACAGGTCGCTCGACCGCGACAACAGCTTTTTCAACACGGGACGCGGTAACTGGGGTCTTAGCGAGTGGTACTCGGAGGCGGTGCGGCGGAAGGCGAAGGGCGAGGATCACGACGACCTACCCGACGACGAATCCGGCGATGATGCAGGCCAGGAGCTCGAAGAGAACGAAGAGGGGGCGCCTGCCGAAGCAGACACCCCCTGAAAAACTTGGAGGGCGCTACCGGTGTGGTGTACCGGACCGGGTTTTAGGTCCCGGCAGACCCGTGGGGGACACGGCGATCGGTTCGATTCCGACGCCCTCCGATATGCCAGATCGAGCCTTTCCCGCCGTATCGTGACTACCTGACGAAACTGCGACCACGATACGGCGGGAAGATCTGGATTGTCAGGTGACATTCTAGATCGGCATGTCAAGGCCTCGCCGAAAGGGGTGAAAATGCCCAGAAAACCGCAGAAGAACAAGACCGGGAAGCCTCGGCCCGTCCCGAAGGACATGGCCGAGAAGCAAGACCCCGAATACTCGCCGGCTGACTTCGAACGCGACCTCGACCGCGCTACTCGGCGACTAGCTGACCCTTCTCCACCTTCTCGAGGATCGTCCAGAAGATAGGCCGCTCGTCCTTCCGATGGTTCCAGCGGAAGGTGTACTCGTCCAAATAGTTCGAGAGGTACTTGGTTGAGATGTTGTGGTGCGCTCCCCGAACACTGTTTTTGAACAATGCGAAGAAGCTCTCGACGTTCTGCGTCCCGACATCGTCCTCGACGTAGATCCGGGCCTTGTGCTTGATCCGCTTGTGGCCCTTGTACTCGCGTCCGATCCCCACGTATAGCTTCAACTCGTCCGTGAAGATCATGCTTTCGGGGAGGACGAACTCGCGGATCTTGCCCTGCAACGTGGGCTTGCTCCGGTCGGGGATCACGGTTGCCTTGACGCGGCCCCCACGCTCGACCGCCGCCAAGACCGTGCGGCCCTTGTTCTTTTGATCGGAGAGGCGCTTCCGCTCCTGCGCGGTTTTGCCCCGAGTCTCGGAGGCTCGCAAGCGGCCGCGAGCGAAGGTCTCGTCCACTTCCACATCGCCCGAGAGCGGGTCGCCGTCCTCGTCCAGGAGGGTGCGGATCTGATTCATCATCCGCCAAGCGGTTTTGTAGGTCACTCCAACCTCTCGCCCGAGCTGCTTCGCGGAGATTCCGCACTTGTTCGATGCGACTAGATAGACCGCCCAAAACCAGAGTTGGAGGGACGTAGAGGACTTGTGGAAGATCGTCCCAGCAGTCGGATAGACATGATGACCGCATCGCTGGCAGGAGTACGCCGAGCGTCCCTTGATCCGGTGGAACTTGGACGATTTCTCGCACTTCGGGCATGGCGTCTGATCCGAGTAGAAACGCTCCTTCAAGTAGTCCAAGCAGGCGTCGTTGTCCGGGAAGATCCGTAGGAACTCCGTGAACGTCATGCGGCTGTCGCTCGAAGGCGACCGCTCGACTGACTCTTTCCGACGCGCGCTCATACATGGAATAGTACTCCATACAGGTACGTGTTGTCAAGGGATACTTCCCAAGAACGTCGATCGATACCGAACGCTAGCGTGTTACATTGATGACTGTCAATGAAGAAACTCCGCGTCGTCGACCAGCCGTGCTGCGTCCCCGGGGCGCCTCCCTTGCCGCCACCCCGCGTAGAGGCACTCGCGAACCGGTTCAAGGCGCTCTCCGATCCCGCCAGGGTCGCGATCGTCAATTGCCTTGCGGGCCAGGGTGAGGTGTGCGTCTGCCAGCTACAAGAACCACTCGACCTCTCACAGCCCACCGTTTCCCACCACCTCAAGGTTCTGCGCGAGGCCGGTCTGATCGAGGTCGCGGCAAAGCGCGGGACGTGGACGTACTACCGCCTCGTACCGGACGCGATGAACGACCTCGCGTTCGCACTCGCCGGCTCACCACCCAGAGAGTGGGCGGCTGCGCGATGACGCGCGCGCTCTTCGTTTGCCGCCAGAACGCGGGTCGCTCCCAGATGGCGCAAGCGCTCTACGAGCGAGCCGGCGGCGAAGGCCGGTCGGCCGGAACGACGCCCGCCGCCGAGGTCCATCCGGAGGTCGTCGAGGTCATGCGCGAGCTCGGGATCGACCTCTCCGCTCGCGAGCCCCACCAGCTGAGCGACGCTGACGCCGAATGGGCGGACGTCGTCGTGATGATGGGCTGCGGTGACGCGTGCCCCTACATCCCCGGCAAGCGCCACGTGGACTGGGATTTGCCGGACCCGTCGGGATGCCCGCTCGAGGAGGTGCGCCGCATCCGCGACGAGATCGCGGCCAGAATCGACGCTCTGCTAGCCGGCCGAGATCAGCACGACCCCAACCAGGGCTAACAGCACTCCCGCTTCTTGCCCGCGCTGAACGCGCTCGTGCAGGATCCTCCGTGCGAGCAGGACCGTCACGATGGGATAGAGGGAGGCGAGTACCGAGACGACACTGACGAGGCCGTGTGAAGACGCGGCCGCGAACAAGACGTTTCCGCCCGTGTCGAGCAGTCCGATCGCCGCAAGCGTCGGGAGGTCGATCCGCCCCGGCAGTCTGGGCCGCAGAGCCAGCAGCGCCAGCGCGACGAAGGTCAGAGAGGTCGAGCGAAAGACGAACGACGACCAGATGAAGTCCTCACGGCTCGCCGTGTACATCGGGATCGCGTACGCGCCAAAGGCGACCATCGCGACGATTGCCCACCCCACGCCGGCGGCCAGCTGTGTGTTCTCGGCCCGTCGTTCCCGGGAAGCGAGCACCACTCCGGCGATCGCGACCACAAAGCCGACGTCTTGCACGGCGCTCGGACGGTCCCCGCTCGCCAGCCCCCAGACGACGGGGATCGCGGCTCCCGCCCCCGCGATCGGGGCGACGATGCTCAGGGCGCCCGCCGCCATGCCCCGGTAGAACGCCAAGAGGCCTGTCGTGCCGAGGATCGCCGCGAGGCACGCCCACAGGACGGTGAGGCCCGGAGGAGCGGTCCAGTGGATCGCCACCGCGATCGCGAGTGCCGCGAAGCCGATCGGCTGCGACACGGCGAGGACGCTGAGTGCCGGGAGCGTCTTCGACTTGAGACCCCCGAGAAAATCGCCCACGCCCCACGACAGCGCCGCCGTGAGCGCGAGCGCGGCCGCGATCAATCGCCGGTGGGTCTCGTCGCCGCTACGGCGTCAAGCTGGTTCGCGTGGTAGAGCACCGAGGCCTCGGCCGTGCGGGCGCCACGAGCCTCATGGTGGACGGCCACAGCGTGCAGCAGCTCCGCCCGCACGTCCGTCTCGAGCGCGGCCGCCCGCTGCTCGATCATCCGCAGGCCGAGATGCACGTGCCCGAGCAGCCGGCCTTCGTCGGTCTGCCTGAACGTGGGACCGCGGGTGAGCTCGACTGTCCGTCCCACGTCGTGGAGGATCGCCGCCGCCAGCACGAGATCCGCGCGCAGCCGCGGATGGAGTTGCGCAGCCTCGCGGCAGAGCGTGGCCACGCCGACCGTGTGCTCCAGCAGTCCTCCGGCGTAACCATGGTGGCCTTCCGGAGTCGCCGGGAGCGTTCGCAGCCGCCCGCGCAGGGCATCGTCGGAGACGAACCGCGCGACGGTCGCCTTCAGGCCCGGATGCGAGATCTCCGCGGCGAGGAACTCGAGAAAACCCTCCAGCTCGTCGGCATCGCGCCGGAGCGCGGGGGCGAGTGAGGCCGGATCCGTGTGCTCCGCGGGCTCGATCGAGCGCACCTCGAGCTGCAGCCGGTCCCGGAATCGCTCGACGCGGCCGAGCACACGCACGGCGTCGCCTTCCGAGAACCGGGGGTCGAGCAGGTCGACATCGCTCCAGACGCGCGCATCGATCCTGCCGCTCGGATCGACCAGCTCCAGCGCTAGGTACGCCGCTCCCGCACGTGTGCGCAGGCGCTGCTTCTTCGCGATCGCGTAGACGCCCTCGACAGTGCGTTCCTCGGCCAGCTCGGCGATCGCGCTCACCCCGCGAGTCTAGGCCCGAGGGCGGATAGTGTTGCCGCCTCGATGGCCGACGTGAAGCCGTTTCGCGCCCTGCGCTACGACGAGGCGAAGGCCGGGCCGCTGGAGCGGCTCGTTGCGCCTCCGTACGACGTTCTTTCACCCGAGGACAGGGTCGAATACCTCGAACGGAGCCCGCACAACATCGTCCATCTGACGCTGCCCGACTCGGAGGAGCAGGCGGCACGGGATTTGCGCGACTGGCGCGAGGAGGGCGTGCTGACCGAGGAGGAGCCGGCCGTCTGGGCGCTTTCGCAGGAGTACACCGGCCCCGACGGCGTCAAGCGCACGCGCAACGGCCTCGTTGTCTCGCTGCGGGTCGAGCCGTATGAGAATCGCGTCATCCTGCCGCACGAGCGGACGCACGCCGGGCCCAAGGAAGGACGGCTGCGCCTGCTGCGCGCAACCAGGACGCAGCTCGAGCCGATCTTCCTCCTCCACGACGGGCCGCGCGTCGAGCTGCCGGACCGGGAACCCGACCTCCAGGTCGAGGGCGACCGGCTCTGGCGAGTTGAGGACGCCGACCTGAGCGTGTTCGACGACCTCCAGCTGCTGATCGCCGACGGGCACCACCGCTACGAGACGGCGCTCGCCTTCCACGAGGAGGAAGGAAGGGAAGCAAGCGCCTGGATGATGGTCGTCCTCGTCTCGACCCAGGAGGAGGGCCTCACCATCTTCCCCACGCACCGGCTCGCAGCCTCGGTCAACGGCGTTCAAGGAATTCACATCGAAGAGCCCGGCGAGGAGCTCCCGGGCGTCGTTCTCTACCGGAACGGCGGCTACGAGCTGCTCGACGGCGAGGGCCTTGACCCGGAGATCGTCGACGCGCTCGGGCCACAGGGCGTCTCCTACACGCCGCAGCGCGCTGAGGCCGTCGCCGCCGTCGACCGGGGCGAGGCCGAGGCCGCGTTCCTGCTGCGGCCCACGCGGATCGAGGACGTCTTCGCCCGCGCGAGGGAGGGCCGAGTGATGCCGCAAAAAACCACGTACTTCTACCCCAAGCTGACTTCTGGCCTCCTACTACATCCACTTGACTGACTGGCTCGCGACCTGCCGGGCAGCGGTCGAGGACGTGCGCGGCGCGCTCGCGGAGCTGCCGTCGCGTGCGGAGCGGGAACCGGTTGTGGGCGCGGGCGAGGGCGGAGACGAGACCACCGCGATCGACGCCGCGGCCGAGCGTGTGATCGTCGAGCGGCTCGAGCAGACCGGAGCGGGGTTCGAGCTGGTCTCGGAAGAGCTGGGTGAGAAATCGGTCAACGGGGGCGGAACGACTCACGTCGTCGTCGACCCGATCGACGGGTCGTTGAACGCGAAGCGAGGCATACCGTTCTTCTCCCTCTCGCTCGCCGTTGCAGATGGGCCGACGATGGGCGACGTCCACTTCGGGTACGTCTACGACTTCGGCTCGGGCGAGGAATGGACCGCCGAGAGGGGCGGAGGCGCGTTCCTGAACAACGGCCGCCTCGGCGCCCAGCGGCCGAAGGACAAGATCGAGATCCTTTCCTTCGAGGCGACCCTCACGTCTTCTGTCGCAGAAAAGGCGGCCGCGATGGTCGGGATCGCCTACCGCCTGAGGATCATGGGCTCGCTCGCGCTGTCCCTCTGCCACCTCGCGGCCGGGCGCGTCGACGCGGTCTGTTCGCTGAAGGGGGCGCGCTCGGTCGACATCGCCGCGGCGCAGTTGCTCGTCCGCGAATGCGGCCTGGCGATCGACCTGCCGGAGGCGCCGCCGTTCCTCGAGGCGCCGCTGGACATCGAAGGGCGTTCACGCGTCGTCGCGGCGGGCACATCCGAGCTGTGCGAGGAGTTGTTCACGGCCTTGAGCCGCTGAGGCAAGTCCGCAAGGAGCGCCTGGGCGTTTAGCTAGGCTCGTTTGCATGGAGCCTTCTCGCGAAGCCGTTCTGGCAGCGCTCGACCAGGTGATCGACCCTGAGCTGCGCAAGCCGGTCACCGAGCTCGAGATGGTGCGGGATCTCGAGATCGACGGCGGTCACGTCTCCCTGAACATCGCGCTCACCGTCGCCGGTTGTCCGTTGAAGCACAGTTTCGAGGAGCAGGTGCAGGAGGCGCTGCGTCCGGTCGAGGGCGTCACGAGCGTCGCGCTCGGGTTCGGAGTGATGACCCCCGAGGAGAAGACCGCGCTCACCGAGAAGCTGCGCGGCGGCGTCTCTGAGCGCACGCAGGGCATCTCGGTCGACCGTTCGACCCGCGTCGTCGCGATCGCGAGCGGCAAGGGCGGCGTCGGGAAATCCACGCTCACGGTCAATCTCGCGGCCGCTTTCTCGCGGCTCGGGCAGTCGGTCGGGATCCTCGACGCGGACATCTACGGCCACTCCGTTCCGCATCTGCTTGGCGTCGACCAGAAGCCCATCGTCGTCGACCGCATGATCGTCCCGCCGGTGAAGGACGGCATGAAACTGATGTCGATCGGCTTCTTCCTGGACGAGAACGCGCCGGTGATGTGGCGCGGGCCCATGCTGCACCGCGCGCTCGAGCAGTTTCTCTCGGACGTGCACTGGGGCGAGCTCGACCTCTTGCTCGTGGACATGCCTCCGGGCACGGGCGACGTCTCGATCTCGCTCGGCCAGCTACTGCCGCGCGCCGAGGCGGTCGTCGTCACGACGCCGCAACCGCTGGCGCAGGAGGTCGCGGTGCGCGCGGCGCTGATGGCTCGCAAGACGAACATGCGCCTGATCGGCGTGATCGAGAACATGAGCGGTGAGATCTTCGGCTCGGGCGGCGGAGAGCGTCTCGCGCAGGAGCTCGAGGTGCCGCTGCTGGGCCGTGTGCCGCTTGACCCGGCGCTGCGGGCGGCGGGTGATGCCGGCGTGCCTCTCGTGCAGGCGGATCCGGATGCCGAGGCCGCGACCGCCGTGACGGAGATCGCGGACGCGATTGCCGCGACGCGCCGTGAGCAGGGCGTCGGGATCGTGAAGTCCCTGCCCGTTCTGTCGTAGCCGCGTGGATCGCGAGAAGGCGCTCGAGCGCCTGCAGTCGATCGGGTTCGACCACGGTGACGCGGTCACCCTGTTCGAGCACTTCGAGGACGCGGAGCGGCGCGGCAAGTCCGGCCATGGGTTCTCCCGGCTCGAGTGGCTCGAACAGCTCGAAGGCTTCGATCCGGAGGGCACGGCGGTGCTCGACGAGCAGAGCGAGGGCTTCGAGCGCTGGCGCGCAGCCGGGACGATCGGCTACGTCGCGCTACGCGCCGCGGTGGAGGCGCAGATCCAGCGGCCGCCTGAGCACGCCCGGCTCGTCGTCGTCGAGGACTGCTTTCCCACCGGCATGCTCGGGCACTACGTGCGCAGGCTCGTCGACGAAGGACTGGTCGGCGTGCTCACGACGACGTCGCCGCCACGGCTTGGCTCGCCCGAGGGCGGCGAAGCGCTGGCCAGCACCAGCCCGATCGCGATCGGGATCCCGAGCTCCGACGGCCGGCCGATCGTCGCCGACGTCTCGATGGGCAAGGTCACGTACGGAGACGTGTTGACCGGCGCGGCTGCGGCGGAGGATCTGGTGCCTTTCGGCGGTGATCAGGCTCACAAGGCCTTTGCGCTCGCAGTCGGGTTGCAGCTCCTCGTCGACGCGCTGACGCGGTCGGAGGGCTACGGCGCGGTACTGCTAGTCGCTCGCCCGGAGGCGGATCCGGTGCCCGGGCTCCGAGAGCGGGCCGGCGAGCTCAGGCTCCCCGGCGATCGGTAAGCGCCGGGGCCCCGGCCTGGCCGGCGCGGATTCAGGCCTTGGCCAGGACGGCTTCGAACCGTGGATCGCCGCGGATCGGGTCGAAGTCCTCGTCCTCGCGAGCCCGCTCGGCGAGCTTGGCGTCCTCCGCGAGTGCCTCCTCCAGGTGTGCGAGCGCGCTGTCCGCATCGCCGCCGAGGCTCTCGAGGCACGCCAGGTCGTAGAGGAGTCGCGGCTGCTTCGGGTGGCGCTCGAGACCTTCCTGGATCGCTCGCAGGCCTTCGTCGTGTCGCCCCAGCTGCCAGAGGCCGTGGGCGCGGAACGCGTACTCCCACACAGACGGCTCGAACCGCTTTGCCTCGGCGCCCACAGCGACGACCGTGGTCCCGGGCTCGGCGGCGTGGGCGACGCGGTGCTCATGTGGGTCGAACAGCACGAACGTGCCGGCAGGGGCCTCGAACTCTTCCTCGTCCGAGCGGAAGCGGGCGGTTCCGCGCACGACCAGGTACAGCTCCTGGTGCGGATCGGCGTGCTCCTCGACGACGAGGTCGCCCTCGTTCTCGCCGTGATAGGCGTTGATCCCGAAGGCGTCGATCTCCAGCGCCTGGCGCACCGGCTTCCATTGCAGCTCTCCGTCGAGTGCGGGCAGGCTCTCGATCTCGTCGACGTGCATCCGTTTCACGCAGTGGCCTCCTGGAACTCCGGATCGCCGCTGATCGGTGCGAAGTCGGGATCCTCGCGGGCCTGCTTCCGGTACTCGCGGTCGATCTCGAGCGATCGCCGCAGGTAGCCGAGCGCGCTGTCGCGGTTCCCTCGCTGGGCTTCGGCGCAGCCCAGGTTGTAGAGCAGGGCCGGGTCGTCCGGGTGCTCGTCGTGCGCCTTCAACAGGAGCTCGACCGCACGGTCCCAGTCCTGGTTCCAGTAGGCGAGCGCGGGCGCGGAGCGTTCCCAGACCGAGGTCGTGAACGCTTCACCCGGCTTTCCGCCCATCGCGACGACGGTCGTCGCGGGCGCCTTTGCGACAGCCGCACGCTTGGCTGCCGGATCGCGCACGAAGACGAAGGTGCCGGCGGGGGCGTCAACCTCTTCGCCGTTGACCGTGAACGTGGCGTGGCCTGCGGAGACGAAGTAGAGCTCCTCGTGCCGCCCGGCGCTGGGGCCGGCCTCGTCGTGCTCGGTCACGAGCGCCGCACCGGTCTCCGCGGCTGTGAAGGCGTTGATCCCGAAGCTCGCGATGCCGAAGTGCGAGCGGATCGGCACCCACCGGCTCGGCCCGCCGGAGTCGACGCCAAGCTCTTTCAGGTGCGCTGCGGAATACGGCTCGCTCACGTCTGCCTCCTCAGCTCCTCGAGCACGACGGGATCGACCTGCTCGACGCCGTCCACGCGCTCCTCGAGGTTCTCGGTTCCGGCCCAGTCGAAGAACGTCTGGCCGAGCTCGCCGTCGTAGCCGAGCTTCGCCAGCCGCTCCTTCAGCTCGCGCGCCAGATCGTCGTCGACGTCCATCCACTCGTCGCGCGGCGTCTCGCCGAAGATCGCCTGGTGCATGACGTAGATGCGGCGCAGCTCCGTGAGCGGCTGCGGGTGCTCGTCGACGCGTAGGTCGACGACCGAGTCCGAGAGGTTTGCGTAGCCGCCGTCCTGCTCGACGACGAGTAGGGCCGCCGACTGCTGGCCCCGGCTGTCGCCGCCCGCCGCCTGGGCCGCGTCGAGGCAATCCAAGAGGCGTTCCGCGAGCGGCTTGCCTTCGGTGCGCTCGAAAGTCTCCGCGATAGCGTCGACCGTCTCGCCCGAGACGAGGATGTTCCCCTGTGCCGCGTAACAGGGGCCCGTGCGGCCTCCGGCCCAGTCCATGCACTCGCTCCCCGTGTAGCTCGCGCCTCGGCCCTCGCGGTCGACGACGCCGAGCTGCCGGTGGTCGCGGCCTTCATCGGCTGAGGTCAGCCGCTCGACGACCTCCTCCGCGCTCAGGCCTTCGCGCAGCAACGAGAGTCCTTCGGGGCCGTAGCGCGGGTTGGCGTAGGCCTGGGTCGCCACCGCTCCGACGTGCGGCTCGGCCCACGGGACGACCGAGCCGACCCCGAGGAACTTCGACTGCGTCGCCACGCCCCATTGTTTCGCGTCGAGGTCGCACGCGGCGATCGAGTACGTGGCAACGACAGTTCTATCCATAAGTCAGATTCCGGAGATCGAGGTCTAGGAGGTCGCGGTGCTCCTCGGGCACGACGACGCACGCTACTTCGGGGCGCTCGAGCGCCGCCTTCACGTCCTGCTCGTTGTCGGCGCGCACGACGACTGGCGTCCCCTGCTCGTGGGCTGTTCGGAGCCGCTCGTCGTCGGAGACGTCGTCGAGGATCAGGGCCTGGTCGAGCGCCACGACCGGATCGCCTTCGACGACGATCTCCGGGACGCGCTGCCGCGTGGCTCCGAACCACCGCTCTCTCATACGGTGATCGCTTCGCCTGGTTCGAGCTGTTCGATCTGGACACCCGAAGCGAGTTGTGCGAGCTCTTCGGGCGTCCCGCTCAGCAGTGGGAACGTGCCGTAATGGCAAGGCACGCAGCGCTTGGTGCCGAGCAACTCGAGTGCGACCGCCGCCTCGCGGGGACCCATGGTGAAGTGGTCGCCGATCGGAAGCACCGCCACGTCCGGCTCGTAGATCCGGCCGATCAGCTGCATGTCGCCGAACACGCACGTGTCACCGGCGAAGTAGATCTTCCTGCCGTTCTCGAGCTCCACGACGATGCCGGCAGCCTCGCCGAGGTAGTCGCCGGCCTCGCTCGAGCTTGAGTGGAACGCATTCGTGAGCGTGAAGCGGCAGCCTGCGGCCTCGTACGTCCCGCCCTTGTTCGGGCCGGGTGTGTCGCCCACCGGCGCTCCTTGCTGCCCGAGCCACCCTTTGAGCTCGATCATGGCAACGATTTCCGGCGAGAACTTTTTCGCCAGCTCGACGGTGTCACCGACGTGGTCGTCGTGGCCGTGCGTGATCGCGATCACGTCGACCCGGTCGGGCTCCTGCTCGTTCTCAGGGCACTTCGGGTTGCCGTTCAGGAACGGGTCGACGTAGATCCGCTTTCCTTCGGCGCTCTCGATTCGAAAGCTCGCGTGGCCAAGCCAAGTCAGCGTCACATCCGCCATCAAGTCTCCTTTTCGGGCAGGGCGGCCGGAGCCTAACAACGGAGGAGCGGCTCGCCCGGCGCCGAACGCGGGCTCATGGCCAGCCGTCTCGCTCCGGCGATTCTCGTGCTAGCCGCCGTCCTGTGCGACCGGCTCGACGCCCATGGTGCAGCCTTCGGGGCGCTGCTGCTCGCGTTGCCCTTCTCCGCGGCGGTTCTGCTCGCGGCCGTGGGCGATCTTGTCGACGGACGGGGGGACCGTCAGCGGATCTTGTTCGCCGCAGGAGCGCTCGGATCGATCGTCTTCGGAGCGGCCGCCCGGTCGCCGGTGGCCGGTGGCGGGTCAGTGCCGACGCTTGCCCAGTCCGCCCTCGTTGCGTGCGTCGTCCTCTTCTGCGCCGAGGCGGCGCTCGGTGAGCTGCGGCCTAGAAAGGCAGAGAGTTCGCAGCATGCCGCGCGAGCTTGATCAGCGGCTCCACGGCGAAGAACGAGCCCACGGTCACCACCAGCGCCGTTGCCACTGAGGCCTCGAGCATGGTGTCGCGCGGCGGCGCTCCACCGGCCACGGGCGCTACCTGGAGCTCGACCGACGAGCGCATGAACATCGCCCGGACGACAGCAAGGTAGTAGTAGAGGCTCACCGCCGTTGCGGCCACGCCTACGATCACGAGCCAGGTCCACCCGTGCTCGTAGGCAGCCGAGAAGACGTAGAACTTTCCGACGAAGCCTCCGGTGAGCGGGAAACCGGCGAAGCCGAGCATGAACGCGAGCATCCCCACGCCGAGCAGCGGGCGCTCCCAGGCCATCCCGGCGAGGTTGTCGAGGGTGACAGCCGCGTTCAGCTCTCGTTCACGTGCGGCGACGACGGCGAAGGCCCCGAGCGACATCGCCGAGTACGGGATCAGGTAGTAGAGGAGCGCCCGCGCGCCGAGCGCGTTCGCCGAGGCGATCGCGATCAGCATGAAGCCGGCGTGCGAGATCGACGAGTACGCCAGCAGGCGCTTGACGTTGCGCTGAACGAGGGCGGCCAGGTTCCCGATCGTCAGCGAGGCACACGCGATTGCGGCGATCGCCACGGTCCAGAGGTGCTCCTCCTGCGGGAAGGCCGTCACGAGCACCCGCAGCGTGAGCACGAGGGCGGCCGTTTTCGTCGCTGCGGACATGAACGCCGTCACGGGTGTGGGCGCGCCCTCGTAGACATCGGGCGTCCACATGTGGAACGGCGCCGCTGAGGCTTTGAACCCGAGCCCGACGAGCATCATCGCGAGTCCGGCGACGAGCAGCGCGTCGCCGGAGAGGTGCTGCGCCGAGACGGTGTCGGCGATCCGCTCGAAGGACAGTTCCCCGGTGGCGCCGTAGACGAGCGCCGATCCGAAGAGCAGGATGGCCGAGCCGAAGCCGCCGACGATCAGGTACTTGAGCCCGGCCTCGAGGGAGCCTTCGAGCTCCCGGTCGATCGCGCAGAGGATGTAGAGCGCGATCGAGAACCACTCGAGCCCGAGGAACAGCGTCATCAGGTTGTTCGCGCTGACGAAGAACACCATGCCGGCACCTGCTGCGGCGAGCAGGGCGTAGAACTCGCCCACGTGCGGACGGTCGGCGCGATCGCGGTAGCAGATACCGACTGCGAGCAGCCCCGCGCCGGCCACGATCAGCTGGGCGAGGATCCCGAAGCGATCCCGGCGGATCGCGTCGGCGACCACGCCGTGGTCGATGCGGCTGTAGTGGTAGAGCACGGCTGCGAACCCGAGAGCGGTCGCGAACCCGAGCGCGCACACGGTGGCGGAGAAGGCGGCGCGCGCGCGGAGCGGTACGAGCACGGCGGCCAGCAGCGCAAGCGAGGACGCGCCGAGCATCGCCAGCACCGGCGCAATGGCGAACCAGTCGATGGTTGGGGTGGAGATCATGGTTGAGGTTTAGCTCCCCAGCACTCACGAAGAATCTGGCCCTCGCTGTGCTCCACACATCCCGCGGCTGCCTTGGTTGGGGGAGTACTTCGAGCAAACGAACGATCAGTGATCGCCGCGGGCCACGCCGACAGGAACAGCAGGCAGCCGACAAGCGGCACGAGGATGCCGAGCTCGGCTGGGCGGAGGTCGAGGGCCTGGTCGGAAACCGATACGCCGCGGCCCTCGTGCAGCACCGCCGAGATCAGGCGCAGCATGTACATCGCCGCGAGCACGATCGCGACCGCGCCGACGACCGCCCACCCCCAGCCCCGGAAGAACACGCCGCCGAGGATCGAGAACTCGCCCGCGAAGGCGGACGACCCTGGCACGGCCAGGGCGATGATCCCGGTCGTCATCAGCACCGTGGCGAGAGCCGGTCGGCCTCGAGCCATCCCACCAAGGCGTGAGAACTCGCCCGTCGCCGTCCGCCGCTCGATCGCGCCGGCGAGCAGGAACAGCAACGCGGAGATCAGTCCGTGGTTGACCATCTGCAGGATCGCGCCGTTCCAGCCGAGGTCGTTGATCGCGAAGACGCCGATCGTGATCAGGCTCAGCTGGGCGAGGCTCGAGTAGGCGACGACGCCGCGGAAGTCCGGTGCCCGGAAAGCGAGCAGCGACCCGTAGACGAGCCCGATCGCTGCGAACGCGAGGAACACCGACCGCAGATCGGCGGCCGGGCCGGGGAACTGGCCGATCGCGATGTAGAGGAACCCGTAGGTCGCCGCCTTCGACACCACTCCAGAGAGGACGGCAGCCACCTCGGGCGGCGACTCACGGTAGGCGTCGGGCAGCCAGCCGTGTAGCGGGAAGATCGGCGCCTTGACGGCGAACGCGGCGGCGAACCCCAGGAAGAGCCAGGTGCTGTTGCTGGTGTGAGCGCCCGGGTCGAGCAGGTCGAACGTGCCACGCTGGAGCCCCAGCACGATCACCGAGGCGAGCATCAGCAGCGAGCCCACCATCGTGTAGATCACGAACTTGATCGTCGCTCCGAGCCGCCCGGCACCTCCCCAGACCCCGATCAGCACGTACAGCGGGATCAGCATGGCCTCCCAGAAGATGTAGAAGAGCAACAGGTCCTGGGCGGAGAAGACGCCGACGACCGCGCTGGTCAGCAGCAGCATCAGCCCGAAGTAGGCGCGCGGCCGGTCGCGGCCGGTCCAGAATGCGTAGGCGATCGAGGCGGCGCAGACGACCACCGCCAGCCCGACGAGCCACAGCGAGAACCCGTACAGGCCGACGTGGTAGGAGACTTGGACGTCTGGGAACCAGGTCGTCCGCTGGTCGAGCTGGAGCTCGCCGGTGCGGCTGAACTCGAACTTGACCACGCCTTGGATCCAGAGGGCGACCTCGGCCAGCGCGACGAGCAGCGCGATCGCACCGGCGGAGAAGCCACTCCACGGCAGCAGCCAGATCAGGAGGGCTCCCGCGGCGGGCAGCAGGATCAGGATGGTGGTGATCCAGTTCACCTCAGCGCACCACCACGAAGACGATCGTCAGCACCGCAAGGCTCGCCGCGATCGTGAGCGCGTACGTGCGGACAAGCCCCGTCTGGAGCCGGCGCGCCTCGAAGCCGAGACCGCGGAACGTCGCCGCCACTCCACTCACCGAGCCGGAGACGAGCGGCCGCTCGACCAGCGTGTAGAGCGCCCGCGCGAGCCACACCGTCGGGCGGTAGAACGCCCAGTCGTACAGCTCGTCGAAGTAGAACTTGTGCTCCAAAACACGAGCACCCCAGGCCCAGTGCGGCACCCGGGCCTGCTCGTGGGCGTAGAGCAGCCACGCGACCCAGATTCCGAGTAGCCCCAACGCAACCGCAAGAGCGCTGGCAATCGCTTCGTCGGCGCTGCTCGGCTCGGCGGCGGCGAGCGTCGCGGCGACCGGCTCGAGCCAGTTGGTGAAGGGATGCCAGAGCGGGGCGAACTGGAACCAGCCGCCGACCACGGCGAGAACGGCCAGGATCACGACCGGCCACACCATCGAGAACGGGCCTTCGCCGCGGTGCACGTGGGCCTCGTGGCCGTGCGCCCGAGAAGCGTCCCGCTCACCGTGCGCTCCCTCCATGCCGTGGGCATGACCGCCACCCAGCACGTGCTCCTGCACGAACGGCGACGGCTCCCCAGGGAAGACGAGGAAGTAGAGGCGGAACGCGTAGAGGCCCGTCAGGAACGTGCCGATCAGCGCGGCCGTCCACAGCAGGTAGCCGTACCACCCGTGCGCCATCGCGGCCGCGACGATCGAGTCCTTGGAGAAGAAGCCGGCGAACGGCGGTAAGCCGACCAGGGCGAGCGTGCCGATCAGGAACGTCATGCGCGTGAGCGGGAGCACGCGTCCGACGCCGCCCATTCGGCGGATGTCCTGCTCGCCCGCCAGCGCGTGGATCACGAGCCCGGCCGCCATGAAGAGGAGCGCCTTGAAGAAGGCGTGCGTCATCAGGTGGAAGAGGCCGTTGGCGTAGGCGCCGAGGCCGACGCCCAGGAACATGTAGCCGATCTGCGACATGGTCGAGTACGCGATCACCCGCTTGATGTCCGTCTGGACGAGCGCCACGAGGCCGGCCACGAGCAGCGTCAGCGCGCCCAGGCCGGCGGCCAGCTCCTCCACGCGTGGCGCCAGCTCGAAAAGAGCATGCGTGCGGACGATCAGGTAGACGCCCGCCGTGACCATCGTCGCGGCGTGGATGAGCGCACTGACCGGGGTCGGGCCCTCCATCGCGTCCGGAAGCCAGGTGTGCAGGGGCAGCTGGGCCGACTTCGCGACCGCGCCGCCGAGCAGTCCGAGCGCGACGAGGTTCGCCACCCACGTGTGGGAGGCGCCGAGGTCGAACACGCCCGGGAAGTCCAGCGTTCCGGTGTGCTGGATCAGGACGAAGAGAGCCAGTGCCATCGTGGCGTCGCCGATCGCATTGATCACGAACGCCTTCTTCGCAGCGGCCACCGCGGACGGCCGCTCGTGCCAGAAGCCGATCAGCAGGTACGAGGAGAGGCCGACGAGCCCCCAGCCGACGAGCAGGATCAGCCCGTTGCCGGCCTCGACGAGCAGCAGCATCGAGAACACGAACAGCGCCATGTACGCGAAGTAGCGCCGCTCCTCGTCGTCCCCGTCCATGTAGCCGATCGAGTAGATGACGATCAGCGCGCCGACGCCCGCGACGACGAGCATCATGAAGACGCTGAGCGGGTCGACGAGGATCCGCAGCCCGAAGTCGTACCGGCCGGCCGTCAGCCAGCTCCACAGGGTCGAGGCGTGCGTGCGCTCGTTCTCGTGCTCGGACCACATGCTCGTCGCGGCGACGACCGCGGCTCCGAACGAGATCAGCACCGACAACGACGCCAGGTAGCCGGCGCCGCGGCGGGTGATGTTCCTGCCGAGCAACGTGATCGCGAGCGCGGCGCCGAGCGGCGCGGCCAGGCAGATCCAGCCTGCGATCGTGGGCGTCATCCGCGCAGCGTGGAGAGCTTGTCGACGTCGAGATCGATGCGCTTGCGGGCGATGGCGACGATCAGGCCCAGCCCGACCACGACCTCGGAGGCCGCGACCGCCATCACAGCGAGCGCGAAGATCTGGCCGTCCTCAGAGCCGTAATGGCGTGAGAAGGCGATCAGCGCCAGGTTCGCCCCGTTGAGCATGATCTCGAGCGAGAGCAGGATGATCAGCGGGCTGCGCCGGATCATCACTCCAGCCGCACCGATCGAGAACAGCATCGCCGCAACGGACAGGTACCAGAGAAGACTGGGCCCGCTCACGGCTGCGGCTCCGGCTCGCGCTGCTCACGCGAGTGCGCTCCGAGAATCACGCCTCCCACCGCCGCGACGAGCAGCACGATCGAGGTGATCTCGAACGCGAGCAGGTGATCGGTCAGGAACAGCTTGCCGACGCTTGCCGGGTGCCCGAGCAGGGCGCCGGCTCGAGGTTCGTGCGAGAGCCTCCCGCTGCCCTTGAGCCCGATCACGACGATCACCTCGACCAGGATCGCCGCGCAGGCCGTCACCGCCGCCACCGCCTGCCAGCCCGGCCCTCCGCGCCAGGGTGCGTCGGCGCGCCCGCCGAGGTACGCGATCACGAACAGGAACATCACCATCACGGCTCCCGCGTACACGAGCACCTGCGCGGCCGCGACGAACTGCGCCGAGAGCAGCAGGTACATGACCGCGAGCGAGGCAAGGTTCCCGATCAGCGCGAGGGCCGAGTAGAACGGGTTCGTGAAGCTGACGACGGCCAGGCCCGACGCGAGGCATGCGAAGGCGGCGACGATCCAGACGATCCAGACGAGGATGTTGCCCGCGTCGATCACAGCGATCACGAGTGTGTCTTGTAGTAGGGAATGGGCGTGTCGTAGAGGTCGGCGTCCGCAACCGGAACCTTCTTGATCGGCTCCGCCAGGAGCATGTCCTTCGTGTAGATCTGGTCGTCCCGGTTGAATTCGGACAGTTCGTACTCGTTGCCGAGCGTGATCGCGTCGAACGGGCAGGCGAGCTCGCAGTAGCCGCAGAAGATGCAGCGGCTCATGTTGATCTCGTAGATGCGCGCGTAGCGCTCGCCCGGGGAGACGCGGTTGTCCGGCGTGTTCTCCGCCGCGACGACGCGGATGCAGTCGGCCGGGCAGGCGGCAGCGCAGAGCGAGCAGCCGATGCACTTCTCCAGCCCGTTGTCGTGGCGATGGAGCCGGTGGCGCCCCCGGAAGCGCGGGTAGACCGGCCGCTTCTGCTCCGGGTACTGCTGCGTAATCGGCTTCTTGAAGATCTGTTTGAACGTGACGCCGAAGCCCTTGAGAGTGTCGATCGGCTGGGGCATCAGACCCAGACCACCACGAGAGCTGTGACGAGTGCGTTGATCGTCGCCGCCGGCAACAGCACCTTCCAGCCGAAGCGCATCAACTGGTCGTAGCGCAGCCGCGGAAACGTCGCGCGCAGCCAGATGAAGCCGAACAGGAACCCGAACAGCTTGAGCGCGAACCAGAGGGGCCCGAGGAAGTCGCCTCCGTCCCACCCCGGGAAGTGCCAGCCGCCGAGGAAGAGCGTCACGGCAAGCGCGGAGAGCGTGATCAGGTTGACGTACTCGGCCATCTGGAACAGCCCCCAGCGCATGCCGCTGTACTCGGTGTGGTAGCCGGCGACGAGCTCGGTTTCGGCCTCAGGCAGGTCGAACGGAGCCCGGCTCGTCTCCGCGATCCCTGCGATGAAGAAGATCAGGAAGCCGACCGCCTGGGGGACGACGTACCAGATGTCCCGCTCCTGGGCGCTCACGATGTCCACGAGCGAGAGGGAGCCGGCCATGATCACAACGCCGAGCACGCTCAGTGCGAGCGAGACCTCGTACGAGACGAGCTGCGCGCAGGTGCGCATCGAGCCGAGCAGCGAGAACTTCGACTCCGACGCCCAGCCGCCGATCACGAAGCCGTAGAGCCCCATCGAGCCGAGCGCGAAGATCAGGATCAGGCTGATCGGGACGTTCACGACCTCGCCGTTCACGTGGTACCCGAGGATGTTCCAGCCGCCGCCGAAGGGGATCACGCTGAAGGCGGCCAGCGCGGTGAAGGCTGAGACGACCGGCGCGAGAATGTACGGAATGTCAGCGGCGGCCTCCGGGAAGAAGCTTTCCTTGCGCACGAGCTTGACCAGGTCCGCGATCGGCTGCAGAAGCCCGTAGGGGCCCGCCCGATTCGGGCCGTAGCGAAGCTGCATGCGGCCGAGCGCCTTGCGCTCGAGCAGTGTCGTGTACGCGAACGTGACGAGGACGAGGTTGACGATCACGAAGCCCTTGATCACGGTGATCCACCAGGGATCCGGCATCAGCGGCCCGCCTTCGCGATCTCGACCTCGGCCTGGAGGTCGCGGGCGTGCTCGGCCGCGACGCGGGCAAAGCCCTGCACGAGCCTCTTGTTCACGCGCGCGCGACATTCCAGGGGCCGTAGGCCTCCGTTCGAGCGGACGACCACGGTCTCGCCCGGGGTGATGCCACGCTGCGCCGCGTCCTCCGCGGAGAGCTCGATCTCGGGTGGCGGGCGCTGGAACTGGAGCTCGGGCACGCGCTCGACAGCCGGGCCCGCGAACAAAGGGCGGTAACGCAGCAGCACGAGACGGCCGCTGCTCGGCTCCGGTGGGGCCGGGTCGGCCTGGGCCTCTGACGGGGGCCGCTCGGCGTTTGTGCGGGGCGGCAGGGGCGCCTGCTCGCCCAGGTCGGCGTACGAGACGCCGCCGTAGCAGCGGGACGAGATCTCGTCGAAGACGACGGTCGGGTACGGCGAGAGCTCGACCTCGAAGCGGGCTGCGAGCTGGGAGAGCCAGGCGAGCTCGTCCGGTGCAGGAGGGATCACCGTGCGGCGGAGGCGTTGGACGCGGCCCTCGAGGTTCAGGTAGGTGCCGTCACGCTCCAGGTAGCTCGTCCCGGGCAGGACGAGGTCCGCCCAGCCGACGGCGAGACTGTGGAACATCGTGATCGCGAGCACCGATTCGGCGCGCTCGGCGAGAGCGCGCACGTGCGGGTCGGCAGCCGCCTCGTCGCCCGAGACGATCAGCAGGCCGATCGGCTCCGGGTCCGGGCCTTCCTCGTCCGACGCCGCCGACCAGGCTTCGGCCACGCCGCGCCCGTTAGCGGTCTCCGGTAGCCAGAAAGCACCGCAGCCCGGCTTGTCGGCGAAGCCGAGGGCGTTCGCCAGCGCGGCGGCATGCGACCCTCCGCCGGCGCCTCCGCCCGACCAGATCAGGATCGCGCGCTCGCTCCGGCGGAGGCGCCGGCCGAGCTCGCTGCCCTCGGCCGCCAGCTCGCGACAGACCTGGGCACCCGTTCCCGGGGCGGCCTGGACGTCCCCCGCTGCGCCGACCTCGACGATCTCGGCGCCGTTCCGGCGCGCCTGACGGAGCCAGAGGTCGACGATGGGCGCGCGCTCGACGACGGGGTCGTCGCCGACGACCACGATCAGCTCCGCGTCACGAATGGCCGAGAGGGGCAGCCGGAAGGCGTCCACGCCGTTGTCGACCTGCTCGGGCAGGACGGCCGTGTGCGAGTCGAGCCCGCGGCGCAGCAGCTTGGCCAGCCCATACGCGTGCTCGATCGTCTCCGAGCCGGACAGTGCCGCGACGATCCGGCCAGCAGCCCCTTGGAGCATCCGCTCGGCTTCGTCGAGCGCTTCTTCCCAGGAGACCTCCTCGAGCCCTCGCCGCCGGGCGCGGCGAAGCGGGTCGCGGATCCGGTCGCGCGCGTACAGGTGGGTGAAGCCGAAGCGGCCTTTGTCGCAGAGCCAGCCCTCGTCCACCTCGGGGTGGTTCCGCGAGAGGATCCGGCGCACCTTGCCCTCGCGTGTGGTCGCTTCGATGTTGCAACCGACCGGGCACAGGCCGCAGACGGTTGGCACGTTCTGGAGCTCCCACGGTCGAATCAGGAACCGCGGTTGCGTCGGCAGGAGCGCTCCGACCGGGCAGAGCTCGGTCACGTTGCCGGTGAACGCGCCGGTATACGGCTCGTCCTCGAACGTGGCGATCATCGACTGCGCGCCGCGGTTGACCGCGACGAGCTGGCCGTCCTCGGAGACGGACTCGCTGAACCGCGTACAGCGGTAACAGAGGATGCAGCGCTCGCGGTCGAGCGAGATCGCGGGGCTGATCGGGATCGGCTTCTCGAACGTGCGCTTCTCGAAGGTCATGCGCGTCGCGCCCGGGCCGTAGCGGAAGGTCAGGTCCTGCAACGGGCACTCGCCGCCCTTGTCGCAGACCGGGCAGTCGAGCGGGTGGTTGACGAGGATGAACTCGAGCGTCGCGTCCTGGGCTTCGCGGGCCATCGGGGAGGTGCGGGCCGTCTTGACCACCATCCCGTCCTGGGCGGTGAGCGTGCAGGCGGCCTGCGGCTTCGGCGGCATCCCCTCGATCTCGACGAGGCACATTCGGCAGGCGCCGATCGCTGCCCCGAGACGCGGCTCGTAGCAGAAGACGGGGATCTCGATCCCGGCCGCGAGCGCCGTCTCGACGAGCCCGGTTCCCTTCGGCACCTGCACCTGCCGCTCGTCGACGGTGACGCTAACGACCTCGGATGCGCTCACGTGTCCCTTTCGACCAGGGCCAGGGTCTGACCCCGGACCAGCCCCGAAGGGGCAGGCGAGCCGACGCCGGCGCGATGGAACCGTGTGTCAGGGTTGTAAGGATCTGTCCACATGGTCAGGCTGGGACGCCTTCTTCGACCACCGGGTGATGTTCGTGCTGGTCGACCGGGGCGAACAGGTTCTCCAGGGACGACTCGCCGCCGAAGGGGCAGCCGCCCTCGTCCACGTGGCGGCGGAACTCGTCGCGGAACTTGACCACGTACGAGGCCACCGGCAACGCGGCGGCGTCGCCCAGCGGGCAGAGGCACTTGCCGAGAATCCGGTCACAGACATCGAGCAGCAGGTCGAGCTCGCCGTGCGTGGCTCGTCCCGCCTCGACCGCCTCCAGGATCTGCACCATCCAGCGGGTGCCCTCGCGGCACGGCGTGCACTTGCCACACGACTCGTGCATGTAGAACTGCGCCACCCGCAGGCCGAGCTGCACCATGCAGCAGCGCTCGTCGACCACGATTACCGCGGCGGCGCCCAGGTACGTGTCCAGAGCCCGCAACGCGTCGTGCTCCAGCGGCGCGTCGATCTGGTCGGCAGTCAGGATCGGCATCGAGGACCCGCCGGGGATCACCGCTTTCAGCTCCCGGCCGTCCGGAATCCCGCCGGCCAGGCCGTAGATCACCTCGCGGATCGTGATCCCGTGCGGAAGCTCGTAGTTGCCGCCTTGGACAACGTTGCCGGACACGCAGAACAGCCGCGTCCCGGTCGACCCGGGCGGCGCTCCGATCTTCGCGTACTCGGCGCCTCCCAGCTCGAGCACCTTCGGGACGGTCGCGATCGTCTCCACGTTGTTGATCAGCGTCGGCGAGGCGTACAGCCCCTGCACCGCCGGGAAGGGAGGCCGCGACCGCGGCTGCCCGCGTTTGCCCTCCAAGGACTCCAGCAGCCCCGACTCCTCGCCGCAGATGTACGCGCCGGCCCCACGGTGCAACACGATCGTCACGCCGTCGAACAAGCCCGCGTCGCGCGCCTCGTCGAGCGCCGCCCGCTGGATCTCGAACTCCGCCAGGTACTCGCCGCGGATGTAGATGAAGACGTGCTGCGAATCGATGGCATAGGCCGCGATCAGGCAGCCTTCGATCAGGCGGTGGGGAACGCGCTGCATGATCTCGCGGTCCTTGAACGTGCCCGGCTCGGACTCGTCCGCGTTGACGCACACGTAGTGCGGCTTCGGGACCTGGTCCTTCGGCGGGATGAACTGCATCTTCTTCGCCACCGGGAAGAACGCCCCGCCGCGACCGCGCAGGTTGGACGCTTCCAGCTCCGCGATGATCTCGCTGGGCGCCATCCCGCGGGCCCGCTCGAGCTGTGCGTACCCGCCGACCACTCGGTACTCGTCCAGCTTCGTGAGGTCATGCTCGTCGGCGCCTGCGAGGACGATCAGAGGATGTTCAGCCACGGAGCTCCTGCACGATTGCCGGGACATCGCCGGCGGTCACGTTGAGCCGGTGGTCGTCGTCGATCGCGACGACCGTGGGCCAGCCGCAGCCGCCGATGCACTCGACGGTGCGCAACGTGATCTCGCCGTCTTCGGTCGTCTCGCCCGGTCCGACGCCGAGCTCCGACTCGAAGGCCTCCAGCACCCCCTGCGCGCCGCGTAGCCCACAGCAGATGTTGGTGCAGACCTCGACCAGATGCCGCCCCACGGGCGCCAGATGGAACATGTCGTAGAAGGACGCGACCGCCTTGCAGTAAGCGGGTGTGAGATCCAGAGCGTCGCCGACCTCGACGAACGCCTCCGGAGGGAGCCAGCCGTTGTGGCGCTCCTGCGCGATTCGCAGGGCCGGCAATACCGCCGAGCGTGACTGCGGGTACTGGGCCGCGATCTCCTGCACCTGCTCGGCGAACGACCGAGTGCTCACCGGTCGACCTCGCCCATCACCGTGTCCAGCGACCCGACGATCGCGATCAGGTCGGCCACGTACGAGTTCTGCACGGTGGTAGCCGTGGCCTCCAGAGCGACGAACGAGGGGGCGCGGAACTTCACTCGCCAGGGCCGCGGGCCGCCGTCGGAGACGATGTAGCACCCAAGCTCGCCGCGCGGCGACTCGACCGCCACGTAGACCTCGCCCTCCGGCACGCGGTAGCCCTCCGTGACGATCTTGAAATGGTGGATCAGCGACTCCATCGACGTGTGCAGCTCCTCGCGCGGCGGTAGCACCACCTTGCGGTCGTCCGTGATCCATGGATCGCCGTCCATGCGCTCGAGCCGGTCGAGGCACTGCTCGATCAACTCCACGGAGGCGCGCATCTCCTCGACGCGGACGCGATAGCGGTCGTAGGTGTCACCGTGCGGGAAGACCGGCACGTGGAAGTGCGTGTGGTCGTAGAGGAGGTACGGGTCGTCGCGCCGGAGGTCCCAGTCGACGCCGGATCCGCGCAGCACCGGGCCGGTCTGCCCGAGGGCGATCGCGTCGGCACGGTTCAGGAGACCCAGCCCTTTCGTCCGTTCTTCCCAGATCTTGTTGCGCGCCAGCAGCGTGTCGTAGTCGTCGATCGCCTTGGGCATCCACTCGACGAACTTCCGGCACTCGGGGTAGAAGCCGGGGGGGACGTCCTCCGCCAGGCCGCCGACCTGGAAGTACCGGGTATGCATGCGGTAGCCGGCGACGAGCTCCGACAGGTCGAGTACCTGCTCGCGCTCGCGGAACGTGTACCAGAACATCGAGATCGCGCCGATCTCGAGCGCCGCGGTGCCGAGCCACACGAGATGCGAGTGGATCCGGTTCAGCTCGCACAGGAGCATCCGCATCCACTGCGCCTTCGGGGGAACTTCGAGCCCGAGCAGCTTCTCCGCCGCGAGGACGAAGACGAGCTCGTTGTTCTGGAACGAGACGTAGTCGATCCGTGGCGCGTACGTGATCGCCTTCCACCAGGTCTTGTGCTCCATGTTCTTCTCGAACCCGGTGTGCACGTACCCGACCTTGGCCTTGACGCCGACGACGACCTCGCCGTCGAGGCCGAGCACGAGCCGCAGGACGCCGTGCATGGAGGGATGGTTCGGGCCGAAGTTGATCGTGAGCACGTCGTCCGACTCGCGCATCTCGGCCGGGACCTCGAGCACGGTCGGGATCGGCGACGGGATGCGAGTGCCTTCGTAGATCGGGTCGTGCGTTTGAGGGCGCTCGGTGACGGCCACTATTCCTCTCCCGAGAAGCGCACCGGCTCGCCGCCGAGCGGATAGTCCTTGCGCAACGGGTGGCCCTCCCAGTCCTCGTCCATGATCAGGCGCTCGAGGTTCGGATGGCCGGCGACCGGGATGCCCATCATGTCCCAGGCCTCGCGCTCGTGCCAGTCCGCCGTCGGCCACACCGGCACGACGCTCTGCACGGCCTCTCCGTCGTCGAGCCACACCTGGACGCGCACGCGCCGGGCACCCTCGTGCAGCGCCAGCAGGTGGTAGTTGACCGCGAACCGCTTCGGCTTCGGCGTCGGCAGCGCCTGGTAGCCCTGCGACATGGGCCGGTTGAGGTTTCGCCCTCCCGCCGTGCCGATGTAACCCGCGACACCGCGCTCGCCCCAGCCCAGGTAGTCGGTCGCGGCGATGTCGACGAGCATCTCGAAGCCCTCGTGGTCGCGGAGGTACGTGCAGGCCTCGGCGAGCCGCGCCGGGTCGACGACGAGCGTCGTCTCGCCGTGGGCCTCCTTCGTCTCGACCAGCCCCGGAACGCCCTCGTACACCATCAGCGCGCGACCCGGTCCATCTCGTAGGCGTTCGGCACGCCGGCGAGCACCCGCTCATGCAGCCGGATGATCCCCTCCATCAGCGCCTCGGGCCGAGGCGGGCAGCCGGGGACGTAGACGTCGACTGGCAGGATCTTGTCAACGCTCTGCAGGATCGCGTAGTTGTTGAACATCCCGCCTGAGCTGGCGCAGGCGCCCATCGCGATCACCCACTTCGGCTCGAGCATCTGGTCGTAGATCTGCTTGATCGGCGCCGCCATCTTCTGCGCGACGCGGCCGGAGATGATCAGCAGGTCGGCCTGGCGCGGCGAGGAGCGAAACGCCTCCATCCCGAAGCGCGCGATGTCGTAGCGCGCGGAGACGATCGACATCATCTCGATCGCACAGCAGGCGAGACCGAAGGTGTCCGGCCACATGGACTTCGTCTGCGACCAGGCCACGGCTTTCTCGAGCGTGGTCAGACCAAGGCGGGACTCGAGCTCTCCGGCCTCGAGCTCGCCCTCGAACTTGCTGGGGCCCTTGCCCGTCCAGAGCACGCGCTCGGTCTGGACGCCGTAGTCGGCGAGCCGCTTCTTGCGCTCTACCGCCAATCGAGCGCGCCCTTCCTCCAGATGTAGACGTATGCCACCAGCAGGACCAAGAGGAAGAAGGCGAACTCGACGAAGCCGAACCAGCCCAGCTTGTTGAGGATCATGCCGAGCGGATAGAGAAAGACGATCTCGATGTCGAAGACGATGAACAGCATCGCCGTCAGGTAGAAGCTGATCGTGAACCGCTGCTGGCGGAGTGGGCCCTCCGAGACGCCTGATTCGAACGGGATGCCGCGGGCGCGCGTCCGGCGCTTCGGACGCGTCGCGAAGACGAAAGACATCACGACCATCGAAGCCGGAATGGCGAGTGCGAACGTGCCGTAGATCAGAAAGGGCAGCCAGCTATCGAGCACCCATCGCTCCTCCCGCCAAGTGCGCCGGAAGTTATCAGGACCGGGGTTGGTACGAGGTCGGTTGAAAACCGCTCAACGATGCGGGAGACAGGTGTCACAAAGTCTGGTGCCCGAAGGCGCTCGGCCGGGTGATGCGCTGCCGGGTCTCGCTGCTACGATTCGGCGCACGATGGCGACGCTCGAACAGCCCACTCTCGTCACGATCACCGAGAGCGCGGCCGAGAAGATCAGGCAGCTTCAGTCGGAGGAGCCGGCCGGCGAGGCCGAGGTCCTCCGGATCGCCGTCCAGGGTGGCGGGTGCTCGGGCTTCCAGTACGCGCTCGGATTCGATCGCGGCGCTCAGGACGGGGACTCGGAGCTCGAGCTGCACGGGGTCTCGGTCGTCGTGGATCCGTTCAGCGCGCCGTATCTCTCGGGAACTGAGATCGACTGGGTCGAAGGCCTCCAGGCCGGGTTCGCGATCAACAACCCCAACGTGAGCGCCTCCTGCGGTTGCGGCCACTCCTTCCAGGTGGAAGAGGGCGAAGCCGCGCCGGAGGACTCCGCTGGCGGCTGCGGATCCGGCTGCTCGCACTAGCTCTTTAGCCCGCCCGCCATTCCTGCGCGACCTTCTTCGCATCGCGTCTTGAGAGTCCGGTGCTCGATGTTTCCCTCCAAGCCGCCCTCGTTGTAGGACGCTTTGATGCTCTTTATGTCGTCGCTCGTGAGCTCCGGTCCGCGCAGGACGTGCAGCTCACGGATGCTGCGCGACGAAAGCCAGCAGCCCGTGGAACAGCGGAACGTTCGCTTTCCGTGTCGGTTGGAGAGGTCTCGCTCGAAGTCGAAGATTTCAAGGCCGTGATGACGAGCGGCTTGACCGCCGCTCCCGCAGCCCGCGGGAACGAGCACGGCCGCGACAGCGAGCGCCGTTAGCATGAATCGCATGTCGCCAGAGCGTAACCAGGTCGTCGATATCACGATTCTCGGCGCGGGCCCCGCCGGGCTCGCGGCTGCGTACTACGCCGGCCACCGCGATGCTTCCGTTCGCATCATCGAGAGCCTCGAGCAGATCGGCGGCCAGGTCGCGGCGGTCTACCCGGAGAAGCACGTCTACGACGTGGCGGGCCACCCGAAGATCCTGGGGCAGAAGCTCGCGGACATGTGCGCGGAGCAGGGACTGCAGTACGACCCGGATGTGCATCTGGGCGAGGAGGTGCAGATGCTCGAGCGGATCAGCCAGGACGGCGACGAGCTGCTCGCAATCGGTACCACCAAAGGCGGCCCCTACCTCACGCGCGCCCTGATCATCACCGCAGGGCACGGCGCGTTCGAGCCGCGCGCTCTCGGCGTCGAGGGCGTCGAGGAATGGGAGGGCAAGGGCCTGCACTACTTCGTGCGCGAGAAGGAGAAGTTCCGCGACGCGACCTGCGTGATCGTGGGAGGCGGCGACTCTGCGCTCGACTGGACGCTCGGGCTTCAGGACACGGCGCGACCGCCGATTGCGCTCGTTCACCGACGCGACAAGTTCCGCGCGCTCGAATCCTCGGTCAACGAGGCACGTCAGCTCGAGAGCGAGGGCCGCGTGAGCATCCACACACCCTGTGAGGTGCGCGAGATCCACGGGAACGGCCGCGTCGAGGCGGTCACGATTGAGAACACCGAGACCGGCGAGTCCGAGCAGGTCCCCTGCGACGCGCTGATCACGCTGCTCGGTTTCCACTCCCACTTGGGTGCGATCGCCGATTGGGGCCTGGAGCTCGAGGGCAAGCGGCAGATCAAAATCGACCCGACCACCTGCGAGACGAGCATGCCGCGCGTCTACGCGGCAGGAGACGTCGCCGGCTATCCCGGCAAGATCACCCTGATCACGATCGGCATGGGCGAAGCCGCAGTAGCCGCAAATAACGCCATCGCAACCATCCGAGGCGAGAAGGTCCAACCCAAGTACTCAACCGACTGACGGAGCCACAAGCGTCCCGCGGCCGGAGGCGGGCTCTGCCCGGCGGGAGGCCAGGCGCGGTGGGCGTTGCCCCGGCAAGAAGAAGGGGGCTCGTCCCTCGATCGAGGGTCACCATTGTCAGCAGTAAGGCCGATGCCCGCTGCACATGGGGACTCAGAAGCTTGAATGCCTGCACTGCGGGAAGATCCGTCACGTCGATCCCGACCCGAGTAAGCACTTTGACGGGGGCGAATGCCCGCGGTGCCAGTACGTCGGCTGGGCACTCGTGCGGGATCTCGACGAGCGCGTCCGCGGGCTGATCCGTGGGCGTCCGCTGATGCGGCGCCGGCTCCACGCCGCGTAGATTTTCGTAGATCTCGCTGCCTAAATAGCGAAAACTTGACGTAACCCCGTTCCTCTCGTACCGTTGAGCGGTCGATTGAGGGGGGTCTCGGTCGGTTGGCCTTGCAGGCACCGATCTCAGACCCTCGACAACAGGAGGAGAGGGAATGAGACGGAAGCACCTAATCAGGGGCGGAGTCGCCTTCGCGATCGTCGCAGTGGCGATCCTGGCGACCTTCCTCGCCTATGGCAGGTCAGCGCAGAAGCCGAAGCCGAATACGGCTAACCGGCTCGCGCTGGGCAAGATTCCAGCAGGGCTTGTCCGCGGGCATATCGCGGACGCGTTCCTGCGCAACGGCCGAGAGCACGGCCCCAAGGTTGATCCCGACGCGGGCGGTGCCGCCGCCGGGCAGGCCGCGAGCGCCGAGCAGCAGAACTATGCAAATGCTGCCTACCCGTTCTCGGGCATCGGCTTCGCGCAGGTGCGTGGGGCCCAGCGCGCGAACGAGCGCATTCAGGGCAGGAACTCCGGCTCGCGCAACGCGTGGCAGGAGATCGGCCCGTACACGCTCAACGTCGACAAGCTCGGCACGCAGACCGGCAACCGGGACACGCAGTGGTCCGGCCGAGTCACCCAGCTGGCGATCGCCCCGCGCTGTAGCGCCTCGGGCCACCAGGATGGGCAGAACGGACACAACGACGACGGTTGCACGATGTACGTCGCGGCTGCAGGCGGCGGCATCTGGCGCTCGGACAACGCGCTCGACCGCCGGCCCGAGTGGAGGTTCATCTCCGCCGGCATCCCGTCGACGTCGATCGGCGCGCTGCTGATCGACCCCACCGACCGTAGCGGCCGGACGATCTACGCCGGTACCGGTGAGGAAAGCGGCTCGAGCGATTCCGAAGCGGGCGTGGGCCTGTACAAGTCCACGAACGCAGGCAGGAGCTGGACGCTCGTCCCCGGCAGTCTCGCCGTGGCGAACAACCGGTCGATCGGCGCCATCGCCGTCGACCCGGCCAACCGGCAGCACATCTTCATCGGCACGGACGTCGCGCGGCACGGTGCGTCCTCGGTGAACGGCGGTCGCATGACTCCGCCCGGTGCCCCGCCCGTCGGTCTGTACGAGACGAAGAACGGCGGCACCTCGTTCACGCCGAACACGATCAAGGACCAGGATCCGGTCATTCCGTCCAGCCCCAACGGAAGCGACTTCTTCCGCGGTGGTGTGACGAAGATCGAGTACGACCCGACGAACGGGTCGGCGCTGTTCTTCTCGATGACCGGATACGGCCTCTATCGCTCGACGACCAACGGTGCGGCCTTCGAGCGCATCTACACCACGGAGGATCCGACGAACCTGTTCGGCATCCGCTACGAGTTCGACGCAGTGCGTCTCGCCAACGGCAAGACCCGGATCTACCTCGGGGACGGTCGTGACGAGGTCGCAGACGCAGACGGCGTTTTGGTCGACGCTTCGCGCCTCTACCGCATCAATGACGCGAGCGTTCCGGCCGCCACGCTGACCAACGACAGCGACGTCGCGCCCGCGAACCCGGGTTGGACCTCGCTTTCGAGCCCCAATGAGGCCGATCCGGGCTTCGGCTCGTTCGACTTCTGCGAGGGACAGTGCTCGTACGACATGTTCGTCGCTTCGCCGCCAGGCCGGCCGGACGAGGTCTGGCTCGGCGGCTCGATGCAGTACGGCGAGCTGCCTCCGTATGCGGGAGCAGACCGCTCCGACGGCCGTGCCGTCGTGCGGTCGACCGACTCCGGCGTCAACTGGACCGACATGACGGGCGATGCCCGCACGGCCTGGGAGGATCAGCACCCCGACACGCGCGACGTTGCCTTCGTGCCCGGCACGAACGTTGCGTTCGTCGGTTCGGACGGTGGCGTCATCCGCACCAGCGGGACCTTCAGCGACGCTTCGGCGCAGTGCGACACTCGCGGCCTCACGGGCCTCGACCTGTCGAACTGCAAGAAGTGGCTGTCGGGTGTCCCGACCCGGCTGATCCCGGTCAACTCCGGGCTGCGCACGCTGCAGTTCGAGAGCCTGTCTGCCAACCCGCAGAACCCGGCCAACGACGTTCTCGGAGGCACCCAGGACAACGGGACGATGCAGTTCACCGGCTCAGGCAGCTGGTTCATGCCCATCAGCGGTGACGGCGGCAACTCGGGCATCGATGTTGCGAAGCCCAACCTGCGCTACCACACGTACTACGGGCCGCAGGGTGACGTGAACAACCACTTCGTCGATCCCGAGCACTGGGACTGGATCATGGATCCGCTCATCTACTCGGGCGAAGGCGCTTCGTTCTACGTGCCGTTCATCTCCGATCCGAAGGTGAGCAAGACGGCCTACACGGGTGCCAACCACGTGTGGCGGACGAAGAACGGCGGAGGCGATCCGACGTTCCTCGACAACCACTGCTACACGAACGGGGCCGGCACGCCGCGCGGTGACATGCTGTTCACCGGAGAGTGCGGCGACTGGGTCTCGCTCGGCAAGGACCTGAGGGATGCCTCCTTCGGGACCACGCGGCGCGGCTCGGCCCGCTCGAACTACGCCGCACAGACCACGCGTGCGAAGAGCGACACGGGCACGCTGTGGGCGGCAACTCGGCTCGGCCGCGTCTTCATCACGAAGAACGCCGACGCGGGCGGTCCGCTGACCGAGTACGAGGACCCGTTCGGAGCCGGCGTCAAGCTGTACAACCAGAGTCAGGTGCAGTGGACGCGCATCGACGACGGCGAGGCAGGTCCCGCCGCCCGGACGCCGCAGCGTTTCCCGAGCGGCATCGCAGTCGATCCGAACAACTCGAACCACGCGATCGTCAGCTACTCCGGCTATGACGCATATGCGGTCGCCGCCGGCACGCCGACGGGCCACGTGTTCGATGTCCGCTACAACCCGACCACGGGCACTGCGACGTGGACGAACATCACGCATGACCTCGGCGATCAGCCGATCACGAACGTCGAGTACGACGGGGCGACGAACAGCATCTATGCCTCGACCGACTTCGGCGTCTTGCGGCTGAAGCAGGGGTCGGCGAGCTGGGTGCCTGCTGCGAACGGCCTTCCGCCGGTCGCGGTGTACGACGTCTCGTTGTACGAAGCAGCGCACGGCAAGCGAGTGCTCCTCGCGGCGACACACGGCCGCGGCGGCTACCGCTTGATCCTGGACCGCTAGCTCGAACGCGGAATCACGACGAAGGGCCGGCCAAGCGCCGGCCCTTCGTCTGCTACGACCGGGACGAAGATGTGCTTCGACGCCGGTTCGTCCGAATCAGCGTTAGTTGAAACGGCCGCACCGGCAGAGCCGGCACGGCCTCCAGACGGCATCGGAAGCGACGCCTCGGCACGGGCTAAACTCGGGCTCGATGGAGGAAACGGAGACGCGCGGGGAGCTTTGGGGGCCTGAGACGCGAAAGGCAGTCGAGAACTTTCCCGTTTCGGGCGAGAGGATTCCCGTCTCCGTCGCTCGCTGGCTGGGTCGGATCAAGGCCGCCGCTGCGCGGGTGAATACAGAGCTCGGCCTGCTCGACGCCGAGAAGGCGGAGCGGATCGCAGCCGCCGGCGACCGCGTTGCCGCCGGCGAGGTCGACGACCAGTTCCCGATTGACGTCTTCCAGACGGGGTCGGGCACCTCGTCGAACATGAACGCGAACGAGGTGATCGCTGCCCTCGCGGGTGAGGGCGTGCACGCCAACGACGACGTGAACATGGGCCAGTCGTCGAACGACGTCTTCCCGTCCGCCGTCCACCTGGCCGCCGTCGACGAGATCACGAACGATCTCCTGCCGGCGCTGGAGCAGCTGGCGAGCTCGCTCGAGGCGAAGGCGAAGGAGTTCGACGACGTCGTGAAGTCGGGACGCACACACTGGATGGACGCGGTCCCGGTCACGCTCGGACAGGAGTTCTCCGGCTACGCGGCCCAGGTCCGCCTGGGGGTCGATCGCGTCCAGGGCTCGCTACCGCGACTCGGCCAGGTTCCGCTCGGCGGAACGGCCGTGGGCACCGGTCTCAACACCCACCCGGAGTTCGCCCAGCGAGTGCGCTCGAAGCTGCTCGCGGACACGGGGCTCGAGATCAATCCGCCTGCGGACCCCTTCGAGGCGCAGGCGGCCCGCGACGCGATCGTCGAGGCCTCCGGGGCGCTCAAGACCCTGGCCGTGTCGTTGACGAAGATCGCGAACGACCTCCGGTTCCTGGCCTCGGGACCGCGCGCCGGGCTCGCCGAGATCGTGCTCCCCGAGCTCCAGAAAGGAAGCTCGATCATGCCGGGCAAGGTCAACCCGGTGATTCCCGAGGTCGTGACGCAGGTCGCCGCCCAGGTGATCGGCAACGACACGGCAATCACGGTCGGAGGCATGCAGGGGCACTTCGAGCTGAATGTGTTCGTCCCGCTGCTCGCGAGGAACCTGCTCGACTCGATCAAGCTCCTCGCCGCGGCCTCGAGGCTCTTCGCGGAGAAGTGTGTGGATGGGATCGAGGCGAACCGGGAGAACGCGGAGCGCTACGCGGAGCTGACGCTCTCGGCGGCCACGGCGCTGAACCCGTATGTCGGGTACGACAAGGCGACCGAGATCGTCAAGGAAGCGGCCAGCTCGGGTCGTTCACTGCGCGAGGTCGCCCGCGAGGCGGGCGTGGACGAGGCGACGCTCGACAAGGCGCTCGACTACCGCGCGATGGCCAAGCCGCACGACGCTTAACACCGCAATATCGCTTCGTCAATTGCTTTTCGGGGACATGCGGATCAATATCCGCGCCGCACAGGCGACTTCGAGTCCAAGCGCAAAAGGGGGTGGGCGCCACAAGGACTTCGAGAGGGGGCCGTCGCGCCGTTTCGTCGCGGCGGCCGGCACTGACTCTACGGGAGAGGAGAATGATGCGAAAGACCGCGATTCGTTTGCTGCTGCTCGCCGCATTCATCGTGGCGGCAGCGGGCGGGGCGAGTGCTCTGCCCGACACCGCAGGCAGCGGCAAGGTCCCGGCGAACAACATCCTGGCCCAGGCCCTGGCGGCCGAGAAGGGCCAGTTGAAGCTTAGTGCGAAGAGCCCGATCCGCAGGCTGTCCGGGGGAACGGTGTACTCGCTCCTCGAGCGAACGGGTGTCCTGAACCAGCGAGCAGCCCGCGCATCGAAGCGCTACCGGGCTGCCAACGACAACGGCGGTGTCTACCGCGTCTCGCGGCCGCGGTCGGAGGGGTGTCAGAACGTCTTCTCCGGTCACGGCGACAGCTCGCATCGTGGCAACTCGAATGACGATGAGGGCGACAACGGCGGCGTCAAGAACACCCGGGTGAACCAGGACTGCACACTGCGGCGCCAAGCCGAGGAATGGCTGGGCGTCAACCCGCGAGACTTCGACAACGTCCTGGCGGGGCAGAACGACTCCCGCATCGGCTTCAACCACTGCGGGTACGACTGGTCGTTCAGCAAGGGCCGCGACTGGGGCGACTCCGGCACGGCTCCGCCTCCCTTCTGGCAGCTGATCCTGAAGGATGCGCACACCGCCGATGCCTGCAGTGATCCGGCGGGCACGTTCGACCATCTCGGGAACGCGTACATCACCGGGGTGCTGTTCGACATCGCCTCACCGGCCAGCGCGATCCCAGTCATGAAGTCCAACTGGCCGAACGGCGGCGCCTTCTACCACACCGCCAGGCCGGGCACGTTCCAGGAGTACTCGACGTCTCCGGTCACCGGACCGGCCAGTGACAACGACCCGAACATCTTCCACGACAAGGAGCTGATGGTCGCGGACACGCGGGCCGCCAGCGCGAAGAAGGGCCGGGTCTACGTCACCTGGACGCGCTTCGAGACCAACGCGACTCCACCGGGCGGCCGCAGCCCGATCGTCTTCAGCCAGTCCAAGGACGGCGGGGATACCTGGTCGAGAGAGGTGATCATCAGCGGCTCGGCCGGCTCGTTCTGCACCGACTTCAGCGGGACGCCCGGCGACGCGGCCGCATGTGATCAGGACCAGGGCTCTCATCCGGTCGTGGGACCGGACGGAACGATCTATGTCATCTTCGGCAACGGGAACACGCCGTCGCCGGGGATCAACCAGGTGATGATGGTCAAGTGCCCGGCAACGAAGGAGTGCGACACCGAAGCTGACTGGACGCCGCCGGTTCGCATCGGCGACCTGATCGGGACACATCCATCCGGGCCGAGCCCGAACGGCTGCCCGGCCGGACGGCAGTGCTTGCCGCCGAACGGCTACCGCATCCCGGAGTTCACCTCGCTGTCGATCTCCGCGGACCGGAACGGCAACCTGTACGCAACCTGGGCCGACCACCGCAACAACACGAACCCGAACTGCGGCATCGCCGCCCCGGGTGGTGGAGCACCTCCGTGCGACCACGACGTGTTCTACGCGTACTCGACCGACGGTGGAACGACCTGGAGCCCGACGATCACCGTGACGCCGCGCGCACGGCTCGGCGAGACGGCGCAGTTCATGCCGTGGCACGACGTGGCCGGTTCCGGCAAGAGGGTGTTCGTGGCCTTCTACGATCGCCACTACGGCAACTGCGAGTTCAGCGGGTGCAACGACATCACGCTCGCAACGATCTCGAATCCGCGCTCGGCTCATCCGAGCATTTCCTACAAGCGGATCACGACGAGCTCGATGCCCAACCTGACCAGGGCGAACAACCCCGTCCAGGCCGGGTTCATCGGTGACTACATGTGGCTCGAGGTGTCGCATCACAACTTCAACCAGAGTGATGTGCACATGGTGTGGGCGGACACACGGCCTCTGCCGTACCGGCTCGCGCACCAGCGCGCACCGGAGGAGGACATCTACTACGCACGGATCGAGCGGGGGAACCGCGACCACTAGCTCGCGTTCTCTCTGATCACTCGAAAGGGCCGCCGCGAGGCGGCCCTTTCCTTTGAGGGCGAAGCTGGCCTCGGCGACAGAGATCGTCAAAGAAGCCGCGAGCTCGGGCCGCCCCCTCCGCGAGGTCGCCCGCGAGGCCGGCGTGGACGACGAGACGCTCAACAAGGCGCTCGACTACCGAGCCATGGCCAAGCCGCACGAATAGTCGTTTCCCGGCCCGATCGCCCGATCCGACTAGAAAGTAGAGATCGGACTATTATCCCCCGGTCAGGCGCCGTTGACGGCGCAGAGAAACGAGGGGAGAGCACATGAAGAAGGTCCTATTGCTGCTTGCGCTGGCGCTTGCCTGTGCAGCAGCCGCTCTGTCTGGAGGCGCGTCCGTCGTGAGCAGCACTGCGACCGCGGCGAACGTGGGCTTCGACGAAAATGATCTCGCTCCGATTCAGGAGCGGATCCTCTCGGGCACGGGCGCGATGGAGCTCGGCACAGACGCCGACCATCACGAAAAGAGCCCGAGCAACTACTACCCGAGCCAGGACGAGTGTCAGCAGCACTTCGGCTCGAACATCAAGGTAAACCAGAACTGCCTCAACCTGACCGACCCCAATCTCCAGGGTCGCGGTCAGGCGCAGAATGAGACTGCGGTAGCGCAGAACCCGTTCGACCCGTCGAAGATCATCTCGACGTACAACGACTACCGCCGCGGTGACGGCCATTGCTACGGGTCGTACACGCTGAACAACTCGAACGAGTGGAACGACACGACGATCCCGTTCAGCTTCACCCGCGGGCGGGTTCAAAACGTGGTCGACTTCGGCGCTGCGCGCGAGTACTGGGGCGGCGGCGGCGATACGTCAATCGCATGGGACACCCGTGGCAACTCGTACTTGAGCTGCCAGGTGTTCAACCGCGGGCGGCCGACCTCGAACAACACCGACACGTCGAGCGCGCTGCTCGTTTTTCGCTCGACGCACAACGACGGTGCGTCCTGGAACTTCCCGGGCCGCTATGCGCGGGTCAGCAACGACTCGACCGGCACCGGCGTCTCTCCGTTCCTCGACAAGCAGTACCTGACGGTCGACAACCACCGCAGCAGCCCGTTCCGGGATCGCGTCTACGTGACCTGGACCGAGTTCGCCGCCAACGGAACGGCGTACATCTACGAGACGTACTCGAAGGACTACGGCGAGACCTTCAGCCGACCGCATCTCGTCAGCGCGACGAGCCCGTTGTGCACGAACACATACGGGCTTGCGACGCCGGAAGGGAACTGCAACGAGAACCAGTTCTCGGATCCGTTCACGGGACCCGACGGCGCGCTGTACGTGGCGTACATCAACTACAACAACGAGGCAACCAAGGGAGCGACGCCCGACAACCGCAACCAGATCTTCGTTGCGAAGTCGACGGACGGCGGGGAAACGTTCGGCCCGCCGGTCAAGGCGACCGACTTCTACGATCTGCCCGACTGCGCCACCTACCAGGGCGGCCAGGACCTCGGACGCGCGTGCGTGCCGGAGAAGGGCCCGACTCAGCGGTCTGTCTTCCGGGCGTCGAACTATCCGTCCGGCTCCGTTGATCCTCGGAACTCGAACAAGCTCGTGCTCACGTTCGGCTCATACATCAACGTGCACTCGAACGAGTCGAACGGCTGTGTCCCGGCCGGGTTCAACCCCGCCACGGGCCAGAACCTCTTCACGGGCGTGAAGACGGAGGGTGCGTGCAACAACGACATCCTGCGCACCATCTCGACCAACGGTGGTGCGACCTACGACGGCACGACGACGGACCCGCGGGCGCTGCCCTCGGTGACGCCGAAGCGCCGCCAGGCCACGACCGACCAGTGGTGGCAGTGGTCCGTGATCAACAAGCACGGCAAGCTCGCGGCCAGCTACTACGACCGGCAGTACGGGAACGACGAGTACACCGGTTGGTCGGACTTCAGCATCTCCGGCAGCGATGATTCGCTCTACCGCTTCTACGGGGTGGATCGCGTCACGACCTCGTCCATGCCGCCGCCCACGCAGTTCGCGGGCACGTTCTGGGGCGACTACACAGGGCTCGACGCGGTGGGGAATGTGGCACACCCGGTGTGGAGTGACACTCGCAATCCGGAGCTCGTTCTCTGTCCGGGCTCGGCAGGTCCGCCGCCGGCAGGACAGACGTCAGGTGGTCCGCCACCCGAGGTCTGCACGGCGACGATTGGGCCGGACTCGACGGGTCCCGCCCAGCGGATCAACGACCAGGACATCTTCACCGACAACGTCTGGATTCCCACAAGCGGGGACGACGCCCACGATCACTAGCCAAGAGAGCTAGTCGAGAAGCACACGGAGGGCCGCTTCGGCGGCCCTCCGTCTTTTTCTAGGGTGCGCCGGCCGGCGCGCAGAGGGGCTGGGGCAGCTTGATGAACGCGACGCTTCCTCGACTTCCGATCGCCCGCACCCGGAAGCTGCTGCAGCGGTCGGCAGGCACGTCGCCGAACGAGGCGCCGAACGAGCCGTCGGGGGTTGCCTGCGTGCGCCGAACGCGCGTTGCCCGCGTAACCACCTTTACCGTCACTCGCTCGGCTGCTTTGAAGTGGCGACCACGGATGACGAGCGGTGACCGATGGGCGATCCGGATGGTCGGCTTGGTCGCGTGTGCAGAGCGCGTCGAAGCGATCAGCACGGGCAGGCCGATCACGAGCGAGAGAATGATCAGCAAAAGGCGAATTCTGCGACTCTAGCTCACAACTCTGGCGGGCGCCTCCCGGCAGCCAAGTCGCCTTCCCCAACCGAGTGATACAGAGCTTCTGGCGGGCTGCCGAGACGAGAACTGGTGAAGCGGCCCAGCCTTCTCCTCGTGGCGCTCTTCTGCCTTTCGCTTGCGGGGCCCGCTCGTGCTGCCCGCAATCCGTTCGGCGTCACGATCGTCCGCTTTGCCCCGGGCACCATACCGGCGCAGATGCGGGCCGCGGCCAGTGCGGCCGGGGCGGACGTCGTCAGCGACCTGAGCGCGATCGAGGCGCTCGCCGTCATTCCGCGGTCGGCCGGTTTCGCGGGGCGCATTCGCTCTCAGCGCGGTGTCACCGCCGCCTTCCAGGACAGCGTCGTCAAGGACAATCGCGGTCCGGACGACGCCGGCTCACGCGGCAGATCCGTGAACTGGCACGGCCAGAACGACGGCGACAACGGTTCGTTTCCCGATCCCTGGCACGACATCACCTCCTTCCTCGGGGTGACGAACCCGGAAAGAATCCTCCAGTGGGACGACGGGCGGATGAACGTTCCGCAGGCCTGGAGGCGGACGCACGGCGACCGCTCCGTGGTCGTCGCCGTGCTCGACACCGGCATCCAGGTCTCGCATCCAGAGCTCGTGGACCGGGTCGATCGCTCGCTGGGCGGCAGCTTCATTCCTTGCAAGGAGCTGAGGCAGATCCTCGGCGAGCTAGGTCTCGACCAGCGGGGCCTGCGCGATTGCTCCGAGCGCGACAAAGAGGGCCACGGCACCTGGGTCGCAAGCCGCATCGCCGGAGCGGCCAACGGCTTCGCCTCGAACGGTGTCGCGCCGGAGGTGCGCATCGGCAACTACAAGGTTCTCGCCGCCGGGTTCGGCGGCCTGACGAGTTGGATCATCGCCGGGCTCGTGGATGCCTGCTCTTCGCCGAAGGTCGACCTCGTGAACATGTCGATCGTCGGCTACCTCGACCCCTCGAATCCCTACGACGCCGAGGACTTCCTGCTCTGGACGGATGCTGTCTCGTACTGCCGTGCGCGCGGCGTCGGCGTCTTCGCCTCGGCCGGGAACGAGCACGTGCGCATCGACCGCGTCAACATGAGGGTCGGCGGGCGCAGGCTCGAGGGCGTCGGGCGCGTGTCGACCGGCCGTGAAGGCTTCGTCACCGTGTGGCCCGGGAGCCCGTCCCTCGACGACTACGACGCGCGCGGGCTGCTCGAGTCTCCGGGCGGAGTTCCCGGCGTGACGATGGTCTCCTCGACGGCGAACGCGATCGGGTCGGCGCCGGCAAGCGTCCCGCTTCGGTGGACGCAACACGTCGGGGCGCGCGACCAGCTGGCCTACTACTCGAACTACGGCTCTCGGATCGACCTGGCGGCACCCGGCGGCGCCCGGCGCTACGAGATCCCCGGCTGGGACGGCGGCGACGGGAACATCCTCTACGGCGGCTGGGGCTCGTTCGGCGCGCTCGTTGCCAACGGCCTCATCTGTAGCGACCCCGTCGAGTCCTCGCTCCGCAACTCGGCCTGCTTCAAGCTCGAAGGCGCCGGCTTCGGCTGGCTCCAGGGAACGTCGATGTCCGCACCGAACGCGGTCGGCGTCGCAGCCCTGACTCTGTCTGCGCATACCGAGCTACGGAATTCGCCCGTCGCCCTGGCCTCACGCTTGGCTGCGACGGCCCGCCGCAACATGGCGAACTACATGGGCCCGAACGACCCGGCGAACTTCGCACCGGCCTTCGACGGCACGCCCTGCTTCACGGGTTACTGCCACGTCGACCAGCGTCACGCGATCCCCTTCGCCGACGCATACGGCGCAGGCCTTGTCGATGCGGGCGCAGCCGTTCGCTAAGCAAAGCTTGCTCACGAACCTATCGACATCGTTTCGTAGACCCGCAAGCCGGAAGGGGCACGCGCCGGGCCCTCTTCTTTCTGCGATCCTGCCGCGCGTGTCCGGGGCCTTCAGAGCCCTCTCCGTCCTGCTGGTGTCGGCCGTCCTCGCCGGTTGCGGCTCGAGCGGTCCGACGATCCCGAAGCAGAAGCTCTCCAAGGTCGTGTTGCAGCGGAACGACCTTCCGCGCACGCTCTCGGCTTTCTTCGACGGCCCGCTCGTCTCGGCGGACGTCTCGCCTCCTCGCACCGATCCGAGCCGCTTCGCCCGGCTCGGCGGCTGGATCGCCCGTTACCACCGCGCGGGCTCGACGAAGACGACGGGTCCGCTCGTCGTCGCGTCTCGCGTCGATCTCTTCAAGGATTCGGGCGGAGCGAAGAAGGATTTCGATCTCTACCGGACGCAGCTGCGGAGGTCGGCAGAGATCGGCGGGAAGATCAAGAACGTGCACGGGCTCGGAGCCGAAGCCCTCGCCCTCGTCCAGCATCAGGGGACCGGGCCGGCCTCGGTTGTCGGCTTCACGGTCGTCTGGCGGGAGGCAAACGCCACCGCTGAGCTCGACGCGACCGGCTTCTCCGCGCGACTATTCTTCGCGCAGGTGGTCGCTCTAGCGGGCAAGCAGGACCGCCGGCTTCGAGGCGCCGCGCGATAGGTCTACGAATGTGCCCAGAAAACGACCGCGGCGCCGCAGGCGAGCACGCCGGCGACGAGCGGCGCTATCCAGCCTGCGCTCGAGTCGCCGCCGGAAGGGCGGACCGCGTGTTGCTTGCTTGCGAGCCGGTACACATACGTTGTTCGGCTCGGCCCCGCGGCGTCGGGATTGACGAGGAAGGTCCCGAACTGCCGCGCGAGCGCGGCGCCGAGGATCCGCTCGATCGCAAGCGTGACGACCGCAGGGCCGCGAGGAAGCCGCCCGCTCGTTGCGAGCGCAACCCAGGTCGGTGCGCCTCTCGGGCGTAGGACACTGACCGGATCGGGCGGATCGACAGTCAGTCGCAACGCCGGGACGGGCCGCTTGGGCGCACCAGGCACGACGGCGGTGATTCGCAGGGGCATTCGTCCAAGGGTCGTGCGGAAGCGGAGACCTCGCGGAGTCCGCTCCGCTCCGATTACGGACCTTGCCGGCCCCGCGAGCTCGAGCTCGCCGGTCACTCGCAGTGGCACAACGACGTCGTAGGTGTGGGCCTTGACCGGCCCCCGCGCCGTGACGAACGCGGACACCGACTGGTCGCCTCGCCCGACCGCGGCGACGAACGCGTCGAGGCTCTTCGCGATCTCCAGGGTGTCGACGGTGGTCGAGAAGGCGAGTGCGCGAGCCGCGGTCGCGTTCTCGAGGCTCAACTCGATCCTCGTCGCATCGCCGGACCGAGCCTGTGAGAGCTTCAACTTCAGTGGCAGCGCTCCGGCGGCTGCGGTGGCCCTCAGCTCGATCCGTGCCTCGAGCACGCGCCTCCCCGGCGAGAACCCCTGCCAGATCACGCCGCCCCTGCGCAGGCCGGGCTGCGATTGCGAGCCCGGGCCCGTCTGCACGTCCGTGACCGGGGACGGCACCACGAACGCGTAGTCGCCCTTGCCGAAGACGACGAGACGTTGGAGGTCGGTCACCTCGACGGGACGGCCTGTCGCATCCACGCCTGCCACGACGCGTTGCTCCGACGCGATGTGCCCTGGGATCCGGCGTTCGAAGAACGCCGCTCCGCCGCCCGTGAGCGGCGGCGAAGGCTTCAGGATCTGCCACGGAGAGGGCAAGGTCACCTGCTCCGCTCCCGCTGCGGACGAGGGCACGGTCGCGGCTCCGATGAGCGCAAGGATGAGCGTGCGGCGAAGGATCGGCCTACCTCGTCTGCGGGATCGTGGGCAAGGTCGAGGAAAGCGGATCGTCCTTCACCGGCCGGAAGATCATGTCGCGGAAGCGGGCGAAGTAGACGTCGTCGTCGACGACGCCCTCGTGGTTGCGCCGGTTGAAGCCGCGCTGGTCGCCGTTGGCGCCTTCGGTGGTCACTTCGTTCAACGCGTCGAGAAGCTTCGCGCCCGTCTGCCCTTTCGACTGCGTCAGAGCGGCTGCGAGCACGTTCACGAAGTCGAACGGGTACATGCCGTAGTCGGGAGGCTGGACGACACGCTGCCCGCTTCGTGTCTTGACGCCGACGAAGTCCGCGCCGTATGCCTGCTCGTACCGGCTCGCATAAGCGTTCCACGGCGCCGGGCCGCGCTCGGCCGTCATCCGGCCGGAGCCGAACGTCAGACCGTCGATCCAGCTCGGGTGATCCGCCAGCTGCTGGCGCACGAGTGGGTCCTCGCCCGAGGGGGTCGTGAAGATCGGGACCTGCCAGCCGAAGGTGCGCGCCGCGGCGATCGTCTTCGCAAGGGTCGGTGCCTGGGCCCAGACGAGGAGAGCCGTGGCTCCGGAGCGGCGTGCGGCGAGCACCTGGGGAGAGAGGTCGGACGCGCTCGTCGGCAACGTGATCCGGGCGGCTACGGAACGCGGGATCGTGCGGAAGGCCTTCTTCAGAGCCGAGCGCCCGTGCTGTCCGTAGCCGCTGTCGTCCGTGAGTAAGGCGATCTTCAAGCCCTTCGGCACGATGTACTCGGCCAGCCTGAACGAGATCCCGCGGTCGGTGGGCGCGATCCGGAACACGTTCGGCCGCCGGTCGGGATCGACGAGCCCGATCCCGCCCTCGTAGACGATGCAGATCGGCACCCCGGCGTCGCGGGCGAGCTCCCAGGTCGCGTCCATCCCGGTCCCGTCGGTGACGATCGCGACGGCGTCGTCCTGTAGCGCACGGCGGACGTTCTCGACCGCCTTGCGCGGGGAGAGGGCGTTGTCGCTGCGCTTGACCCGCAAGGTATAGCGCGTGCCCCTCGAGACGATGCCTCCGCGGGCGTTCACGTCGGCGATCGCCAGCGCGACGCCGTGCTCGATCGTCTCGCCGACGTAAGGCGTGCGTGAGAACGGGGCGTCTACGGCGACCACGAGCGTCGCCTGCTTGTGCTGCTTCGACCCGCAGCCGCCGCCGAGTACGAGCACGACGACGAGGCCTAGGGCAAGGGCAACGCGCACGGGCGGCCAGTCTACGGATGCCATCTAGAGGCGCTGTCTGCCCAGGTACGCCTCGCGGACGAACGGATCCTCTGCCACCGTGTCGACGCTTCCCGCCGCCACGATGCGCCCCTCGGCGAGCACGAACACGTGCTCTGCGATCGCCCTAACCAGCCGCAGGTTGTGGTCGACGACAAGCACGGCCACGCCCTGCTCGGCCAGCGTCGTGAGCACGCCGGCCACACGCGGCAGGTCGTCGTCTCCGGCTCCGGCTGCCGGTTCGTCGACGAGCAGCACCGCCGGTTCGGTTGCGAGCGCGCTGGCGATCATCAGCAAGCGCTGGTCGACGCTCGCGAGCGTCCCGGCACGCCGGTCGGCGGCGCTCTCGAGCCCCACCGCCGCCAGGGCCTGCGCCGCCCGCGCCTCGGCGAGCTCGTTCTCCCGGCGGAAGCGAGGGGTCGAGGTGAGCGAGCGCAATACGCCTCCCTCGAGCCGGGTTCGGTTGGTGCCGACGAGGACGTTCTCTCGAGCCGTTAGCTCGGGAAACACCGCGGTCGGCTGGAGCGTCCGCACGAGGCCGGCCCGAACGGGTTCGGTGGGCCCGCCGGCCGTGATGTCTTGGTCGCCCAGTGTTACGGCGCCCGCTTCGGGCGTGATCGCGCCGGAGAGCAGTCGGAGCACGGTCGTCTTCCCGGATCCGTTCGGCCCGATCAGCGCCGCAACGGCGCCGGGCCGCACCTCGAGGTCGACGCCGTCGGCCGCGACCACCTCGTCGAAGCGTTTGCGGAGCCCCGAGGCACGGAGCACCCTCTTCGGCTGCGCGAGCGCGGCGGGAAGCCCCCCACGGCGCGCCGTCCGTAGTCGTGGCGGCCAGAGCTTGCGCAGCCAGGAGCCGATTCCGGGGGCGACGGCGAGGCTTCCAGCCGACAGCACGGCGAGCACGAGCAGGGCGTCGAGCATTGGTTCGAAGCGCTCTCCGCGCACGTTGGCCAGCGACCCGAGCCCACGCGCGGCCAGTGCGACGAAGCCGAGCACGATCACGCCGGCTGTCGGGCCGAGCCCCGACGCGGCGCCGCCGACCAGCACGGCGACCAGCAGCTCGAACGAGAGCAGGGGTCCGTACGCGGTCGGGTCCGCGACCCGGTCGAGTTGCACGGCGAGCCCGCCCGCGAGGCCGCCGATGAACGCCGAGGCGGTGAACGCGACGAGGCGGAGC